>JAHEMO010000067.1 GCA_024643625.1 Chitinophagaceae bacterium
TTGTGGTAAACAATGCACCACAAGGAAGAGGAATATCCGGATGGACGCAATTTGATGGTTTGCGCAACCGCTACTGGCTTGCAGAAAATGCCAATAATACCAGATACAGCACCATGAAGGATGTTGTTTACCAATATTATCGAAATAGCCTGGATCAATATTTTGAAGATGAAGAGAAGGCAAGAGCCGAAATGCTGAATGTTTTGAATGAACTCAATACGTTTAACGCAAGTAATCCTAATACCATGCTGCTGCAATTTTTTATGCAAAGCAAAAGCGACGAATTAGTACACATTTTTAAATCAGCTAATAGTCAGCAAAGAGCAAGGGCTTTGGAAATACTGCAAAAGATTGATGTTACCAACGCCAATAAATATCTAGAACAGCTGAAAGGATAAAATTTGAAAAGCCTAATAATTGTTGGAGGTTTATTTGGTGTTATTGCTATGCTTTTAATAGGCTGTTCTAACAAGCCACCCATTCCAGCCGGTAAGATGAAACTACTGATTTGGGATCTTGCCATGGTAGATGAATACGCCGGCTACTACGTAAAGCTTGATACCCTTCGCAATATTGACAGCGCAACAAACACCTTGTATTATCGCGTACTGGGCATGCATAATGTAACACGTGAACAATTTAATGAAGCCAATAGGTATTACATCAATCATCCTTCTGAGTATCGTGTGTTGCTTGATAGTGTAACCAATTACGGCAACAGGCAACGCGATGCAAACTATGAAAGAAGATACCGTCCTCAGCCTGCGGAAATTGTTCTTGATTCTATTCAGTAAATTTGTATTCTATGTCTAACAAAGTATTTGCGCATGCTTCAGATGCCATTCATGATATAAGCGACGGCGCTGTGTTAATGCTTGGCGGCTTTGGGCTTTGTGGCATTCCTGAGCATGCCATAGCCGCTTTAGTAAAAAAAGGCGTGCGGCAATTAACTTGCATCAGCAATAATGCCGGCGTGGATGATTTTGGTATTGGGTTGTTGTTACAACAACGGCAAGTGAAGAAAATGATATCGTCGTACGTAGGAGAAAACGCGGAATTTGAACGGCAGTTACTTTCCGGTGAATTGGAAGTTGAGTTGATTCCACAAGGTACGTTGGCTACCAGATGCATGATGGCCGGGTATGGGATTCCTGCATTTTTCACACCTGCGGGCTATGGTACCGAAGTAGCTGCAGATAAAGAAAGCAGACCATTCAAACTATTTGGGCAGGAAAAAGACTATCTGATGGAATATGCTTTTGAAGCCGACTTTGCTTTGGTGAAAGCCTGGAAGGGCGATACACAAGGCAATTTGATATTTAAAGCAGCGGCAAGAAATTTTAATCCGCTAATGGCTATGGCCGGCCGTATAACCATTGCAGAAGTGGAACATCTTGTGGAGCCGGGCCAACTGGATCCTAACGAAATTCACACGCCGGGTATTTATGTGCATCGCATATTTAAAGGAGATCATTTCGAAAAGAGAATTGAGCAAAGAACGGTACAGGCCAAATCAACAGTTTAATCACTAAGCCCATTGTAATGCTGGATAAAAATCAAATAGCAAAACGAATAGCACAGGAACTGCGCGATGGCATGTATGTAAATCTGGGAATCGGTATTCCCACGTTAGTCGCTAATTATATTCCCGAAGGCGTGCAGGTAGTTTTACAAAGCGAAAATGGTTTATTGGGCATGGGACCTTTTCCTATGGAAGGTGAGGAGGATGCTGATGTTATAAATGCAGGCAAACAAACGATTACCACAATTCCAGGTTCCGCTTTTTTTGATAGTGCCATGAGCTTTGGTATGATAAGGGCCGGTAAAATAGACCTGACGGTGTTGGGTGCCATGGAAGTAGCTGATAACGGCGATATAGCCAATTGGAAAATACCAGGAAAAATGGTTAAGGGTATGGGTGGTGCTATGGATCTTGTGGCCAGCGCTCAAAACATAATTGTTGCCATGCAGCATACCAACAGGGCTGGTGAAAGTAAGTTGCTTTCGCAATGTACCCTGCCCATAACAGGCTTGCGATGTGTAAGAAAAGTTGTAACGGAATTGGGTGTATTTGACATTACAACGCGTGGGTTTGAACTGCGTGAAATAGCTCCCGGCGTAACTGTAGAAGATGTGATAGCTAAAACAGCCGGACGACTTGTGGTGGATGGCGATATCAAAACAATAGTCTTGTAATTATCTATAGCGGTATTCATCATGCTCATATACCTCAATGGTAAATATTACAACGAAAACAAGGCAGCAATAGGTATAAATAATCGTTCATTTCGCTATGGGGATGGCTTTTTTGAAACCATTCTTTATAAGCATAATACCATTGTAAACGAGGCACTACATTTTGACCGCGTTTTTCGCTCAATGTTGCAATTATGTTTTGATTATCCGGGTTATCTCACGCCGCAGTTTCTGGCCTCCGTCATTCATGAATTGGTGCGGAAAAATAACTTGCAAAAACTAGCTCGTGTACGCCTTACCATTTTTCGTGGTAACGGCGGATTGTATGACGCGGACAATATGCATGCCAACATATTAGTACAAACCTGGCCAATTGATGAACAGCGTTTGAAACTTAATGTGAACGGATTAGTATTGGGCATTGCAAATATTGGCTTTAAAGCTGCTGATGCATTGGCCAATATTAAAAGCAATAATTATTTGCTGTATGCCATGGCAGCCCACGAGGCTAAGCAGCGGCATTGGAATGATGCCATTGTATTAAATCACTTTGGACGTGTAGCAGATTCTACTATCGCTAATGTTTGGATCATTAAGCAGGATGTCATTTTCACGGCGTTGTTATCAGAAGGTCCGGTGGCGGGAGTGGTTAGACAACATCTGATAAACAGCAGCCATCATCTGCCTTCTGCAATTGTAGAAGATAATCTGACCGTAGAGCGGTTGTTAGATGCAGACGGAATTTTTGTTACCAATGCCATAATTGGTCTTAAATGGGTAAAAGAACTTCAGGGTAAAACGTTTGAGCTTCATCCCTTTGTGCCGGCAGTACATCAATTTTTGCAGGCTGATCAGGTTGCGAACAATGCGTAGTAAAACGGGTTATCATCCAGCATTAACAGCATCTTCATGAAAGTAAATATTATGTGGTTTCGCCGCGACCTGCGGCTTGACGATAATGCAGCATGTTATCATGCGCTGAAGGCTAAGCTACCGGTAATACCTGTTTTTATTTTCGACCGGGCTATACTTGATGCGCTGGATGACAAACAGGATAAACGCGTGCAGTTTATTCACAATGCTTTGACTGATATGCAGGAAAAGCTAACAGTCATTCAAAGTTCAATGGATGTGCGTTATGGTTTTGCCGCTGAGGTTTGGCAGCAATTATTACAGGATTATGATGTGCAGGAAGTTTATGCTAATCATGATGACGATCCTTATGCCCTGAAGCGTGATAGAACAGTATCAAAATTGCTGGCAGCAAAGGGGATAAATTTCTTGACGTTCAAAGATCATGTGATTTTTGAAAGAGATGAAGTGCTGAAGGATGATGGTAAACCCTATACAGTCTTTACGCCGTATAGTCGCAAATGGAAGGCACAGTTAACTGATTTTCATGTGAAGTCCTATCCCGTGGATCGTTTTCTGCAAAATATGCATCGGCAAAAACCTAAAGCGCTGCCTTCACTTGCCAGTATGGGCTTTGCTGAAATTGATATTGATTTTCCACCAAGGGTTATGAAGGCCGATTTGATAAAACATTATAAAGAACGAAGAGATATTCCGGCAATACAGGGTACATCACGACTAGGGGTTCATCTGCGATTTGGAACGCTAAGTATTCGAAAACTTGCATTCTTTACCAGACCTCTTAGTGAGGGCTTTCTCAACGAACTGATATGGCGCGATTTTTATCATATGATTCTGCATCATTTTCCGCATGTGGGAGAAGGCAAAGCTTTTAAGCCTGCGTATGATGCTATTCAATGGCGCAATAATGAAAATGAATTTGATGCATGGTGCAGCGGCAAAACCGGATATCCGATTGTAGATGCCGGTATGCGCGAACTAAATGCAACCGGCTTTATGCATAACCGCGTTCGCATGATTGCGGCTTCATTTCTCATCAAACACTTATTGATAGACTGGCGTTGGGGTGAAGCCTATTTTGCACAGAAACTTTTGGATTATGATTTGGCGGCCAATAATGGCGGATGGCAATGGGCGGCCAGCAGCGGATGCGATGCCGCACCATATTTCAGGGTGTTCAATCCAACATTGCAAACAGAAAAATTTGATCCGAAATTATTGTACATCAAACAATGGGTACCTGAGTATGATACAGATGGATATCCTGCACCAATTGTTCACCATAAATTTGCAAGAGAAAGGGTGCTGAAAGTGTACAAAGATGCCTTGGCTTAATCCTCTAAGCACTGGTTCGTTTTGGCAATCGCATGGTGAATAGGGATGTAAAAAGCCCAACTATGCCTACCAAAGCAAAACTCCATCGCATAGAACTCGCTTCTGCAATAAAGCCTATAAGTGGTGGCCCAAGTAAAAAGCCTGCAAAACCAACCGTGCTTACTGCTGCAATTGCTTGCCCCGCATGCATCGTTTTGCTTCGGCCTGCCATGCTGTATACAATAGGCACTACACTACTTACACCAAACCCCACCAGCATAAAACCAATAGCAGCCATGGGTACGGTGGGTATAGCCACTGCTAATGCAAAACCTGCTGCTATTACAAAGCCTGCGGTTTTTAGCATCAGTATTGCACCAAATCGGGTGACCAATTTATCAGCTACAAAACGGCCAATAGCCATACAACCCATAAAGCAGCTATAGCCCAGTGTTATCCAATGTGGTGGCGCTTGTACAGCTTGCTGAAAATATACACCGCTCCAATCGAACATCGTTCCTTCACAAATAAGACAGCAAAAAGCTATTAAGCCAAATTGCAAAATGCTTTTGTCGGGTAATACAAATGCAGGCGAACTGCTTTCTTGCTCCCGGGTGCTAACGGTGCGTGGTGCAAATACAAGTATAGCTGCTATGCAGGCGATAGCAGCCATAGTAAAGTGTTGCAAAGGGGAAAGATCTAGTCGCAGCATCAGGCTGCCTGCTGCAGCACCAGTGAAGCCGGCAAGGCTCCATATGCCATGAAAGGTGGCCATAATTGAGCGATGGTACATGCGCTCCACTGCAACGGCCTGCGCATTGACGGACACATTAAACAGGTTGCCAAAAAAGCCCATAAAAAATAGTGCAATACTTAAAGCAAGCCTGTTGGGCGCAAGGGCAAGCGATATTAAAACGATGGCATAGCACACCGCTGCCACCAGCATGACGCGACGGCTTCCATAGCGTCCGATTAATGCACCTGCTACAGCAAGGCATACCATAAGGCCAACAGGAAGTGCAAAAAGCAGTGAGCCTAATGCCGCTTCGCTAAGCCCGAGTTTTGTTTTAATATCGGGTATGCGGCTTGCCCAACTGGCAAAGGTAAAACCGGCCAAAAAAAAGAAAGCAGATACTGCTGCCCGATGTTGTTCTTTACCGATACCTACAATGTTGTTTGTTTGGGCCATATAATTTACCTGGCTCACTTATTCTTCAATGGATAAAGACGTTATCAATGGGCTTAGCGGGTGCCAATGCATG
This sequence comes from Chitinophagaceae bacterium, assembly GCA_024643625.1. Taxonomy (GTDB): domain Bacteria; phylum Bacteroidota; class Bacteroidia; order Chitinophagales; family Chitinophagaceae; genus Phnomibacter. Next base: position 5,646 of record JAHEMO010000067.1, read on the forward strand.
TAATAGCGCTGCAATAGCGGCTTCGCCACTTTTACCAATATCAGCGCTAAAATCATTTACATACAAATCAATATGCTGCCGCATAATGCTTTCATCCATTTCCTGTGCATGATCCTTTACATATTGGCTGATAGTATGGCCATGCGCAAAAGCATAAGCTACACTTTGCCTTATCAGGCTATCAACCAGTAGGGCGATATGGCTATCCAACTTTCGATTCGCCACTATACCCCCAAGCGGTATTGGATATCCGGTAAAGGATTCCCATAACTCACCTAAATCGGCAAGCTTTTGTAATCCCTTTTGTGCGTACGTAAAGCGGTTTTCATGTATGATTACACCCATGCTATTGGGGTGCTGCAGTACCCAGTCTTCGATGGCATCAAACCGCATATACTTTTTATTGGTATGAAGCGGATAGGCTTGTGTAAAAAGAAAATTTGCTGTGGTGTGTTGGCCGGGGATAGCAACCGGGGCTTGCACATTTTGAATCAATCGATCGGCATTTGCTGCTGCTGCTGTAACAAGCAGTGGTCCTACACCGCGGCCTAATGCACCACCACTACGCAGCACCGCATAGTTGGAAAGGATAAGGGGGAGCACTCCATAACTAATTTTTGAAATATCAAGCCTGCCTTCAATTGCCCATTGGTTAAGGGTTTGTACATCGGCTAATTGCACCTCAAACTCCAGGCCCTTGGTATCTATTTTTTGATTTACTAAGGCATCAAAAATAAAAGTATCATTTGGGCATGGGGAAAAGCCTAGCGTTAGCTTCATGGAACGATTGCTTTATGATTCCAAAGGACTAAGCCAATGCTGCAGGTAGTCATTAAGATTTGCAATGGCTACAGCAATATTCCAGTTGGCTTTGTTTCTATCGCCTATTGCATTCGATATACATCGTATTTGCAACGCGGGCTGATGCAGTTGATGGCATACATAGTACAATGCTGCCCCTTCCATTGATTCTACCCCATGCGGCCATTTGCTTTGCTGTGCCTGCAAATAATTTTCATGGTCAGTAAGCGTAGATACTGTTGCCGCTTCTGCAGCAGGCAATTTGGTTTTGGCTATCCATGTTTCGCTGCCTTTGTACCAAAGCGGCTCGTTGTTCAACCCAAGGCTTTGCAAATCGGCAAAACCATCAGGCTGCCATGCACCAAGGCCGGCAAAGCAATCTTTGCTTACAGCTACCAGCGAGCCTAACGGGAAGGTATTGACGTTGGCACCGGCAATGCCGGCCTGAATAACAATATCGTAGCGGTGATGGGCCAAATGCCGGGTGAGCGAGTAAGTCGCCTCAGGTACACCCACACCGGTTATCAGTACATTATGTTTATGAGGAGAAGACAAATAGGGGGCAATCTCATTATGCGTTGCAGCAACCAGTAATATTTTCACGCTTGTAATTTTTATCGGCTATAGTTAGGGCTCTCTTTGGTAATTTCTACATCATGTGCATGGCTTTCGCGCATGCCGGCATTGGTAATGCGCACAAACTGTGCTTTGTTTTGCAGGGCATCAATATTGGCAGCGCCTACATAGCCCATGCCTGCTCGCAGTCCGCCTGTAAACTGATGAATGGTTTCGCTGAGAGAGCCCTTAAAAGCTACCCTTCCTTCAATGCCTTCGGGTACCAATTTTTTAATACCATCTTCCACATCCTGAAAATAACGGTCGCTGCTACCTTTTTGCATAGCACCGATACTGCCCATGCCACGATACTGTTTGAATTTGCGGCCATCATAAATAATGGTTTCGCCGGGGCTTTCTTCTGTACCGGCAAATATGCTGCCCATCATCACTGTATCGGCGCCGGCGGCCAATGCTTTTACCAAATCGCCGGTGTAGCGAATACCACCATCCGCAATGCAGGGCACATTAAATGGCTTTAAAGCATTTGCGGCTTCTAATACCGCGGTAATTTGTGGTACACCGGCACCGGCTACAATACGAGTAGTACATATGCTACCCGGACCGATACCAATTTTTACGCCATCAGCACCGGCCTCAGCTAATGCTTTTGCACCTGCAGCGGTACCAATATTGCCTGCTATTACTTCAAGATTTTTAAAATTTTTCTTTAGCAACCGTAAAGCATCCAACACGCCTTTGCTATGGCCGTGGGCACTATCAAGGGTTACTACATCTACACCGATTTGCATCAGCGCCGCTGCCCTGTCCAGCATATCGCCGGTTATGCCAAGCGCAGCACCTACAAGCAATCGGCCATAGCTGTCTTTTACAGCATGAGGAAAGCTTTGCACCTTCTGAATATCGCGGTAGGTAATAAGGCCTACAAGGGTTCCATCTTTTCTTACCACCGGAAGTTTTTCCACTTTATGGCGGGCCAATATTTTTCTGGCACCTTTCAGGTCAGTGCCTTCGGGCGCAATTACCAGATTGTCACGCGTCATGGCACTGCTAACTTTTTTGCGCGGATTGTCTTCAAATCTCAAATCGCGGTTGGTAAGAATACCCACCAGTTTCTTTTTATCATCTACAATGGGTATGCCGCCAATTTTGTTTTCCGCCATCAGTTTTAAGGCATCGGCAATGGTTGCGGTTTCATGCAGGGTTATGGGGTCAATAATCAACCCACTCTCACTTCGTTTTACTTTACGCACCTGCTCCACCTGCTGTTCAGTATGCATGTTCTTATGGAGGATGCCAATACCGCCTTCGCGAGCCAATGCCACCGCCAATTGCCATTCGGTAACGGTATCCATGGCCGCACTAAGTACGGGAATATTTAATCGGATATTACGGGTGAGCCTGCTGCTGATATCTACTTCACGGGGAAGTACTTCACTATATCCAGGCAACAGCAATACATCGTCGAACGTAAGACCATCGTTCCACGGAAGCTCGCTATTGGTATAAAATTTTTTGGGAAAAAGAGAAGCTGCAGATTTTCTTGATGCCATGCGCAAAGGTAGGCGGGCAAATGCATATGGGCAAAACCTGTTGCCATTGACGGATTTTCCATGGCTGTTTTAGGAATAAGTTAATACAGTATTGAACGCTTATATCACCTTATACAAATTCCCGGGCATAGTAGTAATCAGGCTTTGCAATTCAAGGGAAAGCAGGGCAGTAGCTAGGGCCGATGGCGATAAAGCCGCCTGCATGCGCAGGGCATCAATATGAACCAATTCGGAGCCATTCAGAATATCAAAGACCGTTTTTTCTGCAGGACTAAGCGTTATAAATAGTTCACGCTGCGGGCGTTGTTTTTTTACCTCCTTCGGCAGCCAGTTCATCATGTCCAGCATATCGGTAGCCGATGTGAGCATATTGGCTTTTTGCGTTTTAATGAGGTGGTTACAACCCATGCTTTTATCGTCGGTTACCTTGCCAGGCAGGGCAAACAAATCGCGGTTGTAGCCATGCGCCAATTCTGCAGTAATCATGCTGCCGCCGCTTTTATTGGTTTCTATTACCACTACAGCATCGGCCATGCCGGCCACCAATCTGTTGCGCGTTGGAAAATTATGTTTATCCGGTTGCTCTCCGCTCCATAGCTCCGTCAACACCCCTCCGTTGCTTATCATTTGCTTTGCCAGTTTTGCATTTTCAGAAGGGTAAATAGTATGCAAACCATGCGCCACCACACCAATAGTAGGTACCTGTAATTGTGCGCAGGCTTTGTGTGCAATGGTATCAATGCCAAAAGCGAGGCCACTGATTACTGTGATCTGGTGTTCTGCAAATTCAGCTATCATGCGCTCGGTAAATTCCTTGCCATAGCTGGTTGCCGATCTCGTTCCTACCACGCTCACTACGCGTTCTGCATTCAGGTTGGCGTTGCCTTTATAAAACAACACAGTGGGTGGGTCGTAGCATTGCAATAAGCGGGAAGGGTAGGCGGCATCTTGCAGGCTAAGTACCTTGATATCATGTTTCTCACAAAACTTCAATTCGCTTTCGCAAAGCTGCCATGCATTAAAGTGCACAATAGCCGAAGCCTTGGCATCAGAAATACCGGCTACGGCTATCAATTCTTTTTTGGGGGCGGTAAAAATGGAGCGGGCATCCGGAAAGCCGGTAAGTAGATTTTTTGCCAATACGGGTCCAATTTGCGGTACCTGCGTGAGCGCTAAATAGTAAATTATATCCTGATGCACGACAACTGGCTTTGCGGTTAAATTACATCAGTTTCCAACATCTACCACTTTCACTTCGGTGCGACGGTTTTGTGCCCTGCCCGCTTCTGTGTCGTTAGCCGCCAGCGGCTGGGTGCTGCCATACCCTTTGGCACTCAGGCGGGTGGCGTTAATGCCATTTTTTACAAGATATTCTTTCACCGCAGTGGCGCGGTTGGCGCTTAGTTTTTGGTTGTCTGTGGCATTGCCCACATTGTCGGTGTGGCCACCTATCTCAACCTTTAAACCGGGGTTATTGCTCAGCAGTTGTACCAGTGTATTGAGTTCCGTATGCGAAGCCTGTCCCAGAGCAAATGAGTTGGTTTCAAAGAAAACATTGCGCAATTCCAATTTGGCATCAACGGCAATACCCCGCAGCGGAATATTGAGAACATAGGTGCTGTCTTTACGGCCTTGCTGCAAATCGAATAACTGTGAAAAATAAAGGTATCCCTTTCTGTCTACCGTAAAATAGTAGCTTCTGCCTTCGGGCAGGGTTACCAGGTATCGGCCGGTTTCGTCGGTTATTATTTTTTGCAGTACATCGCCGCTCGCAAGGTCGCGCAGCTGTATGGCTGAAGGCAAACCTTTTTTGGTAGTGGCATCAAATACCTGTCCTTTTATCCAACCGGTTTTGGGAGGGCGCACATCCTCCGGCAACTGAAATTTATATAAGTCAAGCCCGCCCAATCCTTCGGCCCGGGCGCTGGCAAAAAATGCCGTTTCTCCGTTAGGTGCTATCACCAGGCTGCCATCATCTTCAATGGTATTTATGGGGAAGCCCAGATTTTGTGGCGTTTGCCAGCTGCTATCCGGCTGGCGCTGGGTAAAGTATAAATCGGTATTGCCGTAGCCGGGAAGTCCGCCCGAGGTAAAATATAAGGTCCGGTTGTCCACGTGGATATACGGCGCCAGTTCGTCGGCACCGGTATTTATTTCTGGGCCAAGGTTTAAGGCTTTGCCCCAACTGCCATTGGCTTTGCGATAGCTTACATAAATGTCTTTGCCGCCATAACCGCCGGGCCGGCTGCTGCTAAAAAATATGGCTTGTTTATCAGGACTCAGGCTTGGGCCGCTGTCCCATGCCTCGCTGTTTACCGCTTCGCCAAGATTAAGAGGCAGGCTCCAGCCTTGCGGTGTCGCTTCGCAGAGGTAAATATCAAAGTTGCCAAGGCCCTGCTCCGGAAAGTCGCCGGCAAACACCAGCCATTCCGCATCGGCCGAAATCTGGATGCCACCCTTATACGGCGGGCTGTTTAAATCGCCTTTTACCAGCGCCGCCTGACTATAGCCGGCAGGACTTTGCAGGCATTGAAAAAAATCTTCGCGCCGCCCGCCGGTGCGGCGGGTAAATACCAAAATACTATCGTCAATAGTAAAGCTGGGATAATATTCGCTTTCGGGGCTATTGACTTTTGGCCCCAAATTTTCCAGGGCCAGCAATTTTGAACGATTAGGATGAGCCTCTGCAAACGCAATGGCAAACCTGTAATTGTCGCGGCGATATTCACCGGCTTTTTTGCTTCTGTCGCCTAGTTTGGGTTTTTGCAGAAAATGCTCCACAGCTTGCAGCGCATCTGTAAAACGGCCATCGCCGGCCAGGTTTATGCTGTAACTAAGCAGGTAATCGCTGGCATACAGGGTATCAATAGGCCATGCTTTTTGGTAAGCCAATATGGCACTGTCGTATATTTTCTTTTCGCCGTAGGCGCCCATCAGGCTCAGCCAGCCATCCGCATAAGTAGGATTGGCCTTTACTATTGCCAGCAAACTGTTTTTGCCTTGCTCCCAGCGCCCCGACCGCAGGTCTTCAATGGCGGCATAATAGGTTTCATTTACCCGTGGTTTAAATTTTGCAGGATCATAATCTTGCCCTGCACTCACCAGAGGTAAAAAGCTTACGCTCAAAAAAAGCACCAATTGTAATAGACTAATCCGGGTATTTGCAGCAGGCATAGGCGGAAACTAACGGTGTGATACTGTTCAAAAATGAGGCCTTAACGCTGAAATGAAATGGTAAACGATAAAGAGAAAGCTATATCGGGATTAAATTTTTGCAACAATGATGCAAATTTTAGCAAAGCTACTATTTTCGCTATCGAATGCATATCGGCAAACATATTTGGCTGGCTCTTTTTGCAGGGGTAATGGCGGTAAGGCCTGCCCTGGCGCAATGCAATATGCAGGTTCAGGGATTGGTGGAAGACGAAGATTTGCACACCATGCTGGTGGGCGCAGTCGTATCTATTAAATCCCATAAGCTGGAGGTCATAACTGATGAATCGGGCAGGTTTCTCCTAAAAGGTTTGTGCCCGGGGAAATACGATATTGACATTACACATATTGGGTGCCTGCCGGTGTCAAGGCATATTCATGTGGTGGACAGGGATTTGGTGCTGGAGATAAAAATGCCCCATGCGCAAAATGCGCTGGAGGACGTAGTAGTTACAGGCCTGGCTGTATCTGGGCGGAAAACCGGTGCCGCCACCCTACGCGGTCAGCAGCTCGAGGCTACTCGAGGGGAGAGTCTTTCAGAATCGCTGTCGCGGATGAACGGCGTAACCACCCTGCAAACCGGAACCAATATTTACAAGCCTGTAATTAATGGCCTGCATAGCAACCGTGTACTTATTTTAAACAACGGCATTCGGCAGGAAGGGCAGCAGTGGGGGAGCGAACATGCGCCGGAAATTGACCCTTTTATTGCCAACCGCCTGACGGTGATACGCGGTGCAGGCACGCTGCGCTACGGACACGATGGGCTGGGTGGAGTGGTATTGGTAGAACCGCATTTGCTGCCAGCTACGCCCGGCATTCGGGGGCAACTGCATACAGGCTTTTTTACCAACCAACGCCTTGGTTTTATTTCCGGCATGGTCGAAGGCAATTCGCAAAAGCATCCGGCTTTTGCCTGGCGTCTTCAGGGTACATTACGCCGTGGCGGCAATGCCCGGACGCCCCAATATTTTTTGGCTAATAGTGGCATAGGCGAACAGAATTTTTCCGCTACTGCGGGATGGCTAAAACCCAAAAAGGGCCTGGAATTGTTTTACAGTTTTTTCAATACAAAACTGGGTATTTACAGTGGCTCACATATTGGCAACATCACCGATTTGCTGGAAGTAATCAATTCCGGCGAACCACCGGAATTTTATAAAAATCAGCCTTTTACCTATACCATCGACAGGCCCTTTCAGGCAGTAGCGCACCACTTGTTCAAGGCTAAAGCTTTTACACTAAAAGGCGAAACCGGCAGGTTAAACCTATTGGCCAGCTGGCAATACAACCGCCGTAAAGAATACGATATAAAACGTTTTTCCAGCAGCAATAATAATCCGCAACTTGATATTGGTTTGATGACGGCTGGCACGGATTTGGTGTACGACCATTTTGGCAAAGGCCCGGTAAAAGGTACGGTGGGCATTACCACGCAATACCAGCAAAACCTTTATTACGAAAGATTTTTTATACCTAATTATCACGGTATCAATAGCGGCATTTTTGCCATTGAAAAATTTCAGAAAAATGCCTGGCAACTGGAAGCCGGTTTGCGCTACGACTACCGAACACTTTTTGCCATTGACCGCAATAACGGAGATGCTTTTGCAGATCGTGATTTTGGCGGACTCAGCGGTACCTTTTCTGCCATTTACACGCCTTCAAAAAACTGGTGGGTATCCGTAAATGGCTCTTCGGCATGGAGGGCTCCTTCCATTAATGAACTATACAGCAGCGGCCTGCACCATGGTGCCGCAAGGTTAGAAAATGGTAACGCAAATCTGGATGCAGAAAGAGCCAACGGACTAATGGCAACACTTGGTATCAATGGTTCCAAATGGAATGTTGAACTGAGTAGCTTTTACAAGCAGATTGATGGATTTATTTACCTGAAACCCGATTTCCCGCCACAGCTAACCATACGCGGGGCTTTTCCGGTTTTCTCCTATGCGCAAACCAATGCCCGCATGCATGGTTTTGATGCTTCGGCCGAATATTTGCTAAACCAGCATTGGGGCTATGGTCTGAAAATATCACTGGTAAGGGCATGGGACAAGCAGGCTAAAGACTGGATTATTCAAATGCCTGCCGATAGGTTCGATAACAGCCTGAGTTATCATTTTTCTGATGGCGGCCGATGGCGCAATACCTATATCAAATTGTTGGTAAATACCGTATTGGAGCAAACACGCGTACCGGCTACCGGTAATATTGAAATAACCAAGCCCGATGGTTCTGTTGACATGGCATCGGATTATGCGCCGCCACCACCTGCCTATACCTTGTTGGGCCTTGAGGCCGGCACTATGGGCCATGTGTTTGGCCGCGATGTGAATCTAAGTCTCACCGGAAGCAACCTCCTCAACAAACAATACCGAAACTACATGAATGCTTTTAGGTATTATGCCGATGATATGGGCGTAAACATTGGCCTGAAGTGTAGCATTAGTTTGGGTGGCGATAAACACAAAATGAAAACTATAAACCATGAATAAATATTGGAAGCCGTGGCTGATAGCCGCAATTATTTTTCCCGTAATCACCAGCACGGGTTGTAAGAAAGATACCGGTGAAGACAATGATGGAGAACTGATTACAACGGT
>JAHEMO010000307.1 GCA_024643625.1 Chitinophagaceae bacterium
TTACCCGAAAGGCTCCAGCCACCACCGCCCATATTACTCCATACAGAACCGTTATAAAAGTAGAAGGCTTGTGCATCCGTGTCGTACACCAGCAAGCCTGCAGCAGGGCCCGTAATGGCATTGCGCTGCGCAGCAGTCATGCGTGGGGCAAGCATACCTTTTGTTGTGCTGCTTATGTCGAGTTGAGCACTTGGCTCAGGCGTATTTGTGCCTATTCCTACATTTTGTGCAACAACCAAAACGCTGGAAAAAAGCGCAATAAGAGTGGTGAAAATGCGTGTCATGGTATAATAATTTTCAACCAAACTACCTCGCATACAGACCACTGAAAAATATATGAAGGCGGCCTGTATCGATTTTAAATTGAGCTGCGGATTTTTTATATCGAATGAAAAGCAGATGCCTGGATAGGCCGCAAAATCGAATGCTTGCCTTGGTATACTCCCGGCGTAATTTCAGGCATCGCTTTACCTATCGGGCCATGCCGGCTAGCTATCGGTCGTTTTGGTTTTCGTGCAGTTCAATTGTTTTTAAGGCATACCGGCCTGCATTAATTTTCCGTATCAATGGAACTACTTAGTTTGCCCAACTATATGGGCCGAAGTATTGCGTTATGGGTTTTGCTTGGTCTGCACTTTTATACAAAAGCGCAGCAGCCCGATCTTAGTTTCCATCATATTACCCAGGCCAACGGGCTGAGCTATAATATCGTAAACTGTTTTTTGAAAGATAGCCGCGGCCTGCTGTGGATAGGTACGTACAATGGCCTCAACCGCTACGATGGCGCACACTTCACCATTTTCAGGAAACAGAAGCATGCCAATTCGCTGCCCGATAATACCGTGCACGACCTGGCCGAAGATGCGCAAGGCAATATTTGGGGCGCTACCGAGGCGGGTATTTTTAAGTACACGCCCAGTACCGGCAAATTTGCCAGCTACCTCACCCTGCCGCAAAATACCACACAGGTATGCTTTAATATTTTGGTAGATAAAAATGGTATTATCCGGGCAAGCAATGCTTTTAATGTGGTGCAATACGATGCGGCAAAAGATGCTTTTGTGCCCATACCACTGCAGCCTGCTTCACAACAATTATTCACCCGCATCTATACGCGTAAGAATGGTATGGTGGCGTCGCCGGATGGCAGGGGATTGTACCTGACCACGCAGCAGGGATTCTTATATTACAACATTGCAGCCGCCACGCTAACGGCAGCCCAAAACAATAGCGGCAATGCCCTCTTTACAGCCAATAGCAGTGCTGCATTATGCGCTACGCCCTATGGGCATTTCTGGTATTATGATAATGAGCAAAAGGCATTAGTAGCATTTGATCCGCTTACCCAAAAATTATTGTACAAAAAGCAACCGCCGGGTTTTGCCGGTATCGGCCCTATGGCTACCGTATTCGAAGACAATAACCATGTGCTATGGCTCAGCACCTGGAATTATGAAGTATTGCGCTACGATTACCTGCATAGCGATTCCATTACCCTTGTGCAGCATAATAAAGCTATACGCAGTTCCATTGCCGGCGATTTTTTTTGGGCCGCGATGCATGAAGAAGATGGCACCATTTGGTTAGGCACCGTGGGCGGTATTTCGCGGTTCAATACGCAAAAGGCATTTTACAAAATGCATTATTTCGATCAATGGGTACTGGCAAAAAATGATGCATCTTTTGATTTTGTTGGCGAGCAAAAAGCAGATGGCAGTTGGTGGCTTGGCACTACACAGCAACAATTGTTGCACTACAAGCCTGCAACCGGTGAAACAACAGTGTTTGACTTGAAGCTACTCCGAAAAAATAAAATGGGGCTCACGCCTTTCAAAATAAATAATCTTGTTTTTGCCAACGATGCGGTTTACCTGTTTTGCAATGCAGGTGCATGGGTGAAGCGGGGTAATAATTCATTTGTGCCATTAACCATCGCAGGCATGCCCGATACGGTGCTGGCTGATCAGGGATTGATGACAAATGATGGCAGCCTGTGGATGACGGGGAACGAAAAGCTTTGGTATTGGCAAGGCGAAAGCAATAGCGTAAAATGTTTTGCACACGGTAAAGGTTTGACGCTTGATAAAAAGCCACCACTCGCCGATTTTCTTTGTCTTTCTGCTAACGAAGAACCCTGGGTGCTGGCGGGTGATGATTATTTTGCACATCCCTCCGGTGATACGCTGGCGTTGGTAAAAGCAACAGCTACAAAGCAATCCGGTGCCATCGGCTATTACACTGCTATGACTGCAGATGCACAGGGTAATCTTTGGGTGAGTAAAAAAGGCGATGGCCTGTATCGCTTTCATGCGCAGAGCGGCGCATACCAATTATACCGGCAATACGATGGTTTGGTGATGGATCATATTATGGATGCTACACCCGATGCAGCCGGCCGCATATGGGTTTCGGCGTACAACCAGTTTTCAGTTTTTAATAATGCGGTCAACAGTTTTTCCAATTTCACATTACCCATAAATGAAAACCGGTATGGGTATGAAAATTACAGCACTACGCTGGCCAATGGTCATGTGTTGAGTACTATTGGTGATAAGGTGGTCGAATTTTTTCCCGATAAACTGCAACCGACAGCTGTTAAAAAGAAGCCCGTTATAAGTGCTGTGATAGCCGGCGGTAAAGAAAAGTTGCTGCCGACCAACAGTGTTATTGATTTAAGTGCTGATGAAAACGATTTACATTTTCAATTTGGCTTATTGGTAGATGGCGAGGAATCGCCATTTGATATGCAATATAGGCTGGCGGGTACAGATAAAAGCTGGAGTACGGCAAGTGCCAATTTTGCTGCCACCTACAACAAACTTGCGCCGGGCAATTATAGCTTTATAGTGAGGGCTATGGCAAGAGACAGCAGCTGGCAATCGGAAGAAACCGGTGTTGCCATAACCCTGGCGGCACCATTTTATCGCACAGCTTGGTTCAGTTTGCTGATGTTGGGTTTGGTGGCAGGTATCATCTATTTTATTTACCGGTATCGCCTGCAAAAGCACCGGCAGGTGATGGCGCTCGAAGGCAAGGCGCAATTGCTGGAAAAGGAAAAGGCCATGGCCATGTTCGAAAATTTAAAGCAGCAACTTAATCCGCATTTTCTTTTTAATTCAATCTCCTCCCTTTCCGGCTTAATTGAAGCCGATCAGCCCATGGCGATGGAATTTCTGGAGCAGATGTCGGGTATTTATCGCTATATACTGCGGCATGCCGATTCCGACAAAGTATCGCTGCGCGAAGAACTTGAATTTGTAGCCTTGTATATCAATTTACAACAAACGCGTTTTGAAGAAGGACTGCAGGTAAGGATTAATGTGCCGGAAGATTATATGCATTACAAAATAGCGCCGGTGACGCTGCAAAATCTAATTGAAAATGCTATTAAACACAATGTGATTGATGCAGCATCGCCATTAATTATTCATATGTATGTAGAAGATTATTATCTGGTGGTAAGTAACAACCTGCAAAAGAAGAGGGTAGTGGAAACCTCCAATCAAAAAGGGTTGGCGCAGTTTGTTTCACTCTATAAATTTTTGACGGATAAGCCGGTGCGCATTACTACATCGGATACCATGTTTACCATAAGCATTCCTTTAATTTAATTGAAGCATGATGAAAGCAGTTATTATTGAAGACGAAAATATTATTGCAAAAGCGCTGCAAAGCAAACTTCACAAGTTGGCTCCCGATGTGGAAGTGGTAGCCATACTATCGAGCCTTAAAACCGCAAACCATTGGTTTGAAGCACATGCCGCTCCCGATGTATTGTTTATGGATATTCAGCTAAGCGATG
>JAHEMO010000308.1 GCA_024643625.1 Chitinophagaceae bacterium
GCATTTGGCATAGCGGCAGTCCCATGCAACTGTTACTTGGTTCGCTACGCGGCATGCATTTGTGCGTGCCACGCAATATGACCAAGGCAGCGGGTATGTATAATACACTACTCGAAAGTAACGACCCTGCGGTGGTAGTGGAATGTCTTAATGGCTATAGATTGAAGGAGCAATTGCCGTCAAATCTTGCTACCTACAAAGAAAAATTAGGGCAGATAGAAGTAATACGAGAAGGCACGGATATTACTATTGTGGGTTATGGCAGCACGCTTCGGCAAATAATGCAGGCGGCAGAGCGTTTGAGCGTTTTGGAAATTGAAGCCGAGGTGATAGATGTACAGACCTTATTGCCGTTTGATACGAGTCATGACATCCTGAAATCGCTCAAAAAAACAAGCCGCATTTTGTTTGTAGACGAAGATGTGCCGGGAGGTGCCACAGCCTACATGTACCAACAGGTGCTGGAGTTACAGGGTGGTTTTCGCTGGCTTGATGCCTCTCCAAGAACCCTAAGTGCTCAGGCGCACAGGCCCGCCTATGGCAGCGATGGCGATTATTTTAGCAAGCCCAATACGGAGGACATTGTGGAATTGGTAATAACCATGATGGCAGAGTAAAAATTGCCGAATCTTCCACATAACATTGCCAGATAAGCCATGGGTAATTTTAGTTTTTTCCAGATGATAGATGTACTGGGCACTGCTGCTTTTGCCATAAGCGGTGCCAGGCACGCCATGGATAGAAAGCTTGATGTATTTGGCGTTATCATTATTGCTTTTGTTACCGCCATTGGCGGGGGTACTATCCGCGATGTTATTATTGGCAGCACGCCCGTGGGCTGGCTGCAAAACGAACTTACCATTACCGTAATTCTTATTGCAGCCATTGGTACCTTAATCATTGATGGCAATCATCCCGTAGTGCCTAATACGCTTTTTCTTTTTGATTCGCTCGGACTTGGCCTGTTTACCCTGGCCGGTATTGACAAGGCACTGCAGTACGATTTTTCGGTTGGAATCTGCATTGCACTGGGTACCATCAGCGCTTGTTTTGGCGGGGTATTGCGCGATGTTTTGCTTAACAAAGTGCCGCTCATTTTTCATCGGGAATTATATGCCTCGGCATGCATTGCCGGCGGTGTTTTATTTTTCCTGCTACGGTATTTGCATGTTGATGGCTATCTAAACCAAATCCTTTGCATCCTGCTCATATTTGTTGTCAGAATTCTGGCAGTGCGCTACAATCTTACTTTGCCTGCTGCGCAAACGGACAAGAAAAAGCTGGACCGACAATAAGGTGAATGCGATAACTATTTGTTGCGTTTGCGGCTGGCAGCTGCTGCATTATTGGCTATCGTAACTACTTATTTAATTATCGGGTAATGCTTCAATTTATTTGTGCAATTTCATGCACTAAATTGAAATCTATGATATTACCCATCTACCAGGTAGATGCCTTTTCCGCCAAACGGTTTGCCGGTAACCCGGCAGCCATTGTCCCCTTAACGGCATGGATCAGTGATGAAGTTTTGCTGCAAATAGCGCAGGAGAATAATCTTGCTGAAACGGCCTATTTTGTTGCCGATGCATCAGGTACGGCCGACTTTCATTTGCGCTGGTTTACGCCGGGCGGCGAAATAGATCTTTGCGGTCATGCTACGCTGGCCACTGCCTATTTGCTGCGCAATTATCTTGGTTTTACCAAAGATGAAATTGTTTTTTCCACTCAACAAGCGGGTGTATTGCGGGTGTATGCCAAAGGCGATTTGTTCGAACTTGATTTTCCACCTTTTGAACTAAACGCGATACCCGCACCGGAAGGATTAGCGGCCATTTTGGGCGTCAGCGAATCTTCCATTGAAAACGTGTATTTAGGCAGGGATATGGTTGTGGTGGTGCATGACGAATCCGAAGTGTATGCAGCATCGCCGCATATGGATAAACTGATGAATCTTTCAGGTACCGGGCTGCTGCTAACCGCTGCCGGAAAAGACTTTGATGTTGTAAGCCGTTGTTTCTATCCAAAAATGCGGGTAAACGAAGATCCGGTAACCGGCTCAGCCCATAGCCATCTTGTACCTCTTTGGACAAAGCAATTGGGAAAAGATACCATTGTTTGCCATCAGGCTTCGGAGCGCGGAGGTACACTGTATTGCCGCATGGTGCAGGGAAGGGTATTGATGGCGGGTGCGGCGGTGCTGTACATGCATGGCACTATCTATGTGTAAATATGGATAGGCGCATAGCCAACCTTTATACGCAGAAAAATGTTTCATTCAGAATCCAATATCTTCATTGTATTATGGCCTACAAAAAAACAGAGCAATATGACGATCAGGTTACCAATGGCTTGATTGTAACCTATACCCAATCACTTAGCCTGTTGGGCGAAGATCCTCAGCGCGAAGGATTACAAAAAACACCGGAGCGTGTGGCCAAAGCCATGCAATACCTGACGCAGGGTTATCAGCAGGATGCTGTAGCCATTTTGAATAGTGCAAGATTTGAAGAAGACGTGAGCGAAATGGTAATTGTAAAAGATATTGAGCTCTACAGTTTGTGCGAGCATCATATGCTTCCTTTTGTAGGCAAGGCACATGTGGCTTATATACCCAATGGATACATAACCGGCTTAAGCAAAATAGCAAGGGTGGTAGATGTATTTGCGCGCCGCCTGCAGGTACAGGAGCGGCTTACGCAGCAAGTACTCGATTCTATTCAAACCGCACTCAAGCCCCTTGGCGTAGCAGTAGTTATTGAGGCCAAGCACTTTTGCATGATGATGCGTGGTGTAAGCAAACAAAACTCAGTAACTACGACATCTGCCTTCAGCGGTGAGTTTCGTAACGAGACAACCCGTAGCGAATTCCTGAGGCTCATTGCCAGCGACTTGGTGTAATTCTTTGGTTTTACATATCCGGTATCAAAGCGCAGTTGTACAGCGCATGGGAGGTGTTTTATTTGCATCGCGCTGCTGTAATTTCTGATACCCAACAGTTTTACACAAAACAGCTATAGGGTGTAATTTGATATAGCGCCTGCGCCCGAAAATTGTATCAGTGAAATCATCGGATTGTTGCACATTTACCCGCACTATAATCTTCATTAGCTATGAGCAAGCATGCGTACATTTTTCCCGGGCAGGGTGCCCAATTTCCCGGCATGGGCAAATTGCTTTACGAACAAGGCGGAATTTTTAAATCCCTTTTCGAGCAGGCCAACCAAATTCTGGGTTTTGATATTGCCAAAACCATGTTTGAAGGAAGCGAAGAAGATTTACGCCAAACCAAAGTAACCCAACCGGCCATATTCATCCATAGCATCGCCGCTTTTAGCAGCATTCCCGATGCCCGACCCGATATGGTGGCAGGCCATAGCCTTGGCGAGTTTAGCGCTCTGGTAGCCAATAAATGTTTGAGTTTTGAAGATGGCTTGAAACTGGTAAAAGCCAGGGCCCTGGCTATGCAGCATGCCTGCGAAACCGACCCGGGCACCATGGCGGCGATACTCGGTTTGGAAGATAAGGTAGTGGAAGAAATATGTGCGAGCATTGATGAGGTGGTGGTACCGGCTAATTATAATTGTCCCGGGCAATTGGTGATCAGCGGATCGATTGGCGGTATAGAAGAAGCCTGTGAAAAGCTAAAAGCTGCAGGCGCTAAACGTGCATTGATTTTACCGGTTGGTGGCGCATTTCATAGTCCCCTTATGATTCATGCGGAGGAAGAATTAATTGCGGCCATTGAAGCAGTAGTATTTCACGAGCCTACCTGCCCCGTGTACCAGAATGTAGTAG
>JAHEMO010000068.1 GCA_024643625.1 Chitinophagaceae bacterium
TGTACATACTGTCGATATAGCGGGGCTGCATGTAAAAATTATTGCTTACCTCTACTGTGTATCCATTAGTCTTTTGCCGGCTAAAAAAAACCGGCGATGCTGTGCCGGCTTCATTTATCACGTTTCTGTAAAAAGGTATCCATGCCACAAGACCCGCCTGATGAAGCAGCAGGTTTTCTACCGTCAAATTTTCCTTATCTGAACCGATAAGCCATGGCAGGTAGCTGGAAATTTTCTCACCCAATTTTAGCCTACCCTGCTCCCACAACTGCATAACAGCCAGTGTGGTTGCACTTGTTTTTGTTACTGATGCCATGTCGAACAATAAACCTGCGTGCATCGGTTGCTGCCCATCATAACGTGTGTGACCATATCCTTTTTCAAAAACCACTTTACCCGCCTTAACTACAGTAACTACACAACCCGGATACGCTTTCTCGCGAATGCCTTCCAGGGCTATCGAATCAATCTGCGCTAATACATCGGCCCGCATACCAACAGCAGCCGGATTTGCATAGGGCAGTTGCCCACCGGCAGTTGGTATACCACTACCGTAAGTAAATGAACCCACCGTAACCGGTAGAGTGCCCATAGGTTTTAACCTGCCTGCCAGCCAATCTATACCTGCGGTTCTAAAAATGGCATCATCTTCATAGGCCACTGCAATAGAAGCAAACTTGCCGGCTTCAAAATTGCCGAGCGCATAAGGATTGCCAAACAATACAATACCCGCATGAGGTGCTTTGTCGCCTAATTGGTTTAGCAGAACCCGCGCTGTACTATCCATACCAAAATAATTGGCAGGTGAACGGTTAAGTGAATGGATACCAATAATCGTCTTCTTACTGCTGATGGCGCGCCTGACAATAGCTTCCGTTTGCGCTTGAGTTGCCGCCGCTTTACTATTTACAAATGCCACTTGCCAACCTTCGGCTAATAGTTGCTGCTCCATAGCCGCATCTTTTGCAGATGCCATCATAATGTACAAACCCTTTGTCTTACCCGTGCTTACGTACTGACTGCTTTGTTTAAGTACCGTAAATGCCTGCTGTGCCACCTGCCTGCGCAACGGTGCCACTTTGACGTTCAAATCCTGTAGCAGATTATTCGCATTAATAACTCCGGTTCTACCCAAAACATATTCAAACTTTCCCTCAAGCACACGCCGGCATTTTTCATCTACATCGCTGCGCTGCAGCCGCCCATCGGCAATGGCTTTATTTATTTCGGTAATGGCTTGTGGCACATCTGCCGGCAGGCATAGCATATCATTGCCGGCTATAATGCTTTGTACAGCAGCCTCACCACTTGGAAAGTATTTAGCCACACCTTTCATTTCAAGTGCATCAGTAAAACTGAGGCCTTTATAACCCAGCTCGCGGCGCAGCAAATCAGTTACATTATTGGGGCTTAGCGAGGTTGCTCTGTTAGCGGTATTATCAATAGCAGGAATATACAAATGCGCCACCATTACGCTGCCTACGCCTTTTGAAAATATCTGTGTAAACGGATACAGTTCCAGTGCCTGCAACTCTTCTT
Organism: Chitinophagaceae bacterium; assembly: GCA_024643625.1. Classification (GTDB taxonomy): domain Bacteria; phylum Bacteroidota; class Bacteroidia; order Chitinophagales; family Chitinophagaceae; genus Phnomibacter. The sequence goes on from JAHEMO010000068.1 coordinate 1,540, forward strand.
TTGATTTATTGATGACGGGCAAATCGTAATGGCTGTCCACGCTTACATCGCCATGTCCCGGAAAATGTTTGGCGCAAGCCATAACACCCATGTCCTGCATGCCTTCCATAATGCGGGTGCCCATCAAAGCAACCTTGTATTTATCTTCTCCAAAACTGCGCACGCCTATCACCGGGTTGGCGGGATTATTGTTGATATCAACTACAGGAGCATAGTTTACATGAATATTTATGCGCCGGCATTGGTCAGCAATGGCTTTGCCAACTTCGTATACCAAACTGGCATCGGGCAGGGCACCAAGTGTTAGTTGGTATGGGAAATTTTCAACACCCTTAAACCGCATACCTAATCCCCATTCGGCATCAACGGTAACCATAACAGGGGTTTTTGCCATAGCCTGCATGCTATCCAACAAGGCAGCCTGCTGTTCCGGTGTCCCTTGAAACAAACAGACAGCACCCACATTGTAATCTTTCACAAGTCTGAATGTTTCAGCGTTGTAAAAAATTGCCTCCCCATTCTTATCAACGCCCGAAGTACGGATTACCATAAGCTGGGCAATCCGCTCATCGGGTGACAGCGATGCAAAAACGCTGTCTACCCATGCCTTTTTGGTGCTTTGCTGCGCTACAGCGTTAATGGAATAACTCATGCAAAGTGTAGTGAAGCAAATGCTAATCGATCTAAAAATTATTTTCATAAGTGATGATAGTATACGGGCATGCCATTATGGGAAGTAAATGTAGCCAGATTAGCCGCGCTTATAATCTTAAAAAATATTGCGAACAGGGGTGCTATTGAGCCGGCGTCTGCCATTGGAAAGTCTCTATCAGATGCATCAGGTCCTGCTTCAAAAAGCTATTCATGGGTGCCAGACTGTCTTCATTGGGCGCTGTATCAAAATACAAGGCACCTCTTAAAAAGTGATGAGCCGAATCAGTAAGAAAAAATTGATTAGCAGTTGCTGCATTACCACCCACTTTAAAATACACGCCATAAATTCCTGCACTGTTTACAAACGGACTATCAACAATGCTTGTGGCTTTGTAGGTGTGTTTGAAACTGAGGTTAAAGGCATCTCCCACTAACTTATCCAATTTATTTTCGCCAATTGCCTTATAACTGATATGGAATCGTGCATTAAAACCCGGAAAATCGATATTAATCCACCATGGATTCTCGGGTTTATCTTCAAAAAAAGTAGTGTCTTTTATTATGCTCGCATACTGCGGATATTCGAAGGAATAAGGATAGCCGGGCTCACTAAATGTGCGATAGGCCTTGGCTGGTAGCGGAACATCGTAATAACCCGTAGGGCGGGGCACAAAGGGCGAATTACAAGCCAGCAATAAACATCCCGTTGCCAAAATAATTTTATACATCAATGAAGATTGGTGGGTAGCAAAGAAATTGTTTAGCCCGGAGCAATAAAGATACCCATGCTATTTTTCCCAAAATATTAATGGCGTGCCCAGATTACCGCATTTCGGGCCCACGGATAATAACCTGTACGCGTTGAATGCGATTCTTCTCTACTTCCAACACTTTAAAATTGAAATCGCCAACGCTGATCACCTGATCTATTTCGGGTATTTCGCCCGCTACTTCAAGCAGTAAGCCGGCAAGGGAATCGCTCTCGCCTTTTACCTCATCAAATGTTTCCGAATCTATTTTCATTTGTTTGCACACATCATTCAGCATGGTTTTGCCTTCAAAAATGTAATTGAGGTCATCAATTTTTTGGTTGCTGCTCACCTCATCATCAAACTCATCGTCTATCTCTCCCGTCACTTCCTCAATTATGTCCTCAAGTGTAACAATTCCACTAGTACCTCCAAATTCATCAACAACAATGGCAAAATGGGTACGCTTTTGCTGAAACTCCTGCATGAGCGATTCTATCGGCTTCTGCTCATGCACAAAAAATGCTTCGCGCATAATGGCGTGCCATTCAAAATCGTCAGCAGCATGCAGATGTGGCAACAGATCCTTACTATGCAGCATTCCTTTTATCTCGTCGAGCGAAGATCCAAAAACAGGAAGCCGGCTATAGTGTACTTTTCTGATGATGCTATGCACTTCTTCGTAGCTGGCATCATATGGAATTCCTGTTACATCAAGCCTTGTTCGCATCACTTGCTTTACCATGGTTTGGCCAAGGCCCAATATGCCTTTGATAATTCCCTTTTCGTTATCATTTTCTTCTGCAGTGGTTGTCATGCTAATAGCATGGGTTAGTTCTTCAATACCGGCAGTAGGTTTAGATCGGGCGTTCTGCAATATTTTATCGCCCGCAAAGGATAGCATGGTAGCCGGTTTGCTAAACAGCAAATAAGTGCCCTCTGTAAGCAAGCTTACATCATGTGCAAATCGGATATTGTGTTGCGCGGCAATAAGTTTGGGCAACACTTCGCCAAACAAGATGATGAGAAATGATGATGCCACAATGGCCACGCACAGTTGCAGCCACAATTGCAAATCGGGCATAAATGCTTTGGTAAGAAAATAGGCCAGCATTACAATACCCAGATTAACAATGATGTTGGCCAAAGCCAGACTGGCCTGCAACGACGCAGGATTGGTAAGTAACTGCACAATGCGCCGGTAACCCGGTCCGCGCTTGGTCTTGCAGTAATTAATGTCTTTATACGATAATGAAAAATAGGCCACTTCTGCACCCGAAAAACAAAATGACAGAAAGATGAGCACTACGCCAAGCAGTACCAGCAGCGTGGCCGATTGCGTGGTTATGGTAAGCGAAATTTGAAGAAGGGGTAAATACTGCCCCTCAAGAAATGTTTCCAATTATTGTGTTTGATTGTAAAAAAATATCAGCTTTCGGTTGGAATTTCCGAACCATCAATACCTTTTTCAGTGGCGATGCCAATTTCGTTGTCGGCAGAGGATACACCTGCATTGTCCTGCCTTTTATCCAACATAATCAGATTTTCACCCACTACTTCTGTAATGGTTATTTTATTGCCTGCTGCATCGTCTTTGATTCTCGACTTAAGGCGCCCTTCAATGTACACCATGCTGCCCTTATGCAAATATTTTTGCGCCAACTCGGCCAGGCCGCGCCAAAGCACTACAGTGTGCCATTCAGTCTGTGAAACCAGCTTGCCAAATTTGTCCTTATGCGACTCTGTTGTGGCCAATGAAAATCGCGCCATTGGCACATTGCCTTCACGCAATTGCATTTCGGGTTCCTTTCCCAAATTTCCTACCAGTATAACTTTATTTACCCCTCTCATAGCTTGCTTTGGTTTGGCATTTGAATGCTAAAATTATAGCATTTGTGGTCAAACAAATACCGCCATGCTCAGGAGCCCTGTAAATGCTGCTGCCGATAGCGGTTAATAAGGACGGGAAAGGCAAGCTGATCCATACGATTGATGGCAACCCATTGGTAATCCGGTAGGGCAAACCCGTTTTGTACCCTTGCCATGACAAACAAGGCCTTTATGCGCTGGTGTGTAAGTTGCTGCTCGAAGCCATTAATTACGTGCAGCACTGTTGCCGGTTGTCCTGCTATTGCCATTGCCAATTTCCGGGCCTGCGTTTTTGTTGGAAAATCTGCCTCTGCTACTTCTTCCAATACAAATTCATGCAGGTTCCGCCATATATCGGCATGGTTGCGCTTGCGCACCAAAATGGCTTTGCCATCGGTAAAAACAAAATAACGGAAATGGCGCACCTTGATTACCAGCCGATTTTGCTTGTAGGGCAAATCGGCAATCATATGTTGCTGTGAGGCAAAGCATTTGGGAGCGAGTGGGCAAATACTGCAACGCGGGGCTTTTGGCGTGCATACCTCAGCTCCAAAATCCATAATGGCCTGATTGTAGGCTGCAGGACTAGCCATATTTAGGCAATCCTGGGCCAATTGCCGGAAAACCTTGCGACCTGCCGGGGTATCAAAAGGCTCGGAGATACCAAAATACCTGGCCAACACACGGATAACATTACCATCAACCACTGCGGCAGGCAGACCAAAGGCAAATGACCCAATAGCCGCTGCGGTGTACTCGCCCACACCTTTTAGTGCAAGCAAGCCCTCGATAGTGGACGGGAAGATGCCCGAAAGTTCGGATGATACATACCGGGCAGTTTTAAGCAAATTGGCACAGCGGCTATAGTAGCCCAAACCCTCCCAAAGCTTAAACACAGCATCATCGGGTGCAGCAGCCAGCAAATGAACATTGGGATAGTCATTTACAAAACGTTCGTAATAGGGTTGGCCTTGTGCCACCCTTGTCTGTTGCAGAATTACCTCACTGAGCCAAATTTTATACGGATCACGCTCTCCCTTCCATGGCATTTGCCTTCTATTATCCACTTCATGCCATTCCAGGAGCCTGTTTTTGAAAGCATTAATCTTCGACCGGACAACAGAACCAGCCACAGGATCAACTTCTTTTTGGGGATATACGTTTTTGGACATATGAAACTTAACCTGCACTAATTAATTGAATATGAATCGATTGCATGGAAACTTTTTGCTGCAAAAGCTGGAAAAATCCAAAAACATGTATTACCTTACAACCTGCTAAGCTAACCTCACCATTTTAATGACATGCGTAAAATTGACCTGGTAAACAAAATTGCCGATAAAACAGGCATCCCGAAAGTGGATGTTTTGCTGACGTTGGAATCAATGTTTACAGAAATCAAAGAAAACGTTGCCACGGGGGAAAATATTTACATCCGCGGCTTCGGCAGCTTTATCACCAAAAAGCGTGCAGCTAAAATTGGCCGTAATATCAAACGCAACACGGCCGTAGAAATTCCTGAGCATTTTATTCCGGCTTTTAAGCCTTCTAAAGAGTTTGTGCAGGAAGTTAAAACTAAGAGTAGCAAACCCTAAGTTCTGCTTCAAATAGCGGGTGCGGTTACTTTTGCACCCTCTTAACTATGAGCAGATCACAGCTAATTTTAATTCTCGGCGCCATTACAGCAACAGTGGTATTATACTTTGCCGGTAATACCGTGCCGCCCGATAAACGGCTTAAAAAAGCTGGCACCGATAGTGCCAATATCTCCAAATTCGACATTCAATCTGTTGAAAGACAAGTACTTGCGTCTTTGTCGCCGGAGCGTCAGCAATATATAAAAGGCTTGCAGGCCGATGTAAAAAGGGGAGATGTTGTCGTACAGGAAATTGTTGCTTTGAAGGCGCAGGCACATTTTTATCACGATAGCGTTGCAGTACCATTATTGCATTTTAATTACCTGTCTAAGGCCGCAATATTGGAGGGGAAAGAAAAAAGCCTCACCTTCGCCGGCCATTCAATTTTGGAATACCTGCCTTTTGCTGAAAATAACGATGAGCAAAAATGGCTTGCCGGATTGGGGAAAGAGTTATTTGAAAAGGCCTTGGTGATTAATCCCGCAAACGACAGCACCATTGTAGGTGCAGGCACCTGCTACATGTACGGTGCCGACGATGGCGGTGGTCCTATGGCCGGTATTATGAAAGTGCGTGAAGTAGCCGAGCGCGACTCTACCAATATGTATGCTCAATACATGCTGGGTATGGGTGGCCTGCTTAGCGGTCAATTGGACAAGGCGGTAGAGCGCTTTGAAAAAGTAGCCGCGGCTCAGCCCGATAATATGGAAGTCAAATTCCGGCTGGCCGAACTGAACGAACGTTTGAAACGCAACGCGGAAGCCATAAAATGGTACAAGCAGATTAGGGGCAACATCGATCGTCCAGATTTGCAAACCGAAATTGACAACCGCATTAAATCACTTGAATAACGCATTGGTCAGACAATGCATAACCATATTTTGTAACCAGAAAAACCGAAGTAATTATGCCTTGCGGAAAAAAGAGAAAGCGTCATAAGATTGCTACGCACAAGCGCAAAAAGCGCCTTAGGAAAAACAGACATAAGAAGAAGAAATAAAAGCATTACCAACAGGTAGTGCTGTGGCCGGCTGCTTGATTTGATTCGGGCAGCCGGCATATTTTCCTTATACATGCTGCTAATTTTGGCTGAAGCCTGCTAACCGAATACTCCCGTACATACTATTCCCCATAGCTTTTACCGGTTAGCAATGGTGCATTAATTGCATTTGGCTATTTCAGCGTAAACTATTTTGAACAGCGCAAATTGTTGCGACTGTTTGGTATTTACATACACAGGGGAATCGTGAACAAAGAACTTATTATAAACGCAGTGCCCAATGGCGTAGAAATTGCACTGCTCGAAGACAAGAAGCTCGTAGAGCTACATAAAGAGAACGCCGAAAATCCATTTGGTGTAGGCGATATCTATCTGGGTAAGGTGAAAAAGCTGATGCCAGGCTTAAATGCCGCATTTGTAGATGTTGGCTATGAAAAGGATGCGTTTTTGCACTACACCGATCTCAGTCCTTATATCCGCACACTTTTGAAATTTACCAGCCAAAATATGGCTTGGAAAGCTGAGGGTATGGCCGATTTTGGCAGGCTTACCATGGAGCCTGAAATTATAAAGTCAGGAAAAATAACCGAAGTATTCCAGGGAAAGCCGCAGGTTTTGGTGCAAATTCTCAAAGAGCCTATTGCTGCCAAAGGACCGCGCCTTAGCTGCGAGATATCGCTGCCAGGCCGTTTTGTGGTGCTTACACCCTTTAATGAAGTGGTGGCGGTTTCCAAAAAAATACATAGCAGCGATGAGCGCCGCCGCCTGCAAAAAATAATGGAAGCCATAAGGCCCAAAAACTTTGGCGTGATTGTGCGTACTGCAGCCGAAGGCAAAAACACTGCTGAGCTGCACGAAGATCTGAATCAATTGGTGGCTAAATGGCATGCCATACAGCGCAACCTGCGCGGGGCCGAAGCACCAACCAAAATTTTGGGTGAGCAGGACAAAACCACTTCTATTCTGCGCGATTTGCTTAGTGCAGATTTTAACCGCATAGTGGTAAATGATAAAGTCGCCTTTGCAGATACCCGTAGTTATCTGGAGCGCATAGCGCCTGATAGACTTGACATTATCCAGCACTACCAAAATGGCCAGGCCATATTTGATACTTACGGCGTCACCAAACAAGTAAAAAGTTCTTTTGGCAAAACGGTGAGCTTACCAAGCGGTGCATATCTCATTGTTGAGGCAACGGAAGCCCTTCATGTAATTGACGTAAACAGCGGATATAAGAGTGCTGCCACCAATCAGGAAGAAAATAGTCTGAGCACCAACCTGGAGGCTGCGCAGGAAATTTCACGGCAGCTCCGTCTGCGCGATTTGGGAGGCATAATCGTGGTAGATTTTATCGACATGAAACTGCCCGAAAACAAAAAGAAATTATATGAAGCCATGCATGAATTTATGCGTGGAGACAGGGCCAGGCATACCATTTTGCCCATCAGCAAATTTGGCCTGATGCAGATTACGCGGCAGCGTATGAAGCAGGAACTAGAAATAAAAAGCGACGAAGCCTGCCCTACCTGCCTTGGAACGGGCAAAATAGCCAGCGCGCTGGTGCTGGAAGATGAGATTGCCAAAAACCTCGATTACCTGATTACCCATGGTCATCACAAGCTTACGGTATTGGTTCATCCCATCATTGCAGCATACTTGTCCCGCGGATGGCCTTCAATCCGTATGAAATGGTCGGCCAAACACAAGCAGTGGATAGGGCTTAAACCTGTAAATACTCTGCATTTGGTGGAGTACAAGTTTCTCGATAAGAACAATGAAGAAATTAGATTGTAAATACATCACAGCAGCAAAAGCGGAGACATATGGATCTCCGCTTTTTTTATGCACTATATTTTGCCTTAATTCTTTTATCAAAAACAAAAGGTCCGAAAGGTAATACCGAAGCCATAATGCCCGCGGCTATCGTCTTAACCGACCAAGCCAAATTGCGACCGCACATGACCACCCAATACACATATGCCATAAACAAGAAGCCATGCGCCATACCAAGGTAGCGAACTGCCTGAGGCATATCCCAGATATATTTTAGCGGCATGGCTATGCCCAATAGCAGCAAGAAAGAAATCCCTTCAGCATAGCCAATCCATGTAAGCCATTGCAGCATTTGTCTTTTTTCCATCAGTACTTTTCAAAATGAGTTACAAATAAATACCACCCTGTCTTTTCCAAAAAGAAAAACTCCGGACGATTCTTGCCCGGAGCCTTTGTAGCATAAAACTTATTGCCTAATAAAAGAATTGCTCTTTTACAATTTTACCGTCTTGCACTTCATAAACCGCCACTTCATCCATTTGCATCCGACCCATGCCTTTATAGGTAACATCCATGCCCATGGTACAGGCAAAATGATTGGCCGAAACAATGGGTACATTGGTATAACCTCCGTGAAATTCTTCAATACTGTCACCAAAAGCCTTACCCTTTTCTTTGATGGCCGCAAGGCCCTCGGCGCTATGCAAGCCTTGCGCATGAGCAGGCTCAATGCTTACTGCGTTTTCGGAATACATTTCATCTTGAATGGCATCCCATTGCCCTTTTTGCGCCAGTTCGAAAAATCTGTCAGCAATTTGTTGTGTTGTCATATTGGTGTTTTTATAACTGGTTAATGATGCTGAGAAAATTAGCCCAGCCATCCGAAAAGTACAAACCGCTTATCACAAAGTCAGATCTTACACCAATTCGGCGGAAGAACTGATGGCAGCAGTCAATGATTTGCTGATGGGACAATTTTCCTCGGCATCTTTTACCGCTTCCTGAAACTGTTCGGCAGTTGCGCCCGGTACTTTACCTTTTACTACTAAATGAGAAGTGGCTATTTTACCATCTTCCAACGTAACGGTACAATTTGTTTCCAGCGATTCCGGGGTAAGGCCAAGGCCACCCAAAACAAAACTCAGTTTCATAGTAAAACAGCCGGCATGTGCAGCCGCCACCAGTTCTTCAGGATTGGTGCCAATGCCCTCTGCAAATCTGCTGTTGTAGGAATATTGCGTGTTGTTGAGCACAGTGCTTTGCGTGGTAAGATATCCATCGCCTTCTTTACCTGAACCGTTCCATACGGCAGTAGCTTGTCTTTTCATTTTGCTATGTATTTAGTGTGTTATTATTAGGCTCGCTAAGGTATGGAAGCCTGCGCAGCTAAGCCTTTACTCAATCAGGAAATTTAATAGGTTAGTAATATAACAGTGCTTGGTGACTTAATCTTGCAGTATGCATTTACTTGTAAGCTACACCCGTTATGAATGAAATAGCACAGCAATTTTGGGATGGTCTGCTACAAACTTCCTGGTTAGAATTTATTGCTGTGATTGCCGGCATTGCCAGCGTATTCTTTAGCAGAGCAGCAAATATTCTGGTATATCCGGTAGGACTCATCAATACCACCATTTTCATTTACCTAAGCATAAAAGGTCATTTGTATGGCGAAGCAAGCGTAAATTTTTACTACACCATCATGAGTATTTATGGCTGGATACTGTGGCTAAAGAAAGATGAGCGTCAGGAAAAAATATTGCACATCAGTTTCAGCAGCAAAAACCAATTATGGCAGCAAGCATTTTTCTTCACCGCGTTTTATATCGCCATTTTTAGCGCGCTCATTTGGCTCAAAAAAGAATTTGCACCGGAAGCCATCCCCTGGGCCGATGCATTTGCCAGCGCTACTGCATTTACCGGCATGTGGCTCATGGCCAAAAAGAAAGTAGAAAGCTGGTACTGGTGGATTGCTACCAATATTGCCAGTATACCGCTCTATTTTGTAAAAGGTTATGTGTTTACCAGCGTACAGTTTTTAGTACTGCTGGTGCTTGCGGTTTCAGGCTTATTGGTATGGCGCAAAAAAGCACAGCAACACAAGGTAAATGCCGTAATCATGATTAATCAAGGCAAGTAATAATGTTCTGCAATAAGTAGCTCAACCGTAATATTTACAGGGGTTTCTGCTTAGCATTACTAAAACGCAACCGCTCTTCATAAGCTTCAATAATAAGCATTGGTCTTATGCCGCGTTTTGTTTTTTCCAGCGCTACCATCAGCAGTACCTCACGGCCCGGCGTATTCTCATCCGGCAGACTATACACCATAGCCTCTGCCAAATTTTCCGGCATGGTAATTGGCAAAGCATCGGGCTCAGCCGGTTGCAAAAGCAGCGGCAAACTATCAGCCACAGGCAAGATACAACCCTCCACCTGACTGCGGATAGCACTAAAAATGGTATTCGCTTTTGCCGTATCGGTAACCGTACCAAAATCAGCGAGATACTGCCAACTGTCTATTATTATGCTATCGCGTTCATCTACATAATGTTCAATGCTACTGCTTAATGCACCTTCCCATAGCATCCATGTATCATACCGCGTAGTGGTAAATCTCCATTGGCCATTGGTACTATATCCGTTGCTGCTGCGCTGTTCTTTATCCAACACATCAGCAAACTGACGGTACAATGCCTGATAGGTAATTTCGCGCAACTTGCTGCATTGCTTGCCGGACACTATGTTTTGGGCAAACAAAACATTGCTTATCCAAAGCGCCACTACCAAAAGCCTTGCTTTCATGCGCTAAAGTTACAACCCAATAGCGGCTGCTTTGCACATTACGGCTACCTTCGTTAAAAGCAATTTTATTATGGTTTTTGATAAAACTAAGCCTGTAGCCATAGGTGCCGACCATGCAGGATACACCTATAAAGACGATGCCAAAAAATGGCTGGAAGAACATGGTTATACGGTTAAAGATTTTGGCACGCAGGGTCCTGCTTCTGTTGATTATCCTGATTTTGCGCATCCGGTGGCAGAAGCTGTAGAAAACGGAGAAGCCGCATTTGGTATCCTGTTTTGCGGTAGCGCCAATGGTGTTGCCATTACAGCCAATAAACACCAGGGCATACGCGCAGGCCTTTGTTGGGATAATGAAGTAGCCAAACTGGTAAGACTGCATAACGATGCCAATATCATTTGTCTGCCTGCCCGTTTTATTTCCCTTCCCTATGCATTGCAAATGCTGGAAACCTTTACCACCACTGCCTTTGAAGGTGGCCGGCATGCCAACCGCGTGGGCAAAATGGGTTGTATGTAACGCAAAAAAATCAGGTATGGCTTCTGCATCTTTTCGTTGGCGCAGGTTATGGTGGCTATTGTTACTCCCACTGGCTTTTGCTATCAAATACGCATGGCAAAGCTTTCCCATAATGAGTGGATATGGTGCTAAAATGATGGCGAGTGCAATCTATTTACAGCATCGTGCACCCTCTTCGGTGCTGGCTGAAGAACTAAGCGCTTTTCCGCTATCGCTGGCAAGCTACAAGTGGAACGAAACTGACAGTTCCGTAACCGGCAGCGTATGGGGCATAGCAAAGCGCAGAGCCATTTACCGGCATACCGCAGGCGCCACCCTCGTAAATGAATGGGATGAAAAATCCATAAGAGCGCAGCAATTTTACATACCACCGGCGCCTCCCCTACCCGACACCTGCCGATGGCCTTGTGGCAATGCCGTTTTGCCTGCGGATAGTCTGAAGGCCTACCAAAAATTACGCGAGGTGCTGGCGAAGGCTTTTGAAGCCAACATAGGCGAAAACTCGCAGCGGATGCGTGCTGTAGTGGTAGTGCATAGCGGCCAAATTGTGGCCGAAAAATATGCCGATGGATTCGACGTCAATACACCTCAGTTAGGCTGGAGCATGACCAAATCTTTAACCGGCGCTCTTACTGGTATTTTGGTAAAACAGGGCAAACTAAACATCAAGCAACCGGCACCGGTGCCGGAATGGCGAAACGCAAATGATGGCCGTGAAAAAATAACCACTGAACAGCTTTTGCAACAAACAAGCGGACTGGACTTTGAAGAAGTGTACAGCAGGGCAAGCGAGGGTACCAACATGCTCTTTAAGAAAGCGGATATGGCAGCCTACACTGCATCGCGGCCTTTGAAAGACAATCCCGGCACCGTGTGGTATTACACCAGTGGCAACAGCAATGTGCTTAGCCGTATAATCAGACATAGTGCAGGCGAAAGCGATTATCGCCAGTTTCCATACCGCGAATTGTTTTGGAAAATAGGCATGCGCAGTATGGTAATGGAGCCGGATGCCAGCGGCACTTATGTGGGTAGTTCGTACAGTTGGGCCACACCCCGCGATTGGGCGCGTTTTGGCTTGCTTTATCTGCAAAACGGAGAATGGAACGGCGAGCAAATATTACCCGTGGATTGGGTACGTAAAACAGCCACGCCTGCACCCTGCGACAGCCTGCAACACTATGGCTACCAATGGTGGCTAAATGCCGGCGGACAATATCCCAACGCACCACGCGATATGATGCTTTGCGATGGCTATGAGCACCAATATGTTTTTGTAATTCCTTCGTTGCAATTGGTAATAGTGCGCATGGGCCAAACTGAAGGCGATTGGGATGCTGATAATTTCCTTAAGCTTATTATTGAAAGCTTACCCCCGAAATAATGTTTTTGGTCATTAGTAGTTTGGCTGGATTTATTGCACCGCATAGTAATTACAACAAAAGATCACAAAATGCGCATTAATCTATGTTTTCAAATAGTGATAACTATAGCCTTATGCGGTCAGCTGTGGTCGTGTAAATCTCCACGGCAAACAGAAACCAACTATGGTTGGCAAACCATTTTTAATGGCAGGAATCTGGATGGATGGGTGGCTAAATTCCATCATCACAATACCGGTGACAATTATGCCAACACATTCCGGGTAAAGGATGGCAGCATTGAAGTAAATTACGATGGCTACACCAGTTTTGACGAACGTTACGGTCATCTTTTTTATAAGGAGCCTTTCAGCAGCTACCATCTGAAATTTGAATATCGTTTTACGGATCAGTGGATGAAAGATGCGCCATCCTACAC
>JAHEMO010000309.1 GCA_024643625.1 Chitinophagaceae bacterium
AGGAAATATGCTGGCCCACACCGCCTTCGTAATAATCGTAGTTGCCGGCTTCAACAGGCTGTGCAGGAATAGCCACAATATTTCCCTGCCAGGGCAATTGTGCACCCACTACTACCGACACTACGTTAGACACTTCGAGCGATGCACCCACAAATGCTTTGGCATAAAAGCCATGCACTTTTGCGGTAAGGTTTGGTGCATCAAGCGTATAAGGTGCTGCAGCTACAGTACCTAGAAGTTGAGTGCCGTCGTAAAATTCCACTTTGGTAATACCGGCACCGGTCGTGGCTGCCGTTAAAGTAACGCTGCCATTGGTGGGTACTTGCAATGCGGAGGACGACAAGGCAGCCGTAATGGCAATATCCTTACTCGTTTTCAACGTTCGTGCAGGCACCAGCATGGTAAACCCATCCGAAAAAGTAACGGTGATATCCGAAGCGCCATAGTTGTGCGCTACATAGGTTTTGTCGCCGCCTTTTTTAAATACCGAGGCAATAGGATAGTTGGCCGTTATGCTTGCATCCACATTTCCCAATCCATTCAGGCTATGCAACCAATGGTAGGTTTGCGCATCAGTATTGCCATTTTTCAATGCGTAATCAGGATAATTATTGTAGAGGTTAATGGCGGCCTGCGGATTAGTCAATGCCAGAAAAGACCAATAGGTTTCGAACCATAAATTAACGTTGGGCGTATTGCTCAGCACACCGGTTTTTACGGTCATATCGTTCCAGAGCGCCTGCGCATAGGTTTGGTTATGTCCCAGGTATAGCGATGAGCCGGTCATGGGCACTAATTCTATCCCATACATCGCGGCAATATCGCCTGTCCAAAACGTATTGCGATCGTAGCCATTGCTCCACACCCGGGCGCACATCATTTGCGCATAGGAGGCAGAAAAATTCCGGTCGCTCATATCAAACCAGTATTCTTCAATGGCAGTTTGCTCGGTGGTGTACAGGTAAATGCCCAAATCACGAATGGCGGTGTTGCCCGTAAGCGTTCCCCAATGGATCAGCGAGGCATTAAAGTTCATGGCTTCCGAAGATGACTCCTGGTTATTGCCATGCGGTTCCCCATTGAGCTGACCCGCTGCAAAACTGTGCCCGGCATAGGGGTGAAAAGTCCTGAGAAAAGGAAACATGGTATTGGCACGATCCCAATTGGCTACGTCCTTCACCAGCATATTAACCATAGCCCCCCAACCGGCCGCCCAGCCCGGTTCAAATTGTTCCACCGCCGCCGCCGCGCTAATGAAATATCCGTAGTGAAAATGGTGATCGTTAATGTTGGCATCCGAAGAATAGCCGGAGGGATAGCCGATAAGGGTGGTCCAGTTGCTGTTGTAGTAAAATACAAATGCATTTTCGCCCTGCACGGCTTTCAACCAGTTTTCCAGCCTTGCTTTTACGGTACTCATCAATTTATCCCGCGCAGCGGTATTGCCCATTTGGTCGGCAATTTGTGCTACCTGCACCAGTTTGTTCAGCGCAAGTCCGTCATTGTAAGAATCAGTCCAGGTATCGATAGCCGTATTTTTTACCAGCTCAATTTTGGCGTTCAATGCCGCCGGATCGAAGCCTGCGCTGTATTTGGTCATATCGGGCAATGCAGAAAGCACGCCCTTGAATTTGTTTTCTACCACGAAGGAATTAGCCGCCAGCATTTTCATTATGCCCCTCGAGGTGGTGTAGGCATAGGCCCCCGGTTGTGCAGAACCTGCGCTTAGGTGCGCCCATTGGTGCGGCAGCAGTCCCAGCAATACATTGGTTCCGGCGCCTTCCTTCACATCGGCCGTTACGGTAAAAGTGGATTGCATGGTGGCATTGGCATTATTGTAATTCCATGCCACGGCGGTGTTGGCAGGAAATACATAAGCATATTGTTTGAAATCGTTGGCGGTGGCGCCTGCGTTTACGCCGGTAGGCAACATGGCCACCGAAAAATAATTTTTACCCGCCAGCGTGGAGGTATAGGTAGACCCCGCAACAGACCATGTAGCGCCAACCGGTGCGTACACGGCAAAATTTGATCCGCTGATGGAATTGGTAATGAGCAGCATTTCGTTCTGCACCGAAACCGTTCCCGTATTCACTACTACTGAAGCCACGTCGGCATTGCCTTTGGTGCAATACACAAAGGGCATACCCATGCCCATGGTGGCATTAAAAACCTTCCCTGCCTGATTCCAGCTTGCCGTTACCGTCCAGTCGGAATAATTGGATACGGTGGGGTAGGTACCGCTTAAACCAGTTACCCCAACCACAAGCGGTTGTTCGGGGCCCATGGGTTGGCGCGAATCGTTGGCGCCAAGGCCCAAAAATGTATAGCTCATCACCAGTCCGGCCGAACTTCCGCGCATGGACAGCGGGTAATTGTACAAATTGGCATCGTTAAAAGTCAGCAGCCCCGTCCACCAGTCGCTTGTAGCAATGGGCATAGCCGCCGCAGCACCCGACACCCTTGGGGTGCCGTTGGGTGGCAGGTTTCTGCCGGCCGCATCGGGAGGCGGTAATTGCGTGGTATAGCTACCATTGCCCACCGGCACTATTTGCGCCGAAACCATCATGGGCAAAAACAAGACAACCACTGCTATCCAGTGAGTAAACAAGCGATGCAAGGACAGGGATGGAATGCTATTCATCATAACTTTTTTATTGTTCTGCAGGCTAAAAATGGTGATGACCTAAACGAAGCCCCGTGGCAATCACCATCACCCTACACCCTGCAAAAACGGATTAGTAGCACGCTCCTCACCAATGGTGGTGGCGGGGCCATGGCCGGAATATACGATGGTCTTATCCGGCAGCGACAGCAATTGGGTGCTGATGCTTTCAATAAGCACGTCAAAATTACCGCCCGGCAGGTCGGTGCGGCCAATGCTGCCGGCAAATAATACATCGCCACCCATCAGGTAGCCATCGGCGGCATTGTAAAAACAAATATGCCCGGGAGAGTGGCCCGGCGCAAAAATTACATCGAGGGTTTCCGTGCCGAGCGTCAGCGTATCGCCTTCGTTCAGCCATATTTTTTTGCCGGTATACCCATCAAAAGGCATGCCCCACATTTGCCCGCTTGCGGGGGCAAACTGCAATACCTGCTCTTCGTTACGATGCATTTGCGGCAGCAGACCATAGGTTTCGGCTACCCATTTGGTGCCAAATACGTGGTCGAGATGGCAATGTGTTTGCAGCAGCAGCAACGGTTTCAGGCTATTGTCTGTAATGAACTGCGCCAATTGCTGCAGCTCCTGTAGGGTATAGCATCCGGGGTCAATAATGGCGGCATCCCCATTGGGGGTGTACAGAACGTAGGTGTTTTCGGCAATAGGACTAAAGGTGAATTTTTTTACCCGCATCATGCCGCGAATATCCGCTGCTGCAGCCAAATGATAAGAGCACCCCAAAAAACAGCTTATTTCTTTGCAACTGCGCAACCTGTAAAACACCGGGGCTCGTATATGCGTTATGTGTATTGCGCTACCTTTAGCCGGTACAAGATTTTAAGGATATTATGCCGCGCTGTGTGACAGCGTTGCCATTAATTTGATGTTTGGGACAAACACCGCTATGAGTAATAAAAATTCGGGCATTTTTTGCAAAGCCATATTGGTTAGTTTTTGGGTACTTGCTTCGCTGGGCCTTTCGGCGCAGGTATCCTCGGTTGCTTTTGGTAAAAACCGCATTCAGTACCGCAAGTACGATTGGCGCTTTTACCAAACGCAAAACTTTAATGTACACTTTAATAACGGCGGTTTGGAGCTGGCAAAATTTGCCTTGCAAATAGC
>JAHEMO010000069.1 GCA_024643625.1 Chitinophagaceae bacterium
TGGTAAAGATATCCTGTAGCAAACGGGCATCGATATTGCTAAACCATGGGAACTGTGCGCCGTTGCGCTGGGTGTATTCTCCCTTGCGGCTGCTCAGATAATCGTCCTGATCTACATACTTAAAGAATGCATCGCTCTGTTGTTGTGGTGTAAATGTGCCATTCTGAACGAATATGATTTCAGAGGCATTGGCGGGAACATACATCAGATCGTTTGAACCCAAACCATCACCATTAATATCGGTGCTGTAGCGATAGCTATAGCGCCCCTGATGATAACCGGAATATACCAACGAAATAGAGGTACCTAAATGGCGCAGCCATTCTTTGCGGTAAGTAACCCAGCCAATTACACGATGAAGAGTAGCATAATCGCTCAGGGCAAGCGGAGGATAATTGTTGCCATTCAAGGTCACCAGATTACTCCATGCACTTGCTGCCTGTGAACCTGGGTTGCCGCTCAATTCAGTAGCATACGTGAAGTTGTAGGCCAAAGAGGCTTCCCAGTTTTTATTGAAACGCTTCTGCAGTTGTGCTGTACCTACTATGCCCCATCCTTTACCGGTATTGGTAAGCACCATGGCTTCGTTAACTGAAGTTTGCACTCTTCTTGTAGCAGAAGTCCATGTTTCGCGGTTGTCAGGTCCGGGCAGTGTACCAACACTTGGCGCAAAGTTCGCATTGTATTGATACATGGCATTTACGTCCTTGTTGTAAATACCTTCAAGGGTAAGTGTCCAGTCATCACCTAATTTCTTATCGATACCAAAGCTGGTTCTGAATACTACGGGCATTCTAAAATCGGCATCAACCGAAGCTATAGAACCTGGAGCGCTTCCGGCCGGCTGCGATGGGAAAAGACCTTGCCAACGTGTTTTGTCGGGGTCGAAACGAATACCTGCCAGGATAGCTGCCTGGTTGGCATTGGTATTGCTGAGTTCCACTGTATTTTGAATTACACCCGCGTTGGTAGGCTGGTTGGTAAACCATACAAATGGAAAGCGACCAGTGAAAATGCCTGCGCCACCGCGAATAACCAAACTTCTGTCGCCATTTACATCCCAGTTAAAGCCAATTCGGGGACTTACTATAATGCGGCTTTTAGGCCACTGTCCCACGTCGATTTTCAACGGATTGCCATCAAGATCGCGGAAGGTAAGTGCACTAACACCTGGGTTGGAAGTAAGGTCGTTCAGGAACAAGGGTTTGTCAAAACGTACACCATAGGTCAGTTTGAAGCGATCGCTAACACGCAGTTCATCCTGCACGTAAGCAGCTACCTGGCCAAATCGCAAATCTGCATATGGATTCTGACCGGCGTAGGGGTAGGTGAGGCCATAGGCAGCCGGAGCCCTGTCGTTAATAAAGTCATCCATTGACGCATAGCGATAATAGCTCGTGCCATAACGCAGGAATCCGTTCAAAACGCTTTGGTCTTCGTAGCTAATACCTGCGGTTAAAGAGTGACGGCCAACATTATAGCTAAAGTTGTCCGTGATAATAAGCACTTCGTTATCTACCTGATTCTGGTAGCTAAAGAGCTCGTAGCCAAAGCTCATATAAGAGTCGCCATCCTTCCAAATATCAACAAAAGGAAACTCGCTTGATCCGCTACCGCGCAGGTCGCTTATTTTGGTATAGGTGGCTAACAATTGGTTAGACATACCATTATTAAAGCGGCTTTTTAGTTCTGCGGAGAAGTTGCTCACCTTATTGGTAAAGTTGTACAAGCTGTTTTGGAAGCTCATGCTGTTGCGGCTCCAACGGTTGCTGGCTGCCCGGGGGTTGGGAGCGCTGGTACCATTGGTTACCTGATCATCGGTGCCCTCCATATAGTTGTAGCGAACCGAGAAAGTATGGTTTGGTGTAATGTTCCAATCTATACGGCCAAGAATTTTCTTGCTTTCAGTAAGGAAGTTGCCCAGATTCTCATAAGGTCCTGTTTCATAACCATACCGTGTACTTAGCAAGCTGCTCATGGCATCAAGATCCTGCGCAGTAGTGCGGCTGGTGTTTGGGCCTGCTGTTTGTCCGGGGCGGGTAGCTTCCCAAACCAATCCGGGTTGGTCACGCTTTTCAAATTCACCGTTTACAAAAAAGAACAATTTGTTTTTGATGATTGGCCCACCAAACCGGCCGCCGTATGTGGTGGATGTGCTGGGGTTTACCAGACCTACATCTTTACCAGCTGCTTTGCGACCCTGCAAACCTTCATTGCGGTAAAATCCATAAACACTGCCACTGAAACTGTTGGTACCCCTACGCGTAGTGGCATTAATACCAGCACCCGTGAAGTTGCTTTGCTTTACATCGTATGGGCTAATGTTTACGTTTATTTCTTCAATAGCATCCAATGAGATAGGCTGTGATGCACCACCCGGAAGTGGATTGCTGCTCAAACCAAAGTTGTTGTTGAGGTTGGCGCCATCAATCTGGATATTGTTGTAACGGCCATCTCGTCCGCCAAAACTGTTGCCACCACCGGCTTGCGGCGTAAGGCTCGTAACATTGGTAAGGCTTCTCGAAATGTTGGGAAAATTCAGCAACACCCTTTCGCCGTAGTTGGAAGATGTACCTGCCTTTAAGGAGCGGGCACCCCTGCGGGTAGATGATACAACCACTTCAGTCAACTCTTTGCCTGTTTCAGACATTTCTACAAGTACATTCTCCTGAACACCAAGGCGCAGAAAAACATCTGTGGACTCAAAAGGCATGTAGCCAACGAAAGTTACACTGATTTTGTACGGGCCACCGGTTTCCATGTTTGGAATGTCGAACTGGCCACTTTTGCGCGACTGCGCAGAATAAACTGTGCCCGTTGGTGTATGCACAGCTCTTATGCTGGCACCCTCAAGGCCAACACCATCTTTACCTTTTACAACACCGCTCATGGCACTGGTAGTAACCTGCGCCGCGGCCATAAATGGAAGGGAAAGGCACATAAGCATAGTGCCTAGAAGTAAAATTCTCTTCATGATACAGTTAGTTTTTGATAATAACGCTGCAAAAGAACAGGAAAACGGGAAGTTAGTTGCAAAATGAGGTTAACATATCGTTACGCAGCCCTGTAGTTTTCCACGTTTAGCCAACATTTAGGCTTGCCCAACTGTACATTTGCCATCGAAATACGCTTATGCTCAACAAGATAGAAGAGGCAATAGAAGATATCAGGAACGGAAAGGTAATTATAGTTGTGGACGATGAGGACCGTGAAAATGAAGGTGATTTTATAGCTGCCGCCCGCCACGCAAGCCCCGAAATGATCAATTTTATGGTTACCCATGGCCGGGGCTTAGTGTGTGCAGCATTGTCCGAAGACAGATGTGCAGAACTTGATCTGCAACCCATGGTGGTTAGCAATACCTCTATGCACGAAACAGCTTTTACCGTTTCTGTCGACCTTTTGGGCCATGGCACCACTACCGGTATTTCTGCGCAGGACCGTAGTAAAACCATCCGGGCGTTAATAGATCCAAGTATCAGACCAGCGGATCTTGGCCGGCCAGGCCATATTTTTCCGTTGCGCGCCAGAACCGGTGGCGTTTTGCGCCGCTCAGGACATACCGAGGCCACTATTGACCTCGCACGCCTTGCAGGCCTCGAACCTGCCGGAGTGCTTGTGGAAATTATGAATGAAGACGGCAGCATGGCCCGACTGCCCCAATTGCTGGAAATAGCCCAAAAATGGGGTTTGAAAATTATTTCTATCAAAGACCTTATTGAATACAGGTTAAAGAAGGACAGCCTTATTGAGTTTATCGTGGAAGTAGACATGCCCACCCGATTTGGTCATTTTAAAATGGCTGCGTTTCATGATAAAACCAAGGATACTGACCATTTGGCTATTATGAAAGGGACCTGGGAAAAAGATGAGCCCGTGCTAACCCGTGTGCACAGCAGTTGTTTTACCGGTGATATTGTAGGCAGCCTGCGCTGCGATTGTGGTGACCAATTAGCCTGTGCCCTGCAAAAAATAGAAGAAGAAGGAAAGGGTATTGTGCTTTACATGAATCAGGAGGGGAGAGGTATAGGCCTTGTGAATAAACTCCGGGCATATAAGCTACAGGAAAACGGCGCAGATACGCTGGAAGCTAATTTAATGCTTGGTTTGCCGGCCGACGCCCGCGACTATGGCGTAGGCGCACAAATACTTCGCTATCTGGATGTAACCAAACTAAAACTGATGACCAACAATCCGCAAAAGCGCGTTGGACTTATGGGCTATGGTTTGGAAATAGTGGACACGGTGCAACTGGAAGTAACCCCAAATCCCCATAATAAAAATTACCTGAAAACAAAGCGCGATAAAATGGGGCATGAGTTCAGTAATACCCTCGATATTTTAGATTGATATTGCAGATGAAAATTTTGTTTCATCGGTAATCGGTATGCTTAGGTAATTTGATTCAAGTATAACGGCAATATGATTGTAAGCAAAATTTGAGTAAACCGTGATTCACAATGCCGCCAAGAGTTTGATGGTTGTTCTGTTGCTGGCATTTCAATTAGAGACGCCGGCGCAGGTTAGCATTCGCTACGGATGTACGGATCCCGCTGCCAGAAATTACGATACAGCGGCCTTGTTACAGGATGGATCATGCACTTACAGTCGTGAAAAATACACGCCATTTCAAAAAAAGAATTTACCCGATGCGTTGGTAGAAATTAGTGGCGCAGCGTATTGGGATGGCAAGATTTGGGCGATAAATGACGGGGGCAATCCGGCAATCCTGTATGGGATTGATACCAGTAACGGCAGCATATTGACGACGGTCCATTTACAGGGTATGGACAATAACGATTGGGAGGCGCTTGCGCAAAACGATACCGCTTTTTTTATTGCTGATGTTGGCAACAACGCAAGCGGCAATCGTGACGACTTGAATTTTATTATCGTTCCCAAAAAACTAATTGAATCATCTGCGGAGCAATGGATTGATGGGAATCAGCTACCAACCATTTCGTTTAGCTATGAAGATCAAACAGATTTTACGCCACAGCCGCCCAATCGCACAATCTTCGATTGCGAATCAGTAATTTTTTTTCGCGACAGTCTGCATTTATTTACTAAGAATTGGGTAGGCTCACATGCCGTACATTATGTGCTGCCCGCAATCTCCGGTACCTATACGGCACACCGGCTTGATAGCATAGCCACTGAAAATTTCATGCTAACCGATGCTACAGTAATGGCAGATGATATAGTTGCCTTTACCGCATACAGCCGCAACGGGCAATGTGCATTGTGGCTGGTTTATGGCTTAGAAAATAATGCTGAATGGTTAAGCCTTGCCAATAAACGACCAATAATTTTGCCGGGTGCCATAAGCACCGGACAAATAGAAGCCATTTGTTTCGCTACGGGTTTTCAAGGATGGCTTGGCAGCGAAAAACTCGCCGCAGGAATGGCTAATGTTTCGCAACGCTTATGCAGTATTCAAATTGGCAGCTTTCTACAACCCTTTTATGCGCAACAAAAAATCCATCAGCTTTCAAAAGGTCAGATAAGGTACAATGCTAATCAGGCAATTTTTGAAGTGTATACCGGTGAAATCTGGCTGCCTTTTCAGTAGCAGGCACAAAGGGACAGTTACAGTTGTTTTTCTTCCAGAGTAACTTTATCGTTAATGACCGAAAGGGTATGCACCATGCCTGTTTTTAGGGCGTAATTTTCCTGCTCGTGGCTTACCGGAAAATTAAAACAAACCGGGTAACCATAACCTGCTACTTTTTCTAATACTATCTCAGTAATGGTTTTGCCAAGCGGCGTTGTGGTATCTTTCATTTGCGTAAAACCACCAATGACTAGTGCAGCAAGATTTTTCAATTTACCCGCTCTGTCAAGTTGCACCAACATTCGGTCTACATTGTAATAATATTCGCCTACATCTTCTATAAATAAAATTGCACCCTCGGTATCCAACTCAGTAGGTGTAGCTAACAAGTGTGCAATTAAACTCAGGTTTCCCCCGAGCAATGGTCCCTCTGCATTGCCCGCAATATTGTCGGCACATCCTTTGGTATGGTATACGCAATGCTCGCCACTAATAGCGGTGCGCAAGCTTCTCACATATTCGTCATTGCCGCCATGCTGATGAAAAGCACCGGCCATTGGCCCGTGAATGCTGGCAGTGTCTAGTACCTGATAAAGATGACTGCCAAACACGGTAATATCACTAAAGCCTATAAACCATTTGGGATGATTAAGAAACTGAGTCCAGTTTATTTGATCAATAATGCGACTACTCCCATAACCTCCTCTCGCAGACAGTATAGCTTTTATGCCGGGATCATCTATCATGCGTTGCACATCTTGCAGGCGTTCCGCATCGGTTCCCGAGAAATAGTGATGCTGCGAGCCAACCGTTTTACCAATTTTCAGCTCGTAGCCCCATTCATTCAGCGTATCTATACAGGCTACTGTTCGCTCAAAAGGCATATAGCCTGCTGGACAAATGAGCCCAATGGTATCGCCGGGTTGCAAATAGTCAGGAACAATAATTTCGTTTTTCACATGAAAAGATTTTAACCGTCAACAGGTGGCCGTTAGGCTACGAAACCCATTGCATCAGCAGTCCACAAATGTAGGCGCCATAGGTGCCAAGGGCATAACCCAATACGGCGAGCAAAACACCCACAGGTGCCAGCACCGGCGAGAATGCACTTGCCACGATGGGGGCGCTTGCTGCACCGCCAATATTAGCCTGACTACCTACAGCCACAAAAAAGAATGGGGCACGAATGATTTTTGCCGTGGCCAACATAATTATGATATGAAACATCATCCACACGCCGCCTACTGCAAACAACATAGGATTATCCAGAATGGCCGTAATGTCCATCTTCATGCCTACGGTAGCCACAAGAATATAAATGAGTACAGAACCAATTTTGCTGGCACCTGCGCCTTCGAGATTACGGGCTTTGGTGGTGCTGAGTACAAGGCCAATAGTGGTAGCAATTACTACCATCCAAAAAAAGGTACTGGTTAGGCTGAATTGTTCCAGGAAGGGTGCTTTTTCCTGAATGAGTGGTGCTATAAAATCGGCCAACAAATGGCTTAAGCCAACTGCGCCAAAACCTATGGCAACTATATACATGAGTTGCGTGGTGGTTGGTACAACCGCCGTCTTCAACTGAAAGTCTTCCATTTTTTTGCGGAGATTATCAATCACGCTGCTATCGGCTTTCAGCCATTTGTCAAGTTTATTCACCTTACCTGCGCCTATCAGCAAAAATGCCATCCAGATATTGGCTACGATTACGTCTACCGCAATCATGGCGCTAAATACTTTGTCGCCTACATCAAATACTGATTTCATGGCAGCCTGATTGGCAGCGCCACCAATCCAACTGCCGGCAATGGTCGTCATACCTCGCCATGCAGCGTCCTGTCCTTCGCCGCCAACTGCCTCCGGCGATAATACTTTGAAAACCATGATGGCAAGCGGCCCGCCCAAAACAACGCCCGCCGTTCCGGCAAGAAACATGATGAGCGCTTTAGGCCCCAATCTCTTCAATCCGGGAAAATCAATGCTAATGGTGAGCAGTACTAAACTTACAGGAAGCAAATACCGGCTGGCAATGGTATACAGCTGGCTTTTTTCACCATCAATGAGGCCAAATGAATTGTATAGGGATGGAATAAAATAACAAAGCAAAAGGGAAGGCACTACGCCATAAAACTTCTTCCAGAAGCCACCCAGCGACGATGTGTAAAATATTAAACCTAGTGTAACAGCAAGAAGCCCAAGAACCACGGCGTCGTTGGTGATAAGTGCATCTGATAAAATACCCATGCCGCATAGATAGGTAAAAGGGTGCAAATGTCAATGTTCTCCCGACGGCAAATGGGGTGTTGTACACATCAGCCCCATACTTTTTTTGAATACCTTATTTTGCCCACAGAAAATTTTGCAGATATGAAAGGAATCAAAATCTGGCCAGTGTTGTTGCTCGGACTTATTACAGTGCTTGTTGGTTGCGGATCGGGAACTGAAGCACTTAGCCCCGAAGCCTATTTTGCCCAAACTGAAGCGGCTTACGAAAAGGCCGACAGTTTAAGCAAGGCCGACCTTGCTTTTGTAACCACACCAGAGGTAAATGTGATGGAGAAAAAGTGGGGCGGTTTGGTAGCCTATGTGGCTGATAAGCCAGCCGTGGTGAGACTTATAGGCTATGATGGTGAGAAATGGCATTTCCTTGTCGACACAGCCAACGGCAAAGTACTATATGCCAAACAGGAGGGCGATAAGACTATGAACCGTGTGGCTTATGCCAGCGATAGTGTTGTATTGGCGCTTGCGGTAAACGAACCTGTGCAATTGCCGGCCGGCGATGCCAAAGCAAATCCCGCAGCATTAAACAAGATGGTTGAAGCCTTGATTTCCGCTATCCAAACTGACCGCGATGATCTTGATGATATAGCCAACAAAGCCCGTAAAGAACGTGCGCAATTTATTGTGTATGGCAAAGATGGTACATGGACGATGGTTGTAAATCCCAGTACACGGCAGGTAATGTTTACTGAAAATGGGAAAGAACCGCGCCGGTTTGCCTACGGCAGCCCATCGCAAAATGGTGAAGGTGCCAGCGTATATGCTTTTAATTCTACAAGCAGTAGCCTTAATGTAATACTTACAACAGCACGATGCGAGTACCGGGGCCGCAACCTGCCTTACACTATTACACTTAAAGATGGTGGGCGTAGCCTGTCGGGCTGCGGCTTGCTACTGCAATAAAAAACATTACCTGTTCATCTTGCTATGCATTACCGGCATTGATGATGCATGATTTAATTGTCGTTGCTCATAAAAATTGACACTACGTCTTCAATTGGTGTATGGCCGGAGAAATAGCCAAGTAAGTGATGCATAACTTCTTCCACCAAAGCATCGGGACAGCTTGCCCCGCTGGTTAGCAAAATATTTACCGGCGTTTGCATGGGCAAAAAACCGGTTGTAGTTTGTTCTACTTTATTACGCCAGTCGAAATGGGTAATCAAGTCGCGGCTCAGTATATTCTCAGTTGACTTGATATAAAAGGTTGGTAAAACCGATTCGCAGAGCTCTACCAAATGCGAAGTGTTGGAACTGTTGTAACCACCTACCACAATAGCTAAATCTGCCGGTGTTTGCAGCATTTCCCTTACAGCTGTTTGGTTATCATTGGTAGCATAGCATAGGGTATCGCGGGTGTCGGAAAACCGCTTCTTGCCTAATGCATCGGTTTCACCTAAATGCTGTTCAGCCAGGTTTTTGAGGTAGTCTGCAATGGCCTGAGTATCTGAAGCCAATTGGGTAGTTTGGTTAATCACACCAAAGTATTGGAGGTCTTTTGCTATATCGAAATCCTGACTGTGCCTACCCGCAAAATCCACATAAAATTGAGCTTCCGGCAGGGTGCCGATGATATATTTTCCCAGCAGTTTTGCTTCCGCCATATCATTTACTACCACGGCCGGTGCATTGTCCGAAGCTCGACTAAAGGTTGCTCTTGTTTCTTCGTGCTGTGGCTTGCCATGTATTACCAGGCTGTAGCCATTGGCCGCCAGTTGTGCGCCACGGTTCCATACTTTTTCTACAAACGGGCAGGTGGTATTGTAGCGCTGTGGCGATATGCCCATCTGCACCAGCTTTTCTTCGATAGCGGTAGTAGTACCAAACGCAGGTATAATAACTACATCATCATTGTTGAGCTCAGCAAAGGGTATGAGTGTATTGCCGTAGGAATCCTGCAAAAAACGAATGCCTTTTGCCTGAAGGTCCGCATTTACCTGCGGATTATGAATCATTTCGCTAAGCAGAAAAATACGTTTACCGGGATTTTCATCTACACATCGGTAGGCAATTTCAATGGCATTTTCTACCCCATAACAAAAACCAAAATGGCGGGCCAAATAAAATTTTACCGGCCCAAAATCGAGCAGGGTAGGAGCGAAATCTTTTTTTAATTTATCATCTGCCTTTCGCCTGGTTTTTATAGCCGAAATAAGCGGGCTTCTGTAAAAAACGGGAACATTAAACTGTTTCATGTTGTACAAATGTAGCCTTGTGCGTTTAGCATTAAAACTGCTTTAACCTTATGAGGACAATTGCCGAAAGCAAAGGTTCAATAGGCATCTACATCTATTATTATTCTAACGCGCTTAAGTGACTGATGGCTGCCTATGGCCGAAACACATTTTTGTATGTCATCTTTTACCTGTACAAGCATTTGGCTGTTGCGAGGCATTTTCAGCATACACTCGGTTATGTACTGATTGCGAATGCGATTAATGCCCGGTTCGGCGGGCCCGCTCAAGTAATCGTTGTAGCGGGTGCGCAGCCATTGGCAAATTTTATCCATAGCCTGCCCGGATAAATCTCTGTTGGTATGGCGGCATTGCAGCTTAATAATCCTGCTGTACGGCGGATAATTAAATTCCTGCCGGTTTATAATTTCCGCAGCATAAAAACCGGGGTAATCGTGCTGGCGCAAAAACGATAATACCGGGTGGTTGGGTTGTTTCAGTTGCAGCAGCACAGAACCCTTGTCGCCTTTGCGGCCCGAGCGGCCCGCCACTTGTTCTATTAACTGGAAGGCCCGCTCATTTACCCTGAAATCGGCAAAGTTCAGAATGGCATCGCCATCGGGTATGCATACCACTGCCACATGGTCAAAGTCAAGGCCTTTTACAATCATTTGTGTGCCTACCAAAATCTGGATATCGCCCTGTTCAAATTGTCTTATGATTTGCTCATGGGCATGTTTGCCCCGTACACTATCCGTATCCATGCGGGCAACTTTGGCCTGCGGAAAAAGTGCAGCCATCAATTCTTCCAACTGCTCCGTGCCAAAATGCAGCGGCTTCATGTCGGTATTGAGGCATCGCTCGCATTGGCTCACCTGCGGGTAGGTGGTACCACAGTAATGGCAGTGCAGTTTCTGGGTGCTTTTATGAAAAGTGAGGCTCACATCGCAATAGCGACATTTGGGTACCCAACCGCAGCTTTGGCAGCTTTGCATAGGATTGTAGCCGCGCCGGTTTTGAAATACAAGCACCTGTTTGCGGGCGTCCAATGCCTGTTGAATAGCGTCTTGTGCTTCCTGCCTTACAAGCGGTGGCGGCGGAAGTTTTTCACCGCCTGCGGCCGGTTTGATTTTCGCCGGTTTATAACTGGTATCAATCACCTGAAGGTCAGGCAAATGTGCTTCGCCAAAGCGGTCGGCAAGGTGTACAAGGCCAAACTTTCCTTCCTGCGCGTTGAAGTAAGACTCCAATGAGGGAGTAGCACTACCCAACACAACTTTGGCGCCAAGCATCAATCCATAAAAAATAGCTGCATCTCGGGCATGATATCGCGGTGCAGGGTCGTACTGCTTGTAAGAACTGTCGTGCTCCTCATCTACTATAATCAGTTGCAGATGGTGAAAGGGCAAAAACAAAGCCGATCTGGCTCCCACTATCACGCTTATCTCGCCGTTACGGGTTTTATTCCAAAGCTCTATACGTTCCTGTGGATTGAATTTAGAATGGTAAACGCCTACATTACCACCAAGGTACTGATGCAGTCGACGCACCAACTGGCTGGTCAGGGCAATTTCGGGGACCAGAAAAAGTGCCTGTTGCCCGGCTTGTATGGCTTCGGCAAGCAGGTGGATATACAGCATGGTTTTGCCGCTGCCGGTTATGCCATGGAGCAAGGTAACCGGCTTGCTTGTCAGGGTTTGGCGAAGTTCTTGCAGCGCTAACTGCTGACCGTTGTTGAGGGTGAAGGAAAGTTCGATTTGTTTGGGAAGTCCGGGTATGCGGTCTACCTCACGTTTATGCTGTTGCAGCACTTCTTTTGTTACCAGTCCTTGTAAAACTGCCGGCGATGCCCCTGCTTTTTTCAGTAAGGCTGTTTTTTGCACCGAACCTTCGGTGCGGCTGTAGTGTAAAAAGGCGAGGAGTAAATCAAGCTGTTTGGGTGCCTTGCTCCAATCATTTATCAATAGTTGCAGCGCCTCCTCCGACTGGTAGGCCGGCGCAAGAGTAATGTAGGTTTCTACCCTTGGCTTATATTTTTCTTCCAGCGTTTCACTTACAATAGCGGCGCCGGCTTCTGTAAGTTCTTTTATGAGCGGGTAAACATTTTTCAGGTCGGTTAATTGCTCTATTTCCTTTAAGGTCAGTTGTTTACGAATTTCCAAGGCCTCCGCTACAAGGTAAGCTTTGTCGTGCAGCATGGCCGGATCGGGTACATAGGCTTCATTAAAATGCACAATGCTTTCGCTGGTTAGTTTCAGATGCGACGGGAGGGCCGCCTGCATCACATCACCTTCGCTGCAACAATAGTATTCGGCCATCCACTGCCAAAGTTTTAATTGCTCCTGATGCAGGATGGGCGATTCATCAATAATGGATAAAATGGGTTTAATGTCAAAATTTCCAGGTGGCGGTTCATTTGAAATGGATTTGATAATGCCGGCATAATGACGCCCTTTTTTTAACTGTACCTGTGCGCGGCAACCCGGCTTTGCCTCCTGCTGCCATTCCGGTGGAACCAGCCAGGTGAGTGTTTTGCCCAGGTGCAGCGGCACTATAATCTCTGCATACACTGCCCGCAGGGCAGGCGAAGAACCGGTAGAAATGAATGTATTGTGGGCCATTTTCGAAAACACTCCCTCAACAGGAATAGAACTGGCTAAGTAAACACAATTGCGGCTAGGGGTTATTGTAAAAATGAATACGTACCCTTTCGTAAAATATTTTAGCGCTGCCAACCCCGTGCGCACCTGCTGCACCTACCGTACGTAAGCCGAATAGTCCTGCAGCATTGCCCTTGTTAATGGCTATTTCCAAATACCCCGATTGATTGAAAAATGCAAGTTTGTCGCCTTCGCGCACCTCGCCATAATGATGGTTTATGCGCTCGATGGATTCATTAAGGGTTAGGGCAATCTTAAACGGACGCCCTTTGCCAACGGTATCAAAAATCTCTTTTCGGATATTGATCACCACATTCTCAAATCGGTCAATAAAAATGATTTGTCCTTCAATATAATCGTTGCCGAGCGCAGGTTGGGGCAAGTTTTTCTGCAAAATTTCTTCCGGTTCGGTACCTAGTTCATGAAAGGCTGTGCCTTTTTCCATATCAGCAATTGCCTGCCCAATGGCCTGTATCCAATCCAAAATGCGGGGGTTGCCATTAGGTGCCTCCAGCCATACTGCATTGGCGGGTATGGTGCCTAACACAAGTGGTAGTAAGCCATTGTCCGGCGCTACAAAATAATGGCCTGCGTGCCAGGCCAGTAACATTCGGGGCTGCGGTTTTTCAAAAAGATTTACAAGCAACAGATGCCAGCTGTTTTCAGGAAAATGGTGCCAGGCACTACCAAAAATGTACATGGCATCGTTGTAGCTAAAAGGCTCAATATCGTGTGATATATCAATCAACTGAAATGCAGGATCGCATTGCAGCAAGCAGCCTTTTACGCTGCCCGGAAGGTAGTTGCGGGTGCCAAAATCGGATGTGATAGTTACGATGGCCAATTAAGAATGGGGTAGTATTTGTAAACTGATGCAATAAAAGAAAAAAACAGGCCCATAAGTGTTGCTGTCAATAAGTAATGCCTATTGATGCAATTCGCCACCTTTATAAAAAAAGCGATGCACCAGTTTGTCGGCAAGTCCCGGCAGCAGTTTATTCAGCCAGATGGTTTGCTTGCCTTGAAAGCTTAATATCAATTGGCGTTTCCTTTTGGCAATGGCTTTAAGGATATGGGTGGCACATTCTTCGGCCGACATCATTTTGCCTTCGTCCATGGGGCTTTCACCCTGCGGCTGACCATCGCGGTTTAGGGCTGCATTTCTGATGTTGCTGGCCGTAAAACCCGGACTTACCGTCAGCACATGCACATTGTTGTGCAGCATTTCTGTGCGCAAACTTTCTAAAAAGCCATTAAGGGCAAACTTGGAAGAACTATAGCCTGTGCGGCCTGGTAGTCCCCTGAACCCTGCAATAGAGCTAATGCCTACCAGCGTTCCCTGTGCTGACACAAGAAAGGGGAGCGCAAAATGAGTGGTAGCCACGGTGCCCCAAAAGTTAATATCCATCACCTGCTTAATCGTTTGCAGCGAAGTGTCTTTAAACTCGGCCCGCATGCTAATACCGGCATTATTGATGAGAATATCTATACCGCCTAGCATTTTCACCGTATGGTCAACAAAAAGCTTGCAGTCCAATTCCTTACTCACATCAGCCACTACGGAAACAAAAGGCTTTTCGGCATGGGCCAAATTCATGGCATACAGTTTATCCTGATTACGGCCGCAAGTAGATACTT
>JAHEMO010000310.1 GCA_024643625.1 Chitinophagaceae bacterium
AACGAAACCCAAACCAAACCAATACCAATACTGGCACCGGCAGCAGCAAAGCAGATTGTGAGCGCGTATTCCGCAGTATTAAGGAAACTTATCAGGTATCCCGCGAAACCGTTTGCCGTGTTGACCTTAGTAATCAGCGCCTTACCGCCATGCCTGCGGAGTTATACTGGTTCGTGAACATGCGCGAAGTGAATTTGAGCGGCAATAAAATAAGCCAGAAGGATATTGACTACCTGAAAAAACGCGTACCCAACTGTAAGGTAATTTTAGATGCCCCTGCCGGTAATGTGGATCAAGTACAACAAGTGCAGCAACCCACCCAACAACGCAGTGCAAGTGGTTCTGTCATTTACATTTATGAAAACGGTGCCGCCGCTACTGCCATCGACAAGAGCTTTGAAAACCTTTTTGCTGAAACCATAAAAGGGATGCGCGGCGATAAACAAATCATTCTCTCCAGCTACTACGCTGATACCAAAGACAAGAAAAATGCGGAGCAAATACTCAGCCGGCTACAGCGCCGCTACAGCGGGCTGGTAAAGGGCACAGGCATTTCCGTAACCACGGCTACGGAGCAGCTTAGCGGACTCACTACGGCATACAGGGTAGTAGTAAATGGACTTGGCTTTAGCAATGCAGAATTAGATGCCATGAATTTGCGCAAGCAAACCAAAGCGGCAAACTAAACAAGCAACTACTATTCAGCCAGCCTTATCCCTCCCAGCGAGGCATATTCTTCCCGCATGGGTTCAAAAATATCGAGGAGTTTACAATCGGTTAGTGCTGTGCCGCCATGCCTGGCCTGCGAGGGAATGGTGCATACCATACCGGGCACCAACTCCTGGGTTTCGCCTTCCACCGTCATGCTAAAGCGGCCTTCCAGCACAATGCTTTGCTGCGTATGCACATGCTGATGCATGGGTACTGTATTGCCGGCGGCTACCGTTATAAAATTTAGCGTGGCAGCGCCCATATGCAGCATGCGGCTGTAAAAACCGGGGGCCACTTCTACGGGTTCGATGCTATGGACATGGTGAAAAAATGCAGATGGCATATGGCTGGATTAAGGCCGGAAAGGTAAAGCGCAATTGCAAAAGCCCGCGCCCTTGCGGGCAGATGGCGTTGGGTTGCATAATGCTACATTTGCCGCCTAACTAATAACCGGTAATTACATGCAGGCCAATGACGATTTGCAACAAAGATGGTGGAACCTGGAAGCGCAGTTGGTGGAGCGTTTTGGCAAAAAGCCCGATATGGATGCCATATTGTACCTGATAGGTATGCAGGAGGTGCAGCTTTTTCAGCAAAAAATAAGCAAGGAAACCAAGCAGGACCTGATGCATGTGGCCGTATGCACCGTGCTAAGTCCCAGCGGATATTACGAAACCGCAGGAACCGATAAAGACGGCTGGCCACATTTTACCCAGCTAAAAGCCCTGCCGAATTTAGGGTTGAAAGAACAAGAAGATTTTCTGAAAGATCATATACTCCTCTACTTCAGCGAGCAGGAAAGAATGCTGCAAAACCAGGAGGCCCAACCATGAGCAACAAACTGACAACGCTGGCACTAATGCTTACCTGCACTTTGGTAGCCTGCAGCCCCAAAATTGCCTCCTTCAGACCATTGGATAGCCAGGAACAGTTGGCCATTAAAGCCGCCAAAAAAATAGTGCCTAAAAAGGCTACCGAGTACTATGTATTGCTGATGACCGATAAAGGCAATATGGTGTTGAAATTGTACAACCAAACGCCGCTGCATCGCGACAATTTTGTGAGCAAAGTACAAGCGGGTTTCTACGATAGCTTGTTGTTTCACCGGGTGATACCCGATTTTATGATGCAGGGTGGCGACCCCAACAGCAGGCATGCCCCGGCAGGCATGGCTTTAGGCAATGGATCCGCACCCGGCGAAAAAATACCGGCCGAACTACGGACCCATATGGGCATTTACCATAAGCGCGGCGCATTGGCTGCAGCGCACGATGGCAACGCCGAAAAGGCCAGCAACAACTGCCAGTTTTACGTAGTGCAGCACCCGGCATGGAGCCTGGAGGCCTTGCGTGCCGAGGAAGCCCGTCGTGGTATTCAACTTAGCCCGGAGCAGGTGAAAACCTATACCTCCGTGGGTGGTATGCCGCATCTTGACAACAGATACACCGTCTTTGGCGAAACAGTAAGCGGCATAGCCGTGGCCGACAGCATAGTGAATAGCCCACGGGATAGCCGCAACCGCCCCAATACCGATATCCGCATGAAGGCCTTTTTATTGAACAGGATTAAGTAGGTGATGAGTTGATGAATTGACGGGTTGATGAGTTGATCAGTTGAC
Source organism: Chitinophagaceae bacterium (assembly GCA_024643625.1). Taxonomy (GTDB): domain Bacteria; phylum Bacteroidota; class Bacteroidia; order Chitinophagales; family Chitinophagaceae; genus Phnomibacter. Next base: position 2,330 of record JAHEMO010000310.1, read on the forward strand.
GAGTTGATGCATGCCCGAACGCGCGGAGGGCGGGGTGTAATGGGCTAAACCTTCCTTTGTGAACTTCGTGCCTCCTTCGTGAGCCTTGTGTGAAAGCAAACTATACAACCCATTGTAATGTCACCCCGATGAAAATAAGCACATGCGCCCCTCAATCTCTCAGCACGCTCATCTGCAATCAAAAATCAGGAATCTTCATGCTGAAATGCTGAATTGCTAATCTGAAATTAGACATACCCAATGCCTTTTCTCCTTACTTTGCCACGCATCATTTTTTTCCTGACTAAATAAAAATCAGCGCTATGAATTTTCCTGCCGACCTCCGCTATACCAAGGAACACGAATGGGTGAAATTGGAGGGCAATGTTGCCACCATTGGTATTACCGATTTTGCACAAAGCGAACTGGGCGATATTGTGTATGTAGACATTAATACCGTAGGCGAAGAACTGGATGCCGATGCCGTATTTGGTACAGTAGAAGCGGTAAAAACGGTGAGCGATCTTTTTTTGCCGGTAGCGGGAAAAATTTTAGCGATCAACGAAAAGTTGAACGACGAACCCGATAAGGTAAACAGCGACCCTTATGGTGACGGCTGGATGATAAGACTGGAAGTGAAAGACCCTGCCGCGGTTGCCGCATTGCTTGACGCATCGGCCTATGAAAATCTGGTAGGATAATGGGTTTTCAAATTGTATACATTACTGGCCGGGGCGCAAAATTGCTCCGGCTTTTTTTTGTCCCCTAGCAAATGCGGTCATTCAGCCAAAGCCATACTTTTAGGTTTGCAGTAGCCATTGCCGTTACGGCCGGTATAGCATGGCTATTGTGTACGCCCGGGAGCAGCTTACCCAAAGGGCCCGATTTACCCAATCTTGACAAAGCAGTACACTTCGGCTTATTTGGCCTGCTGGCCTGGGTGTGGAGCAGCGCCATACGCCCCAGAACCCTAAGGCTAATGCCGCTTGTGCTATTAGGCATTGCCTGCAGCGCTTATGGTTTATTGTTGGAATGGGTGCAATTGCATTTTGCGGATGGCCGCAGTTTTAGTTGGTGGGATTGGGTAGCCGATAGCGCCGGTATATTGGTTGCTTGTATAATTTGGCTAAAGCGTGGCTTGTTGCCCGCTAAACATGGCGCCGCATAACTGTGGAATGGAAGCGGGCTAACCAGTGTACTTGCATAGGTCATGGTGTTAATCTATCTTAATGGAGCAAGAAAGCAATCGTCTTGCCATAGGTTAACAACTAAAAATCACAGTATGCCAACTATCGTAGTTCGCCACAAAGTGGGCGATTTCAACACATGGCTAAGCGGCCATCAGGACAGGGTAAATGTATTGTCCACCATCGGCTCAGGCTTTACCACCTTTCAGGATGCCGATGATCCCAATTCAATAGTTCTTGTATTGGACGTTACGGACATTGAAAAATTTGGTGAAGTCATGAATGACCC
>JAHEMO010000070.1:0-6691 GCA_024643625.1 Chitinophagaceae bacterium
ATCATCGTGGACCGAACAATACGCAACAACTGCATCACAATAATATTTGGCTTGGCCATAACCGCCTATCCATACTAGACCTCAGCAGCAATGGATCACAACCAATGTTGGATAGTACAGGCCGTTATGCCTTAGTCCTCAATGGTGAGATATATAATTACATTGAATTACGCGAAAAATACCTGAAACAACAGCAACTGATTTCCGGCAGTGATACGGAAGTGCTGTTGTATTTACTGATCACAAAAGGCGAAGCAATTCTGCCTGACTTGCTGGGCATGTTTTCATTTGTTTGGGTTGATTATCATACGCAAAATATACTGGCCGTCAGAGATCGGTTTGGCGTAAAGCCGCTGTATTATTGTGGAGGGCAAGACTTAACTATTGCCAGCGAAATAAAAACGCTGCATGCACTTGGCCAGGCAAAATCGGCAAACGAGAAAGTATGGGCAGGCTATCTGGCCAATGCTCATTACGGCGATACCCACGAAACATTTTGGGAGCAAATTCAACAATTACCGGGTGGCCATTTACTGCGATACAGGGTTGGCGAAAAATCAATTGACGTTAAGCAGTGGTACGATTTTGTGGCAGCAGGTCAGCAATATCTGGACCTGAATCATCTAAGTGCAAGCGAGTGGCTGAAAAAGTACGAACTCCTTATGGATGAAGCTGTGGCCTTGCGATTTCGATCCGATGTGCCGGTGGGTGTCAATCTGAGTGGCGGGTTAGACTCATCCCTTCTATTTAAAATTATTACCCATACAAGTGACATTCCATCACACTTGCATGCATTTACTTTTTATACCAATGACGAACGCTACGACGAAATAAAATGGGTGGAAACCCTTTTGCAGAACAGCAACCTTCAATTGAATAAAGTTTTGCTTACGCCGGAAATGGTGCCCGCACTATCGAAGGCACTGAGTTGGCATCAGGATGAACCTTTCGGGGGATTTCCTACGCTGGCATACGCCAATTGCTTTGCAGCAGCGCGCCGTGCCGGCATACCGGTTATTTTAGACGGACAAGGGATTGATGAAGCCTGGGCGGGCTACGATTATTATTTTGCTGAAAAGCAAAGTCTTGTGCAGGGAGCAGGTAAAAGTTCGGCTACAAAAGCCAACACCCTGGCCATGGATTTGAGGATGCTGGCTTCACCCCTGCAATTTTCACGGCCTTTTGACAATGCGTTGCAAAACCTGCAATACCGCGATATACGATACACCAAAATACCAAGGGCTTTGCGTTTCAATGATCGCATTTCCATGATGCACTCGGTTGAACTTCGAGAACCATTCTTAGATCACCGGCTGGTAGAAATGGCGTTCTATGCCCCCTTATCGCACAAGTATCAGCAAGGCACAAATAAATTTTTACTACGCCAAAAACTTGGACAATCAACAAACCAGGCCCTCGCTTTTGCACCCAAGCGAGCCCTGCAAACACCGCAACGGGAATGGCTAAGAACAGTTTTGTCAGCGTGGGCTTCGGAGCAAATAGAAACCATGCTGCAAAGCAAGGCCGGCCCATGGTTTAACGCCGACGAAGTGTTGAGCGAATGGAAGGCTTACCTTGCAGGCCAATCGGACAATAGCTTTTACATTTGGCAATGGATTAATACTGCATTAATATTTGCCTAAACACACCACTACAGTTCACCTATAAACATGCGCATCGCTTTCCTGATCCCCGATGGAGTGGGTATAAGAAATTATTTGTATAGCAGGGTATTATCCCTGCTATCGGAGCACGATATCATTCTCATTCATGATCTGCCACCGCAAGTGGTAGATGAATTGAGAGCCATGCATCAGATTGATTTTGAAGAGGTAAAGTTTCCCCGACCAAAGGAATCACGGCGCGTAAGTTTTCTTAGAAAGGTTTGCAGCTTTGGCCGTATCCATGCCAATAGCAAAGCAGTAGGAAACAAAACCATTGGCGACAACTATTTTTTCTACTATCATCAAAAAGGGCTTGCGAAAATTTATTTTAAACTACATGATGCTATCGGAAAGTTTGTTAGCCTCAATCGTGCGCAATTAAATAATGCAGAAGAAAGATTGGCAGCGCTTATGCTGCACTCAGCAGCGGGTGATTTGGCAAATGAAGTATTGGATGAAGCAAACCCCGATATCGTTTTCTGCACCCATCAACGCTCTATTGATGCAGCTTATGTGATAAATGCAGCAAATGCCAGGCATATCAAAACCATCAGCGTAATCTTTTCCTGGGACAACTTACCAAAGAACAGAAATGCATGCCGGCCGAAACATTATTTTTTATGGAGCAAACACATGCAGCAGGAAATGCAATTGTATTATCCCGAAATAGAAGCAAACAGACTGCATATTACCGGCACGCCACAATTTGAAGTGTATCGCAACAAATTGCTTTTTTGGTCTGTCGAAAAATTCCACAGCTATTTCGGAGTACCTGCTAACAGGATTGCCATTTGCTTTTCGGGCAACGATCTAAGTTTCCCATCTGACCATTTATACCTGCACGATTTGCTGGAAGAAATGCAAAGCTTACCCTTGCAGGAACGACCTTTCATTATTGTACGGCCATCACCAAACGACCACTCCGGCAGATTTGCCAGTATTGTAAAAAAATATCCTAAGGATGCCGCAGTACATGACCCGCTATGGTATAACGATGGGCGCGGCGGATGGGGCACCTACCTACCGCAGGTGAAAGATGCAGAAATATTAACCAACCTCGGTTTACACTGTGCCGGGGTTATTAATATCGGCTCCACCATGGCCATAGATTTTGCACATTTCAATAAGCCTGCCATTTATGTACGGTATAATCATCCATTATGCCCGGGCTACAATTTACTGCTGCTATATCAGCAACAGCATTTGAAACCACTGGATGAAATGAACGCAGTAGTTTGGGTACCTGCAAAAAATGAATGGTGTAATGCTATAGACGCCATCATGCATAAAGCCGATGAAGTTGCGCCCGACAGACTGCAATTTTTAGCTATGATCACGGATAATATCACTGATGCATCAGCAAATATTGCTGCGGCAATGACCGCGGGATGATATGTATCGATAATTTCGTTAGGTTGTACTGACAACAATATTACAAACCATGAGTGTTGAAATAATTGCTGAGATTGGTCAGGCGCACGATGGAAGCCTTGGTATAGCATATAGCTATATCGACAACCTGGCGGGTACCGGTGTAGATACCATTAAATGGCAGGTACATATTGCCGCAGCCGAAAGTAGCCCCTTCGAGCCCTTTCGTGTTCCTTTTGCCGTGGAGGATAACAGCCGGTTTGATTATTGGCAACGCACCTCCTTTGACGCTGCACAATGGCAATCTATCAAACAACATTGTGAAAAGAAAGGTATGCGGTTCTTAGCATCGCCCTTTAGTATGGCAGCAATTGACTTGCTTGAAGCCATTGGTGCCGAACGTTACAAAATTGGTAGTGGAGAAATTGCCAATACCCTGCTGCTTACCAAACTTGCTCAAATAGGTAAACCGGTAATCCTTTCAACAGGTTTGGCAGCGGGAAATGACCTGGAAAACGCGATCAAAATTTTCAGCAAAAAAGGCATAGCCCCTGCATTGTTGCAATGCACTACCGCCTACCCTACCCCACCGGAACAATGGTATTTGCAACAGATACTGCAACTACGGGAAAAATACAGCTGTGTAACCGGATATTCCGACCATAGCGGCCGAATGGAATCTGCTATTGCTGCTGTTGTGCTGGGTGCAGAAATCATTGAATTTCATGTTGTATTTGATCAGGGTATGTTTGGGCCTGATGCAAAAGCATCCATTGAAGTAAGGGCTTTGCCATCACTCGTAGCATCCATTCGAAATATTGAAAAAGCAATGGCTCATGATAAAAACACAGACACTAACACCATAGATACATTGAAGTCGATATTCGGCAAATCACTAGCCGTAAATCGCCCAATGCAGGCCGGTGAAAAAATTAATTTCACCGACCTCGAATCAAAAAAACCTGCAGGCCATGGTATTCCGGCAAATGCATGGGAAGATGTTGTAGGCAAACGTCTGGTAAAGACATTGTCAAAATGGGATTTCATTGAATATGATGATATTGCGCATGACAGCTAAATGATGAAGAACTTGGAAAACAAGAAGAGAAAAATATGTGTTGTAATTACTGCCCGTCCATCATACAGCAGGGTAAAAACTGCTATGGAGGCCATAAAATCACATCCTGACCTGCAATTGCAATTAGTAGTATGTGCAAGCGCATTGCTAGACAGATATGGGAGTGTAATCAATACCATTATAGCAGATGGATTTACCATAGATAGTCGGGTGTTTATGGTTTTAGAGGGAGAAAATCCAAGTTCGATGGCTAAGACCACGGGTCTTGGTATTCTTGAGCTGGCAACGGTGTTTAATAATCTTCAGCCCGATGCTGTTGTGGTAGTGGCAGACAGGTTTGAAACAATTGCAGTAAGTATTGCAGCTTCTTATCAGAACATACCCATCATCCATATTCAGGGTGGTGAAGTAACCGGCAATATTGATGAAAAAGTCAGGCATGCCAACACCAAGTTGGCCGATATTCATTTGGTAGCATCTGAAGATGCAAGAGAACGTGTCATTAAAATGGGTGAAGATCCTGATACGGTTATCAATACAGGTTGTCCGGGCATTGACATTGCATACCAGGCTGTGCAGCATGCGGATAACCTTCCTTTTAATCCGTATGAACAATACGGCGGCGTTGGCGCTACACCCGATTACCGTAAGGGCTATCTTGTTGTAATGCAACATCCCGTAACTACAGAATACGCACAAAGCCGCACCCATATTGAAGAAACTTTGCATGCCATCAATAATTTGGACACACCTGTATTTTGGTTTTGGCCAAATGTAGATTCAGGTGCCGATGGTACGTCAACGGGTATCCGTTCCTTCAGAGAAAGATATGCGTTGCCGCATGTGCATTTTTTTAAGCATATGGAGCCGGAACATTTTTTGCAATTGCTTTATTTCAGTTCAGGACTAATTGGCAACAGCAGCGTTGGCATTCGTGAATGTGCATTTTTAGGCGTGCCTGTTATTAATATTGGAACCCGCCAATTCAGGCGTATGCGTGGTGGCAATGTAACCGATGTGGCATACGACCGTACGCAAATTGCCCAAGCCATTAATGAGATGCTTGGTGTAAAAAAACTTGAGCCTTCCTACATATATGGCAATGGTGAAGCAGGTGAAAAAATAGCTGCAGTTTTAGCTTCCATCCCTCTTCGTTTTCATAAAACTATTTCTTACTGATAGCCATGAAAATTTTAGCCATCATACCGGCAAGAGGCGGATCGAAGGGTATACCGGGAAAGAACCTGATGTCGCTGGGTAATAAAACGCTGATGCGGTGGGCTACGGATTGCGCAATGGCAAGCAGATATAAACCCGATATTGTGGTGGACTCTGAAGACGATGCCATATTACAATTGGCAACAAGCTGTGGTGTTGACATCCACAAAAGACGGGACGCACTTTCTGCAGATGCATCTTTAGTTATAGATGCATTATTAGAAGCCTATAATGATGTGGTAGCTAATACTGGATTGGTATACGATGTAGTAGTATTACTGCAGCTCACAAGCCCATTCCGTACCACCGAAGAGCTAGATGCAGTATTGGATATGTTTGGCAATGCTGATGTTGATAATGTAATAAGTGTGATATCCATCGAAGATATTCATCCGGGCAGATTGTACCGGATTACAGATGGAAAAATGATTGCCCTTGACCCGGCAAAAGAAACAAGTCCGCGGCAAGATTTGGAACCGGTCTATATTAGAAATGGCTGCTTTTATGCCATCAGGCCTTCCATCATGCTTGCGAAAAAGGCCATCATTACTAAGAATAAGCATGCCTTTACCATGGATGCCAAATGGTGGGTAAATCTGGATACACCGATTGATTTGGCCTGGGCTAATTTCCTACTGCCCTATTGGGAAAGAAAAGATTAGCATGCCTGAAGTAATGTCAGGAAGTACGGGAAGCATTTTTCCGTAATCTGTTCAAGGTCAAAAACAGATCTTTTATTACCGGGTCCTTTCTCCAAAATTTTGCCGCGTAAAAAATACCTACACAAATTGCCGCTGCCGTTAATTGTATAGTGGAGTCATAGCCACCCAATTGCTGGCGCAAGCCGTATAAAAAAATAGCAAAAATGGCAAGCCACACATACATGGCGGCGTGGGGTCGCAAAAGTTGCAACGGTGAAACCGATAAAATCCGCAGTCCCCAAAATGCTTTTGCTGTTTCCGCCAATATCATCACCACTACATAGGTAATTGTAAAAATGATCAATGGCACTTTTGTGAGGTAACAAGTACCCAAAGCAATTACTATTGCAATGGCATTGGCTATGGCTAAAATTGAAGTTTGTTTCATTTTTCCCAAGCCTACCAGCAAACCTGCAGGTGGTGCCAATACGATGCGAAATAAACTATACTCCAACAATACACGAATAATAGGAACAGCTGGCATCCATACCGGGCCTAGCAACCCTGCTATCAGCAAGTCGGCATACATGATACCTGAGATAATAGCCGGCCCCATAGCAAAAAAATAAATAGCAGTAAGGCGGTTGAGCGTTTGCATAATACGCACTGCATCGTGCTTGTAGTTGGTAAAGTATGTCATCAGCACCTGACCTTGTGGT
>JAHEMO010000070.1:6791-14264 GCA_024643625.1 Chitinophagaceae bacterium
GATAATAGCCGGCCCCATAGCAAAAAAATAAATAGCAGTAAGGCGGTTGAGCGTTTGCATAATACGCACTGCATCGTGCTTGTAGTTGGTAAAGTATGTCATCAGCACCTGACCTTGTGGTGCCAGAATTCCTGATTGCAAATCGGCGGAATACGTATAGCTAAACTGGTATAATCCTATTTGTTGAATGGGATAAGTAGCCTTAATAATTATGCTTGCCAATTGTTGTTGAAGATAAAATCCCACACCCATAAACCAGGAGTGCTTGGCAAACCAACCTGCGTCTTTCTTAATGCTTGAGGGTATACGTGCAAAGCCCGGTCTGAAACGACCTGCGAACATTAGGATGCCAGTATATACAAAAGTACCCGCCACTGTTCCCCACACCCAACCAATTATTTGCCAGCCTAACAGCGCCACAAGCAAAACCTTAGCCACTGCTCCAGCTATGTCGGAATAAATTTTCGCCTTTGTGATTACATTATAGTGCATGCGTTTTTTAAGCCGCACTTCATTAATCTTTCCAAAGATGTTGAACAGATAATTCAACGACAAAATGCGCAACAAAACATCAACAGGATATTCGAAATAGACTCCAAATAACAGCCATGATAATCCAATCTGAATGGAGGCCATGAGTAGGTTGGACAGTAGCCTTACCCGAAACACCATGTCCTCAACTGCTTTTATATAGGCAGGATCACTTTGCTGCGGGCCCACCAGATTTACTTTTACCAAATAAAAATGCTCGAAACCCACATCCACAATTACGCCGAATACTGCAAGCACAATACCCACAATCAGCAAGGCGGCAAAGCCTTCGGGCCCCAAAAAGGGCGTGCAAATAAATAGCGCTATGTAGTTGACACCCTTGCCCAGAAAATTACCTAGCAGTACATGAAAGCTGGCCCTTGAGGCTGAAGCAAGCATTTTATTAGTTGATCGTGATAGGTATTGTCAGGAATTGCATAGTCTGAAAAAAATATCTATGATTTACCGAACTTTTTGCCAAGCCATGCCGCTATGCCTTTTCTTTTTCCATCTTCGTGATAATAACCATAGCTATTGCCATAGGCACCGTAGCCATAGCCATAGCCATAGCCGTAACCATAGCCATAACCATAACCATAACCATAATTACCGCCGGCTTCAACCCGAATACCATTTACAATAATGCCCAGGTTTTTGAATTTCCTTTCCTGGAAAATCTTTTCGATATAAGTCAGTGTACTCTTAAAGGTGTAGCGGTGACGAATGATGAAGAAAGTAAGGTCAACATATTTGTCAAGGATAAGCGCATCTGTAACAAGGCCTACCGGAGCAGTATCAATAATGATATAATCATAATAACTATGCAATATTTCGAATGCCTCATCCATGCGTTTGCTCAGTAATAACTCTGCAGGATTTGGCGGAATAACACCGGAAGGTAGAATGTCCAAATTTTGTGCACCGGGAACTTTTTGCACTAAGCGATGGATGTCGTTTTCGCTGCCAACCAGGTAAGTTGTCAAACCAAGCTTATTGTCAAGTCCCAAAGATTTACTTAATCGTGGCTTGCGTAAATCAAGTTCAATTACCAGCACTTTTTCGGCCACAAGGCCCATGCTTGCAGCAAGGTTCAGCGAGAAAAACGACTTGCCTTCACCGCTCATAAAGCTGGTACTCAACATGGTCTTTATTTCCTTGTCAATACCGAGGTACTTGAGGTTAGTACGAATTAGCCGGAACTGTTCAGCAATAGAAGTACGGCTCGTGGGAGTGATAACTATAGCAGATTCAGATTCCTTAAATACTACTTCTCCAATAATGGGTACGGTTGTTTGTGTTTCTACTTCTGCACGATCGCCTATTCGGTTGTTGAATAACTCAAGTACAATTAATACCAGCGTTGGAATAAAGAACGCCATGAAAACTGCGAACAACATGATTTGCGCTGCTACAGGTTTTACTTTTCCGTTGTTGAGCGGCGGATCAAGTACGCGGGCATCTTTAATGTTTGAAGCTATACTTAACTCATACTCTTCGCGGGTTTGCATCAGATAGGTGGCAATTTCATCTTTTATTTTTGCCCTTTTCTCAAGGTCAAATAATTGCATTTCCTTTTGAGGCAATTGCGCAGATATGGCCAATACATCATTGAGCTCCTTATTTACTTCAGCCTTTTTTATGCGCAAACCATTTTCATGATTCTTTAAATTGGTAAGTAATGCCTTTCTTGATGTTTCAACACTTGAGGATAATGCCCTTACCACAGGATCGTTGGGTGTACCTATTTGCAATTTTTTTTGTCGCTCCAATACCAACTCATTATGGTTGGCTATCAGTGCCGCAACCGTTGGTTCTGCTATCTGCATAGTGGTCGGAACAAGATCAAATGCATTTCGTTCCTGTTCCAAATATTTGGTAAGACTCTCGGCCAACATCACCTCCAAATCCATTTGCGTTTGTGCGGTAATTGAATTGCTATAGCGTTCGGCCAGCAGTTTGCCATCGGTTTGCAAATCGGGTCCAACCAGATTTTTTGATTTAAACTCAACCACATTTGTTTGGGCCGAGGCAAGTTCTGAATTAAGATCATTCAGTCGGGCATTGAGGAACTGAATGGCATTTAAGGCCTGTGTATTTTTTTCCATCAAACCACTTTCAATGTACTTGATGGTATGCACATCCAAAATGTCAGCAGCGCGTTGTGGAACAGGATCCTGGAGTGAAACTTCTATAACACCGCCAAACTCCTGTGTCTGACGCAAGCTAAGACTTGTTCGCAGCGCTTTTGTAGCCTGAATAGGATTACTAAGCACCATCCAAACCTTGTTATCCTTCTTTTTTATATATTCCGGATTAGGCCGGAAAACCATCCGCTTATTCCCAACAGCCACTGTATCACCATAACGAAAGGTCATCTTTTGATTGGACCCGTCAACAAGTGAAAAAGAACCATTTTCAAGTAATACAGCGTACTCATCATTTGAATCATTATCGGTTGCCTTTGCATACTCAATAAGCATAGGCGAATACCTGCCATACATCGTTATTTTTCTAACGCGGCCTTCTTCTCTGAATTCAATGTCTAAATGCAGTGAATCGACAACCTCGCGAAGCAGGTTGATGGAACGTAGCACATCTTTTTCGTTCTCAATATCCTTATTGCCGCCCATTTGCATTTGCAGCCCTGCCAAAATTTTGTCTTCATCTGTTTCAATACGACGATCGCGTATTAACAGCGTAGTGCTGGCTTCATAAACAGGTGTAGTAAACTCAAGATAGCCCTGGGCTGCTGTAATAGCAATAATTAGCGCTAGTATGTACCATGGAAATATGGATACCGCTTTTGCGCCTAACCGTCTTAAATCAAACTTGGAACTCTGTATATCGCCAAGATCTATTTTCGGTTGATTATTTTCCATTTGCATCAATCTATATCAACGTTTGGGGGTATGCCTGCTTTTAGTTTAGGAATGCGATAGCCAGTGATAGTAACCCAATAAATATGCCGGTAAACGGAACTATTAAATCACCCAAAGCTCTGGTAGCCTTGTCTTTGGATGAGGGGATATACACCACATCATTGGGTAACGGATAAAAATAGGGAGAAGTCAAAAAGGAAGTGTCATTCAGGTTCATTGCCCCTAATTCCCGCGAACCATTAGCATTTTCCCGGTACACTTTTACTCGCGTTAAATCGGCAAATTCGGTAGTGTAACCCACCTGCGCCATCATTTCAAAAAGATTGGCCCTTTCCTTGGGAAACGACACTGTTGAAGGTTGTTTTACCTCACCTAAAAAAGTTACACCCCTGGAAGTTATTTCAACCAAAACCAATGGATTTTTGAGATAGGGTTCTACTGCCTTTTTTAAATATTCCTGTAGTTCTGATTTAGTGATGCCAGCAGCTTTAATCCTACCCATGTACGGAAACTCCAAATAGCCATCTTTGTCTATTTGCTGACCGCTAATGGCCTTCTGGCGCTGCAAATTGCCATCGGCAAGTTCTGTGCTCCTTTCAGCACCGCCATACTGGTTTAGCATACGTGTTACATCAGGACTTTCTCCGGCAAAAGTTACCCGTACTACCTCTGATGGTTTAAGAATGTTTTCCTGAATAGCAAATGGATATTCCTTTATCTGAACAGTGTTTGTAGAGTCAAGATAATTATTGACCAGGTTAAACTTATAAGCCGAGCAGGACGGCAAAACAGTTATTGAGACAAATATGAACAAGACAAACTGGTAAAATATAGAAGAGTTTTCCTTAAGCCGCAGCGCCATATATTGGTTTTGGTGTTGAGCGATAGCAGGCAAATGTATCCAAAAAATGGTTCTGTCCTGCCGCATCATATGCACAGTACAGAAAGCAAAAGACCAGGCTTTGCAGGCCCGGTCCTTTGCTAAGACTCTTGCTACTAGTTTGCAGGTCGTCAGATTATTTCTTAACCAGTTTTTCCTGTGTTATCATGGCATCCATTACATGAGAAGCTTCTTTCAGGTAAATATCAGTCTTGAGGCCTTTCAGCCAATCCTGAAACCGGCGTTTCTTCATATCATCGTAGGCATTAATCCGGCTTTCATCCTCGGGCATAAAGGCAAGATCCATTGGATTGCCCAGGGTTTGTAGTTTTTCATTCTTCTTCACTACCTCTTTTATGACTTCCTGACGTTGTGTATAGCCGCTTAGGCTCAACGGCACAGGTTCTTCACCCGACCTGCTAAGAAATTCTGCGTTCTGCTTTATTTGCTTGAAAGTACTGCTGGTATCCAACCGCTGCTTATAGGCAATTTCAATTTTATTGAGTTCGCTCGAATAAATCCATGGCTGATAGGTAGCCGCGGCTATCTCATCGTAAGGCAATGCATTGGGATCATCTTTCTCCCGAGACTTGGTAAATTCAAAATTGTCGTGGAGGGTAATATCCGGCTTTACACCCATCAATTGCGTAGACCCGCCGTTGATGCGATAAAATTTCTGCAGGGTAAGCTTAAGGCTGCCTAATTCAGAATCGGATGAAAAGAACCCGGTTTTAGGATCGAGACCGAGATTACGCTGTACCGTGCCTTTACCATAGCTCTGCGTGCCAATAATAATACCGCGCTTATAATCCTGAATAGCTGCTGCAAATATTTCGGATGCCGATGCGCTGTATTCATTGATCATAACGGCTAATGGCCCGTCATACAAAATGCCTTTTGACCGATCGCGGTAAACACTTGCGTCACCATAGCGATCTTTTACCTGCACTACAGGCCCCTCGTCTATAAACAGACCTACCATGCTGATGACATCCTGCAACGAACCGCCGCCATTAAAGCGCAGGTCAATCACGATGCCATCTACCTTTTGATCCATGAGTTTCTTTACTTCATTGGCTACGTCTCTTGCACTTCTTGCACCCCGCGGGTCTTCGAAGTTGGCATAGAATTCGGGCAGGTAGATATACCCAATTTTATTTTCGCCATTTACCACAACGCTTCTGGCAAAGGTTTCTTCCTGTACAATTTCATCGCGAATAATGGGCACTACTTTTACGGTACCATCCGGCTTTTTCATATGCAGCCGTACTTCTGTTCCTTTTTCGCCGCGAATAATTTTTACCGCATCGGTTACTTCAAAGCCCGTAACATCCACCGGCTCTCCTTCGCCCTGAGCTACTTTTACTATCTCGTCATTTACCTGTATTTCATTAGTCTTCCAGGCAGGACTTCCGGTAATTACACTGGCAATCTTTATTTTACCATCGCCGCCGGTAAGTTGGGCTCCAATGCCAAAAAATCTGCCACTCATGGCTTCATCAAAAGCACGCTTTTCCACGGGAGGGAAAAACTGCGTATGCGGATCCATCAGTTCGGAAATGGTGTTGACATAGGTATTGAACTTCTCATCAAAATCATATTTCTCCGTAAGGCGTTTAAAGCGACGGTTCCAAATCTCTGTAACCCTGTCGCGACTTTCACGCTCCAGCGTGGTATCGGCTTTCGACTTTATTTCTGCGCCGGCTGCCGCTTGCTTTTTAGATTCCAGTTCATCAGCATAGCGCTCGAGTGTCATGTACTTCAATAGCTTGCGCCAATTTTCTGTAAGCTCAGATTTTGAGGCCGCGTAAGGCGCTTCGTCGTCACTAAGTTGAATGCTTTCCTCAACAGTAAAATCAAAGGGCTTTGCCATTTGCGCTTTAAAAATGGCCATGGATTCCTGCAAACGCTTCGTATATAAATCATCAACGGCTTTGATAAAATCAACTTTGCCTGCGCGCATTTCATCGTCCAACTCGGTACCAAACTGCTTACGAAGTTTGGCAATATCCTCTGCGTAAAATATTATCCGGTCATTGTCAATCCTATGGATATATTCTTCGAAAACAGACTTAGAAAAGTTATCATCCAATTTCTTGGGACTGTAATGCCCCTGCTCCAGCAACTCGGTTACCGTGGTAAGTATCTTGGCGTATTTGGTGGTGGGTTCTGTATTGAGGTTACCCCATGATTTTGCAACTACCAACACCAGCAACAACACAACAGGAATTACAAACGGCAATGATTTCTTCGACACCATATTTTTCCAAATGTTTTGCATGAACTTCAAACCTACACAAAAGATGCGTTGAGGCCCGAACGTCCATGTGAATTAACAAAACCAAGCAGAATTGCCTGATTTTCAGCTTTGTATTTTCATTTGCAACCCGCTTGTTAACGAATAGCGCTTTTACCTATTTTTGCGGTCGCATAAAACGGAGGTTGTAGCTCAGTCGGTTAGAGCGTCAGATTGTGGCTTTGAAGGCCGGGGGTTCGAATCCCCTCAATCTCCCATATTTTTTTTCCTCCCGCTTTCCTTTTGGTTCGGGAGGTTTTTTTTGGCACTCATTTTACAATAATGAATTACTACGTACTGGCACTTATCCCTTTAATCTCTGCCTTTATAGGCTGGTTTACCAATTTCATCGCTATCAAGATGCTATTTCATCCCAAGGAGCCTAAACGGTTTTTGGGCGTGACCATTCAGGGTATTTTCCCAAAACGACAGCTACAATTTGCCCAAAAGCTGGGAAAACTGGTCAGCAACGAGTTATTGTCATTCGAAGAAATAGCGGCCACAATTGCCCACCCCGACCATCTGGCCAAACTTAGTCCGGCTGTTGAAGCCCATATCGATCATTTTTTACGTACACGTCTCACAAAAGAAATGCCGATGATCGGCGCCTTTATCGGCGATAAAACCATCGAAAAGGTAAAAGGTCTTTTTCTGGAGGAATTGAATGATCTGTTTCCCAGCCTTATGACCACCTACACGGAAAACCTGAAGCACGAGTTGGATTTGGAGGCCATCGTGGTAAACAAGGTTTCCAATTTCAGTTCTGATAAGTTGGAGGATATTCTGACGCAAATAATGTCGCGGGAGTTCAGATTCATCGAAATCATTGGCGCCATTCTGGGTTTTTTGATTGGGGCGGTACAAGTAGCCATCACCCTGCTTACGCT
>JAHEMO010000311.1:0-1658 GCA_024643625.1 Chitinophagaceae bacterium
TGATTATGGCATGATTACAAGATTTTCGAGCCATGATGTTACCTATTCAGGTAATAATAAGTTTATGGCGTTGAGTAAATCAGACGAGGGTCGAACCGGTATTTGGTTTAATGGGGAATCCATGAATTATTACTCTTTTGCGCGTAATCACTACGGCACCCTGCAGCATAGTGGTGCCACCACGCTGGAAACTATTGACTATGTGCACGATAAGTATGATATTGACTTTCCCGCAGCTGATTTCTTTTACCCAACATTTACCGACGATGTGATTGCCATGGCAGACAGAATTGAATACATGGGTAAGAGCGACGTAAACGGGCAATCCTGCTATCGTATTGTGGCAAAGGGACCCAAGGTGGTATTGCAGCTTTGGTTAAGTGAAGATGGCTACATGTTGCCGGTTAAAGCCATTTATAAAACCATTGATAAAAACGTCTCTCACTATGAGGCGAACTTTTCTAATTGGAAGCTAAACGCAGATGTGCCGGATGCATTATTTGATTTTACAACACCGCCTGATGCTACTCCTATTACCATCGTTCCAAAAAAATAATCTAACACACAAATCTGTACAAAATGAAAGCAATAAAAAATACATGTAGTAAGATAGTACTGCTAATGGCAGCCGCACTATTGTTTGTAATGGCAGAATCTTCTGCGCAACGCATGCAGCATGCCAAGCCGGCAGCGAGACCATCTGGTGGCGGTGCTGCACGAACATCCTCCGCACCATCAAGATCGGTAAACGGTGGCAGCACCAAGTCTCCTTCGCGTCCTGCCCAAACGTCCAGCTCACGACCTGAGGCTAAAAGCAGCGTGGCTAACAAAGCCAGTACATCCAAGCCATCCGTTACCTCCCGTGATGGGAATGACCGCTCGGGTAGCAACAACAGGGGCGGCGACATTAAAGACAACCGTGCCGCTGGCGACAAGAACATTGGTAACAACAACAACGTTGGCAACAAAGTAAATATCGACAACAGCAAGCGCGGCGATGTGAATATTAATGTTGACAAGAGCAAGGATATTAATGTCCGCAACAACCGCAATACTGTGGTTCGCCGTGGCAATAACTATCGCCCCTATCCGCGTCCTCCGTACCGTTACGGCGGATTTGGGTTTTATTGTTATCACCCTTTCTTCTACCATCCTTATCGTCCATTTTTCTGGGGTCCCATCTGGCATCCATGGGGTTTCTTTATAGCGGCGCTTACTACTACAGCCATTATTATCATGGTTCAAAATGACGTACCCGACTATAATCCTGATCTTGCCATGAACTCCATGTACTACTACAACTATTATGCACCTGCTATTGCCGGGGCAAGCAGTGGTCCATCTTTTAATGCCACAACTGCAAATAATTATTTTGCAGAAGAGTATTATTTTGATCAGGGCATGTGGTATGTAAAATCTGATGGCGGATACACTGCAGTAGCTGCACCGGTTGGGGCAGAAATAAAGAAGCTGCCCGACAATTACGAAACAGCAACACTTGATGGCGGCGGTACCAACTATTATTGGGGCGGTACCTTCTACGAAAAATCATCGGGTGGTTATAAAGTAGTGCCTCCAACAGCCGGCACCATCATTGAGCATTTACCCGAAGGTGGCGAAGAAACCAAGATGGGGGATATCACTTTTGTGAAGCTTGG
>JAHEMO010000311.1:1758-3760 GCA_024643625.1 Chitinophagaceae bacterium
GTGGAGGTACTGATGCAGATGGAAGCCGAAGCCTTATGTATTGCAGTTATTGTTACAAAGAAGGAGCATTTGTACAACCCGATTGGACAGCTGCCGACATGCAGGCCTATGCCACCAAAGTGCTTACCCGCAAAGGCATTCCGGAGATGCTGGCCAAAATGCTTACCAAGGGCATTACCGGTTTGGCAAGGTGGCAACCTGAGCAAAAATAAATGCTACTGCAGCGAGATTAATTTGCCGGCCGGGCCGGATTAATCATAATATGAGCCCTGTATGTGCCGGGATCCATTATCCAGGGCATACCTGGTGCGCCTTCCTTAAGCGGAAGTCCTGTGCTTTGTGGCGTGGCAAAGGGAATATAAATTACATAACGGAGGTAGCCTTGACGTACCGTGCCCGCATTCCAGTCGCAATCTTCTTCTTTTGCACTGTATACAAATAGAGTACTCGGTTGCTTGTTTACAGCCAATGTACCCGCCTTCACTTCGGCGGCACGAATGGCTTCAATTTCTTCATAGGTTTTGCCGGCACTGCGCAGGTCCCGGCCACGTTGCATCAGTGGTTCCACATCTTTGTGGTAGCAGGATACATTGAGTCCTTTTTTGGCAGGATCATCGGCTATGCAAATCATTTCGTTGCTGCCTTTGCGTAGCACTGTCCATTGTCCGTTGGCATCGTAGCCATATACCATGGCACCTTCCCGTTTTTCTTCCGGCGCTGCCATCAAGGCCATCTTAATTTGAATGGCAGCAGGTGGTACAACAGTTTGCGCAACAGACAGCATCGGTGGCAAACAAAGGCAAATCATAATCAGGATACTTTTCATAGCATAAAAGATTAATGAACTAACATGTAACGGTTGGCAACAGCAACATGAGTGTTGGTTGTAATGCTTAAAGTTATTGCATTTGCTTTTGTATACAAATTGTTGAGATAAGATCAATGCTGTATAAATAAAATCCAATACCTAAATGTCTATATACGATGAGGTAACTGCATACCAATTATAATTGAACAGGCCTCTTTTTCAGTAGTACACATGTGGGAGTCAAAGATGCAGAATTGCGGCCTGTACATACCTGCATGACATGGTGGAGGACGGTGCCTTGTCAAAAACCAAATCGCCGGCGAAAAGCGCAGTGAGGGTAGCGGAACAACATTTAGTTTTTGGCTTCCGCTCTAATTCAATTATCTTTTTTCCGCGCTGCTGGTAACCTGACTTTTTTCTAATTAGTTCGTTGGACATGAGGCAGGTGTTGCGCATTAACCAATTACCCATTAAAAAGCAATACATGCATCAAGCGGCTAAGGGCAGCGCTGCAGGCACCTTACAGAACAATAAGGCTTTGCGATACAGCAGTTTTTGTGCTTTGTATATAGCTCAGGGCATTCCTGAAGGCATGACCTATTTTGGCATTCCGGCCTGGATGGCAGCTAATGGAAAAACGCCGATGGAAATAGGTGCATTTCTGGGGATAGTAGGCATACCCTGGAGTTTCAAGGTATTGATAGCACCATTAATGGACCGCTACACTTTTTGGCCCATGGGACGCCGTCGGCCATGGGTATTGGCGGGGCAGTTGGGTCTCATCATCAGCTTTTTGGCCATGGCATTTATAGATGAGCCCCTCAGCCATCTGGGCATTTTTGGTATTGCCGGTTTTTTCGTCAGTTTTTTTGGTGCTTTTCAGGATGTGGCTACCGACGGCATGGCCATTGATCTGGTGCCCATATCCGAGCAGGCCCGTGCCAACGGGCTTATGTGGGGGGCAAAAATTGCCGGTACTGCAGCATCGCTCAGCATTGGTACACAGCTGATAAATACCAGAGGATTTAATACTGCCATTGCCATGCTCAGTATTGGTGTAGTTGCCATTATGCTGGTGCCGCTACTGGTGCGTGAGCGGCCGGGTGAGCGACTCCTTCCTTGGACAAGGGGCCAGACTTCGCCGGAAGCGTTACAACTTGAAGCACCAGGTTTTATAGCTATTATCGTTAAACT
>JAHEMO010000312.1 GCA_024643625.1 Chitinophagaceae bacterium
CATGCTGTTGATGGCGGTGCTACGAAAGTTCCAGCCGCAATAAATTTTGGTGATGGCATTATCTTCTACTGCCTTCGAAATACTGTTGTAACGCAGCGTAATTGGCTGAATAGCGGTGGGGTCGCTATGCAGGTGAATGGCCGGCGTAACATCTGTGCCCAATAGGGTTTGCAGTATCTCGCCCACGGCTGCACCCGCAATGCCAAAGAAGGAAGGTAACTCGGGTACCCTTGGTGTTTCCTGATAAGGTTTCCATTTGATGTTGGTAAGCGGGTCGCCTTTCAACGCATAATTGATGGCGGTAATGGGACGCCAATGGTAGTATTGGTACAGTTCATCAAACATACAAATGGCACCATCGGCCATGGCTGTGTGGAGCAGTGCAAAAAGTCTTGCTGTTTGCCATTCATCCATTGTATGCAACTTAATGAGTTCTACAGCAAAATTATTCCACACCACATGCTGATTCAGGTTAGACCAATAGTCAGTAATTTTTCTCAGCGCAGGATCGATGGCAGCCGTTTGGGAACCTTTTTCTTTTACCTCTTCATAGTCCTGCGCATATTGCTGTGCAGCGCTTACCGGATTGCCTTCCTTGTACTGGCACGATGCTTTGGCAGGAATGGCAAATAGCGCAACCGTGCCATAATTTGTCAGCAGTTTATTTACGGGAGGAGGAGGTCCCTTGTAGTAATCTGATCTGAACTCGCGGGGTTGCGTGCCATCCCGCGGCTCGGCGGATGCCAGCTTGACCCTCTTGATGCCATCGTTTGCTCTCTTTGCTAATATGGCTTCGGCAGCGGCTTCACCAATATCAATACCTGTGGTTTTAGCGGTGCCATCGGGTATGCTGTTCAATATTTGCCTGTGCGCATTTTCTACACTCGTTTGCAGCGTATTTAATTTATCAAATTCTTCCTTAAAGACCTTGATGTCCTCAATGGCCCATACCAACATTTTTTTGGCAGCAGCAGATATGGCAGCACTCGGTGAAGCACTTGCTTGTATGGTACCGGAATATGCATAGCGCTGATACTTTTCTTCAATGCTATTCAGTGCATCATGAATGGCTATTTGCAGCATGGCGAAGCGGCGGGTATCATGTCCCGGGCTCGTGTGCACATGCATGATTTCCGCAGCTTTTTCGTTCCAGAACATGACGATACTGTTGCTCATAACGGATGTTTTTTAAGGTTAATGAATGGTGTTGATTATGCTGAAACAAACTTATGTTGAGTGATAAAACATGCATATGGATTTGCGACCAGCCAATGGCCATACGCGACATACAATTTCTTCCTGCGACAAACGGCATATAAGCGGAGAGGAACCAGTGCAGTATTCCGATAGCGTGTTACCTGCTGCTACGCATACTGCCTGCAGGAATTTTATGCAAGGTTCGCTGCGACCAGTAGAAAGGTAAAAGCCGATTTTTCGCGTAAAAATGCCAGCCAATACCTGCCACAAAGCCCGATTATGGTTGGGCAGGACATTGTATTACATTTACCGAAGGCTATACACAAGCACTAATGGCAGGCTGTTATGAAAAACATCTTTCTTTTTTTGTTAGGCGCTATAGGCAGCATTGGCGCAACGGCACAGATCACCATCCCTTCCTCCACCCTACCGGCATTAGGGGATACGCTGCGCTACGCATGGGCCTACAACCAGGGTACTTTCGCCATGGTTACCCCGCCGGGCTTCGACCAGTCCTGGAATTTCGCGGGGTTAACGCCAAATGCGCTTTTTGATGAAATATACCGGGCACCCGGCCAGGGACAGTTTGCTGCGAAGTTTCCAACCGCCGATTTGCTGGTGATTGACTCCGTAGGTGAGCGCTACTACCAGGTGAACAGTTCGGGGCTTTACCTGCTGGGCTACACGGAAAAGAACCTGTTTGGTTATCCGTTCAATGTGGTGTATAGAAACAATCCGATTTTTAAGGAACGCTTTGTGCCCTTGAACTTTTTCGATATCTATCAGCAAAGCACCAACAATTTGGAAGGGTTCAGGTTTGTGGATTTACCCGCCGGCCTGAAGGCTGCCTACCTTGCAGCGGGCTTCACCACCATGGACTCCATTCGGCTGCGGGTGGCTATCAGCAAGCTTTTTACAGTAGATGCTTATGGCGTTGCTGTAGTGCCGGGTCCTGCGCCGCAACCGCAATACCCGGTACTGCGGCAAAAAACGACCCAATACCGCGAAATTCGTGTTGATGGGAAGGTAGCGCCATTAGGCTGGTTAGACATTACGGATCTTACGCGTCAATATGTGCCCGGCAGTAATGCAACCCTGGGCGTGGATACCACCGGCTCGCATATTTTCTATAACGACCTTACCAAAGCAGCAATAGCCCTTCTTACCCTCGATGCTGAGGGGCGCCCTGTGCATGTACGCTACAAAAACAATGCACCCGCGGTATGCACCACCATCGATTCGCGACCGCAAAATATATGGACAGGCAGCGCCGGCAATACCTGGGAAAATCCCGCCAACTGGAGCTGTGGTGCCGTTCCCGGCGCCAATACCGATGTGTTTATCAACAGCGGAACCGTCGTCATTAATTCCACGGTCGTTGTGCGGAGTGTAAAGGTTAATCCCGGGGTGAATTTGTCGGTGGCTTCGGGTACCATTACCATCCTGCATTAAAGGGAGGCAAGCCGTTTGATGGACTGGCTATATGCCATGGTTTTGCATGGCGGTAAGTTCAACGGTTAGCGGTGGGTGTCATTACCGGAGGGTGTCCCCATCCACCGAAATAGGATCGTTATATCAATCTGCAAGTAAAGTATATCATCAGGTGTAAGCCATGCATGCGCATAGCCCCGCTATCAGGCGGAGACACCGCATTACGCAGCAATACGGTTGACGGTAGTTGAGGACACTAGCGCTAAACCAACAGGTTACTTCCCCGGATTTTTTATGTGCTTTTTCAGTTCCTCAATTTCCTGCTGCTGTTGCAAAAGGTACAGGGTCAGCTCTTCAATCTTGGCCAGCAGTTTGGCCTGCATATTACCCAGTTCTATACCGTTGGCGGCTACTTCTGCCGTGGTAGGTATGCCGGGCAGGTGATGGTTGGTTTTGATGTACTGCTGCAGATCGTCAAGCGGTTGCAGCGCATAGTCTTCATCAAAAACGTAGTCGGCCCACTGATCACTAAGCGCTACGCGAACACTATCGGCCAGTATGCCGCCCAGTACGTTGAGGGTACGGCTGCCTTTAAAACTGTAGTTATTAGGGCTGGCATGGCCAAGAAGAATTTGCCGGGTGGCCATATCGCCATAGATAAGCGTATTGCCGGAGTTATTACCCAGGTAAAATTTTTGGCTGCCTGTTTCGCTGGCGCCTGCCCGATGGCCGATGAAAATATTGCCGCTGCCGAGCGATTGATAGCCGGCGGAGTCGCCGAGGGCTACATTGGTATTGCCAATTACATTGGCATGCAGCGCCCACTCACCTACTGCCGTGTTTTTTTCGCCCCGCTCATTCTGGTCCAGCGTATTGCTGCCAATGGCTGTATTGCTATTGCCTACTGAATTAAGCGCAAGCGCTTCGTTGCCAATAGCCGTATTGCTGCTACCTGTATTGTCATGCAACGATTTGTATCCCGATGCGGTGTTTCTAATACCTGTAGAATTGGTGTAAAGCGCCTGCCAGCCTACCGCCGTATTATAATCCGCCGAAGTATTAGCATACAAAGCCTGAAAGCCAAGTGCGGCATTGCCCTTGCCTGTTGTGTTGGAATACAGCGGCTCA
>JAHEMO010000071.1 GCA_024643625.1 Chitinophagaceae bacterium
TTGCAAAATTATGCAAAGCAATCCTGTCCTTTTGAACATCATAATTGATATGGTACTTCACGCCTACCCAATTGTCTAATGCACCTGGCTTCTTTTGAACAAAATTTCGCTGCCATTTGATATCCAGATTGCTTCTTTTGCCATATGCATTCACAGCTATTGCAGCAGTGTAATTATTAGATTCCGTTTGTATGACAAAATGGTTGCTCTTTTCATCAATAGACATCACTTTGCAATTGGTATAAACCACAACACCTTCTTTTACCGCTTGCTGATACATAAGATAGTCAAGCAAGTAGCGACTGATGCCAAAACCGCCAAGTGGAAGTTGAAAGTCATACGCCCTGCCCTTTGCATCCGACAATTGCAGACTTTTAATATGCGGCAAATCCATTTCGGAAAGCGCCAAACCTAATCTTTCCAAATGTGGCCAACTTTCCATGCTGATATACTCACCGCAAACTTTGTGTCGGGGATAATTATCCTTTTCGAAAAGAATAGTCTTCCAGCCCGATTTGGCACATAAAATGGCCAGCGAAAGTCCCGCCAGGCCACCACCCGTTATGGCAATATCGTATTGCGCATTATGGTTCATTGTGCCCATACGTTATTAAATGCCGAAAAGCCCACTGCCAGGTAATATTGAGGTTATTGCAACCAGAGTCTCGTTTTATTTCCTCCCAGTCGCTACGCGTAAATGAACGGGCAACACTGAGCGGCGCATCATGCTTAAACAAATATGATTTTGAAAACATTGTAGCCAGCGCTTTAATGCTGTAATAGGCCAAAGGGTGGCGATGTAAATCATTAATAAAGAATCCAATACGAGAATTATTCTGCATCCAATGGAGTTGCCTAACAATTTCTTCTCTGCTAAAATGGTGGCAAAACAGGCTGGAAAAAATAATATCCGGCGGCTGTTCAAATTGTACAGTTCGGTAGTCGCTGCAAATCCATTTGGCATTTACTATAGGGCGGCTTTCAGCAAGTGCAATACAGCCTTCTTTTATGTCGATACCGGTAATCTGCACATCGATATTTTTTTTTAACGCAAACCGCTGAATAGCCCGCAGGTTATCACCGTTACCGCAGCCAATTTCCGCCAGATGAATCTGTTTTTTATTTCCTGCCAATGACGCAAATCCTTTACAACTAATGGCAAAGCCACCCAGCCAACGGTTTACTGCATCTATCTCTTTGAGGTTCTGCTCAAGGTCGGCCAATAGAATATCGTTACCATCCAAAAGTTCTGCTTGCGATGATCGTTCCAGCCAGTTCATAACAGTTCTCCGCAAAAGGTTTCCATAGTAAGCCCCGGCCCAAAAGCCATACCCAGCAAGGGTCCCGGCTTGCCTTCATTTTTTTCCAACAGCTCCTTAAGCACAAACAAAACCGTGGGACTACTCATATTGCCATAATCGCGCAATACCTGCCGCGATGACTGCATTTTATCTTCCTTCAAATTTAATTTCCCGGAAATATTATCCAGTATTTTCTTTCCTCCAGGATGTACGCACCAATGCGTAATTTCCTGCACGGTTAAATCACTTTGTTCTAATGCGCCATTCACTAAAGATTCAATATCGGCTTCAATTAGTTTTGGGATATAAGCGCTCAGTTTCATTAAAAATCCATGGCTGCTGAGATGCCAACTCATATCGTCCCTACCAGCTTCAGCTACCCTGCTGTAAAATGAACGAATGCAGGCTTTTGCTGGCAGATCCTTTCGATTGGAAAGTAAAATTGCGGCACTGCCATCTCCAAAAAGCAAGCTACTTCCTGCATTATCGGCAGTGTAATCATGCTGAAAATGAATTGTACATATTTCAGTAGCTACCACAGCCACCACGGCCGTTGGCTGAGTGGCTAATATGAAACTGGCAAGTTTCAAACCGTGAATCGCACCATAACAACCCATAAAATTTACCGAGGTTCTAAAAACTGTGGGGTGCATTTGCATAGCCGACAGAAGTTGTAAATCAAGACCGGGCGCACTCATGCCTGTACAACTCACAGTAATAAGATGCGTTATATCCCGAGCCTGAACAACACCATGGATGGCTTGCTGCAGCGCTTCGGCGCTTAACTGTAAGGCATGCTTGTCATACATCTTCATCCTGCATTCCATAGCAGGCACGTCAGCATCTTTACTGAAAATTTCAGGGACACTATCGCGACTAAAATCCGGAAGTACAGAATGGCGATATTGAATGTCACTGTGACGATACAAAAAAGATAGTTTGCGGGCTTCGGTAGCATCCAGGCCAAAAGCATCGATCATATAATCGAGAATATCCTGTTGCAGGTGTTTGTGTGGCGGTACTGCGGTACCTACTGAAATAATATTAGTCAAGCGTATGTCGGATTAAGATGATTAAGAATGCCAGATTGGTAAAGGTTGATGCTATCCAGTTCATTCGCATGGTATTTTTAAAATCGGCCTTTTCTGCGGATTGCCACACCTGCACTACCCATCTAAAAAAGAAAAACAGCACAGGCAAAAAACACAATTGTATTACCAAAAAATCCTGCATTTTGTTGTGCATCAAACTCCACAATAGTAATAAGCCAATGGCCATGGCATAGCATGCTGCGCACCATAAAAAAGTCCCTTTGACCCCTAGCAGCATAGATAGCGTATTTACCCCATCCTTTGCATCCGAATGGTGTTGGTATACCTGCGTTATGGGATAAAAACCGCCTATTAGCAATGTGGCCGACAAAAGTAGCACCCATTCCGGCGGAACACCTGAAACTGCCTTGTACACGATATAAAATGTAAGCCCACCCTGGTTAAGAATGACGGTAAGGTAGCCAATAACCGGGAAGCGCTTTAGCCGTACGCCCCTGTAACTATACAACCGACTGAATACTATGTAAACCGCTACAAGAAGCCCGGTTTCCAAAGACACATAAAATGCCAATACTAAACCCAAAACGTCTAATACAATAGTTGTATAAAACAATTTGAGTGTTGGCTTTTCAGGATTAGCCAAAAGGCCAATGGGCGATTCGTCCCGATCCATATAACTATTGTAACCATTGCTGGCGGGATAAACCAAGAGATGCAGGATTACAAATAATAATATCGCCGGCTGCAGCATTATTTGTGGCGCAGTAGCCAAGGCAAAAAGGTATACCGGCATCAAAAAAAACGAAAATGGAAAGCGCAGTAATTGTAACGTTGAGGACTTGAGCATGTATAGTAATCGCCGGCGGCAATCCTAAAAATAAGGGGTAATCGTTTAGCGATGGCCGAAACACTACTGCAGCGCCATTACCTCAAGTATTACCTGAAGCTCATCGCTGAGCGAAATACTACTTCCGCCCACGCCAAAATCGCGCCGATTGATGGCAAACTTGCCTTTGAATAAATAGCCGCCGGTCACCGGTGTGGCCGTAAAACCAAAACGAACTGCCTTGGTAACACCTTTAATGGTAAGATTACCTTGCATCAGGTAGACCCCATCTTTCGTACTCCTGCTCACCTGCGCCGATTCGAACCGAATTTTGGTGTACTCATCCACATGAAAGTAATCCTTTTTACGCAGGTGATTATCGCGTGATGACATACCTGTATTAATGGTTTTGGCGTCAACATACGCTGAGAATTTGGCTGCATTGGGGTTTGCAGGATCAAAATTTACACTACCGGTTAGCCCACTAAAACTGCCATCCACCGTAACGCCAAAATTTTTTATTGCAAAGCCTATAGCGCTTTTATCAGGCAATAGCCGTAAAGATTGTGCTTCGACGAATATGCTCACCATGATACACAAAGGCAAAAGGAAAAGCAATCTTTTCATGGCAGCAGGCATTAAAGAAACCATGTGACACCAATGTTGAACAGGGAACTTTTATTGCGAAAACGATCATTAGAATCCGGAATCGTTTGCACGTCTCTATCTGTGGTGTATTCAGTAAAAAGATATTGATACGCAGCCTTCAGTCCAAGATTTTTGCCAACCCTGTACCGCAGGTAAAACTCAGAGTTCAGCGATCCTTTGTCATTATTCCCCACCAGTAACCAATTGAAGGAAGTTGGCTTTGCCATTACAGTTTGGTTGATACCGTTGGATTGAAAAATAGCTGATTGTTCTGGTCCGAAGGAAAAGCCGATAGCATCAATATTAAAACCTGCCTGCAATCTGGGACTGAAATTGTATCCGAGATTTAGTATAAGATTAGCCGCATACACCCCCGCCTTCGGAACGGTTAATGTATCCTCTGAAGCAGACTCTCCAGCCAATGATGCAGGTGCAGAAGTGTAAGTAAGATTGTTGCCCCAAATGCCGCTGAGCCGCAGCCCCGTGCCAATAATGAACCTATGCTTTTTGCCGAGTTGCCAGTTATAAAAATATCCCACCGGAACAGTGAAAATATCCTGTCCAAAGCCTGCGCTGACATCTACGAACCGGGATTTAGCGGGTATCCCGTTACCTTCCTTTTCCTGTGCCGAAACCGAAAGTGTCAATAATCCTATCGAAAAGAGAATCAGTAATTTGCGCATTGTATTAATTTTTAAAGTGCTAAGAAATCAGGAATAGTTGCATCCATTTGTCTTTTATCCGACAACCCTGCGGTTTCACTTCGCGTTAACGCCATTGACAAAGCATTGTTTCCCGGATCATTAAGCAAATGGCTGATCAACATGAATAATTATCGTTTTAATGTTTCATTTAACAATACCCTATTTCTTTGCATAGCAAACAATCCCAGAATGATGGATTCATATACACCAAAACACCACAACACCGACACTCACTCGCCTTTTGGCCAACACGACTTGTTGGAATCCCCTGCATATGCTGCTCCTGAATACGCAGGTTTTTGGATAAGGGTTGCAGCAAGCCTGCTTGACTCGCTTATTATTATAGTAATTGGCTTTGTAATTGTTTTGCCCGTAATAATGATCAATGAGTCGCTTTTATCTGCTATGTCCTTTGTGCTTTATCCGGCCTATTTCCTGTACTATCCCATAATGGAGAGTTCCAGACATCAGGCAACTTTTGGTAAAAAGGCCGTTGGGCTTATGGTAACTAATGAATCGCTGGAGCCTATTTCATTTATGACGGCCCTCGGCAGAAACCTCGGGAAAATTTTGTCGGCGCTTATTTTATATATCGGCTATATCATGGTAGCATTTACAGAAAAGCGTCAGGGACTTCATGATATCATTTCACATACACTGGTAATAAAAAAATAAGACATGGCGGAGGAACTGCAGGTAGCCATTGGAAAAAAAGAAGAGCAATATGAAGCCCTGCTGCCGCAAATCAGGGCTGTAGTAGAAGGCGAAACTGATTTGATTGCCAATCTCGCCAATACGGCAGCCATGCTACGTGAGCAATTTAATTGGTGGTGGATTGGCTTTTATCTGGTAAAAAATGACGAATTGGTACTAGGTCCTTTTCAGGGCCCTTTGGCATGCACACGCATTGCTATGGGCAAGGGAGTTTGCGGAAAAGCCTGGCAATTACAGGAAACTTTGGTGGTGGCCGATGTCGACGATTTCCCTGGCCATATAGCCTGCAGTAGTTTAAGCAAAAGTGAAATTGTAGTACCTATCATTAAAAACGGAGTTGTGGTGGCTGTACTCGATGCCGATAGCGAGTTGCCGGCCCATTATGATACTACCGATAAATTCTATTTAGAGCAATTGGTAGGCTTTCTGCCCTGGCCGTTGCAGTAAACTGAATGAGAAACTGATCTTTTTAAAAGTTTAGGTGTTATGCCATTCAAATACCAGAAATAATAATGGTTCAGGCATATAATTTTTTAGCCTCCTGGCAACTCTTCCCCGAACGCTGTTTTTTTGAAAACGGGATTCCTCCCAAAAGCGGATTCTACAAAATAGAGTCAGATAGCGGCAATCAATCGCTGAAGATTTCGAGCAACTGGGTTGATGTTGAGAACCAGGCCTTTTATACTGAATATCAAATAATTCCTGATGCCCTCCCCCACATTTTCGCACATACAGAAATTGCGGATACCTGTATCGCTTCCATTCAAAATGCCTCTTGTATCAAGATAAACCTGCAAAAGAAGGATGAAAATGTATTGGTGATAACCAATGAAATTTTACCCAATGGTCACCTCCGCGTTACCCAAACCGGAATTGATGAAAAGGGGAATCCATTCACCAATAAAGAAGAATACCATAAACAGTTAAGTGTTTTGCCATATGCATCATCAGTAGGTAGCGTGGCCATAAGACCAACAGAAGAGGGTGTGATAAAACATAAGGCGCTGCAAGCTATGGAAGAGCAAACCAATATGCAGTTGGGACAGATACGAGAGCAGATTGAACTGCTCGCAAGGCAGGCACAGGATCTTAGAAAACGGAAAGAGCTCTCGCTAAAAATATACGACGCCAAAATTACCTTTCAACCTGTAATTGGCCAAACCTACTACTTGTATGAAAAAAGCGATGGCCATAGCGTTTTATCGCTGGTAAGTCCGCGGGAATGGGGGGGCACAGGCCCGTATCAGGCATTTCTTGCAGGGGTAAGATTGTTGGCAGACCACACCTGGAGTGAAGTATTGGATTAAAGTCTTTGGGGCACCAATAAAAGTAGTTTTTGTTGACCAACCGCGTAACTTTCCGCCATGCAAAAAACAATAGGCACTGCGGTAGTGGGCTATGGCATGTCAGCTCGTGTATTTCATCTTCCCTTTATAAGTATCCACCCGGGATATGCACTAAAAGCAATTGTTCAAAGGAGTGGAAATGAAGCTGCTATTGCACATCCTGAATGTACCATTTACAGAACCTTTAATGAAATGCTGCTGGATGAAAAAGTTGATTTGGTAATTATTACAACGCCAAACGAAACACATTTTCCTTTTGCAGCAGCAGCTCTTAAGGCTGGTAAACATGTGGTAGTAGAAAAACCTTTCACCAACGAATCCGCAGAGGCATTAACGCTAATCGATTTGGCGCATGATAGCAACAAAATATTAAGCGTTTATCATAACCGGCGATACGTGTCGGATTTTAAAACTATAGTGCATTTGCTTCAGCATCAGATGCTGGGCCATGTACATGAATACATTTGCCATTTTGATAGGTTTCGGGCTGAAGCAAAGCCCAACGCATGGCGCGAAGAACCGATTGCCGGCAGTGGCATACTATACGATTTAGGTTCGCATCTGATCGATCAGGCGCTTTGCTTATTTGGCTTGCCCAACAACATCACGGCGTTCATCAAACACCAACGGCCACATGCCCGAATCGACGATTATTTTGATATTCGGCTTGACTTCGGCTATTGCACAGCCATATTAAAAAGCAGCATGCTGGTAAGAGAAATGGGACCGCGATATCAGGTGCATGGTGATATGGGTTCATACATTAAGCATGGCGATGATCCGCAAGAAGCATTACTGAAAGAAGGTGCAGTACCTGACACAGCAGAGTGGGGACAGGAACCACCTGAAATGAAAGGTCATTTACACACTTTTTTCAATGATCATTTGCTTAACGAAAAAGTGACCAGCCTGCCGGGCAATTTTGGTGAATATTACCAAAACCTGCATGGTAGTATTACGGAAGGAAAGCCAGTTAACGAAAATGCTGCTCATGGCTATAACACCGTTAAGCTAATTGAATTGGCCCTAAAAAGTAGTGCCGAAAAGAGAACGATTCCCTGCGAAGGATTACTGCATATTGCTTATCCGTTTAATCTGCCAAAGCCTTAAGGATCACTTTACAAAAAACTGTGTCTACAACATTTCATGAAGTATTACAATACACAAGACTGGTGGAAACCCCTCATTCACATCAGCAAAAGCGATACCATACAGCGCCTTCGCTATCCTTTATTGTTTACTGCGATTTTTTCAACCATAGTAGTATTTGTGGAGCGCCGCTATTTGCAAATTAGCGAAGACAGTTTTCTTAAGAACCTACCAATAATGCATAGCATACTTGGCTTCGCCATTTCCATGCTGCTGGTATTTAGAACTAACAGCGCTTATGACCGTTGGTGGGAGGGTCGCAAACTTTGGGGTAGTCTGGTTAATAATTGTCGCAATCTTGCCATCAAACTCAATGTGATGATTACTGATGAGGGCGACAGGGAATATTTGGAAAAATGTATAAAGTTATTTCCGCATGAGCTGATGATGCATATGCTTAAAGATAGCACACGCATGGCGCTGGATGATGACAACGCGAAAAGCTACCAAAGTGTATTGCGAAGCGACCATACTCCGGTAGAAATTGTAATTCTGTTACAAACCAAAATCCAACAACTATACAAACAGCAAAAAATCAGTGGTGACCAATTAATAATTCTAAACCCTGAAATACAATCGCTGCTTGATATATGTGGTGCTTGCGAGCGAATAAAAAACACCCCTATTCCCTATTCGTATGCCACATTCATCAAGAAGTTTATTGTAATTTATGTATTGTCTCTTCCTTTTGGCTTTGCCCTCACCTTGCAATGGCTGACCATACCCGTTGTAACATTTGTATTTTATGTATTGGCCAGTTTGGAAGTAATTGCAGAAGAGATTGAAGACCCCTTTGGACTCGACCCCAATGATCTGCCTATGCAAACCATCAGTGAAAACATTGCCACGATTGTAGAAGCAATATTTGATGAACGGGATTTTGAAAACGCATACAATGCAGAGGCAAACAAAATAGTATAAACATTAATTATCGACAGGTTGACCAGACGAATTAGAAGTCTTCATTGTCATCTTCCTCTTCTTCGCCAAGATCATCCATTGCATCTTTGAAATTAAACATGCTCCCCATCAAATCTTTAAATTCTACTCTGCCTTCAATTATCTTTTTGCTGATAAGTGAATAGGCTGCCATTCCGTGCAGCACAAATTCCATCATAAGGGCTGCGTCAATTTCACCAAGCCCTGCAGCATATTTGTTTACAAGAGCATGCAGACCGCTCACGCCGTACAAAGCATTTATTTTGTCCCGATCCGACATATCAACTGTCAGGTCAATTTTGTTTCCCTCATCAAACCAACGAACAACTGCCTGATAGGGATTATCCAGTTCACGTTGCTCCACAGAACGCTTACCTGTGTTGCGTTTCTTAAGCGACTCAGGATTGGGGAATACCTCAACAAACTGTGTGCGGATAGCCTTTTCAATAAGGCTGATAGCTACCTGGTAGGGACCCTCCTGCTCGCCTTCATATACCAATTCAACCTTTCCGGTAATGGAAGGCACAATGCCCGTAAAATCGCTTACCCACACTATGGTTTCACTATCGCCGGTAAGCATGGCCCGACGTTCGGCGGTACTTATCGCGTTTTCAAATGCTGCTATAGTAAGCCTTGCGCTAACACCACTTTTCTTATCAACAAATTCGCTGGCGCGGGCTTCAAATGCAATCTGCTCAATAAGTTTCTTAATCAACGGTGACATAGTGACTGCTGCCTCCATATTATCCGCAAGGCGAACCTCCTGGGCTGTAATGGCAAGGGCCGCCTCCATACTGCGCGGGTAGTGCGTAAGTATCTGGCTTTCAATACGATCTTTCAGCGGTGTAACTATACTGCCGCGATTGGTATAGTCTTCGGGATTTGCTGTAAATACAAACAAAATATCAAGTGGCAATCGTAGCTTAAAACCCCTGATCTGAATATCGCCTTCCTGCAAAATGTTGAACAATGCTACCTGAATGCGCGCCTGCAAATCAGGCAATTCATTTATTACAAAAATGCCACGATTGCTGCGGGGGATGATACCATAATGCAAAACCCTTTCATCGGCAAAATTGAGTTTCAAATTAGCTGCCTTTATGGGATCAATATCACCTATCAAATCAGCCACCGTTACATCTGGTGTAGCTAATTTTTCACCATACCTGTCGCTGCTATGAATCCATTCTATAGGGGTTTCGTCCCCTTTGGTGGCTACAAGATCGCGGGCAAATTTGCTAATAGGCTTAAATGGATCATCGTTAATGTCGCTGCCGGCAATAGCTGGTATGTACTCGTCAAGTAAGGATGTCATCTGCCGTGCCATACGTGTTTTAGCCTGTCCCCGCAAGCCCAGATACAGCATATTATGCCGGCTAAGTAATGCCCTTTCTGTATCGGGTATCACACTGTCCTCATAACCTATAATGCCCTTAAAAGTCGGCTCATTGGCACGAAGTTTCTTAATTAAGTTGTGTCTTATCTCGTCTTTGATGCTTTTGGGTTTATAACCCGCTTCTTTCAATTCGCCCAGCGTGTGAATATGTGGTTTCATAGATATAGTTAGCTAACCCTTTAAGCCGGAAAACATTTCCCGGAGGTTTTTAATTATTTAAATTGGAATGGTGATTAATAAACAGTCTTTCGTTTCCCGCTTTCAAAATCACGAAAAATGAAAGCACCTAATTTGTCTAGTGAAGCAAAAAAAGCTTTCCCCTGATTAGTTTCAGTGAACTCTGAAACAAATTTTTGCAGATATGGATCGCTTGCAATCATAAATGTGGTAATGGGTATTTTAAGTTTCTTGCATTGAGCTGCCAAATTGAGGCAGCGGCTAAATATTCGCCGATCAATTCCGAAACTATTTTTATAATACCGATTGCCAATTTTAAGACAGGTGGGTTTACCATCAGTAATCATAAAAATCTGCTTGTTTGGATTTTTCCGCCTGCGCAGCAAATCCATAGCTAATTGCAAGCCAGCCACAGTATTGGTATGGTAGGGACCAACCTGCAAATAAGGCAAGTCTTTAATTTCTACTGTCCACGCATCATTGCCAAATACCACAATATCAAGTGTATCCTTAGGATACTTTGTAGTAATCAATTCGCTTAAAGCCATGGCTACTTTTTTAGCCGGGGTTATGCGGTCTTCCCCATACAGAATCATGCTATGGCTTATATCAATCATCAGCACTGTGGAGGTCTGTGCCTTAAAATCTGTCTCGCGGATTTGAAGGTCATCTTCCTGCATCCTGAAAGCGTCAATACCATGATTGATTTGAGCATTGCGAATGCTCTCTGTAAAGTCAATTTGCTCCAACGTGTCCCCAAACTGAAAGGGTTTTGTTTCGGGATTTAATTCATCTCCCTGTCCGGGTTTAAAGCTATGATGATTGCCTTGCTTAGATTTTTTCAGCTTGCCGAATATTTCTTCCAGGCTACGTTTACGAATACCTTGTTCGGTTTTAGGCGTTATTTTAATCTCACCATTTTGATTGTTGTCACTGAGGTAGCCCTTTTGCTTGAGCTCGTCGATAAAATCACCCATACCATAAGTATCATCCGTGAGCTGATATTTTTTATCAAGCTCATTCATCCATTGCAATGCCTCCGTTGCATCGCCGTTGGTATAGCTCAGCAGTTGCATAAACAGGTTGAGCATTTGCTCAAATCTGGATTTGCCATCCTCTCTGGGATCGTATTTGTCAAACCTGTGTCCTATCATATCATCATTACTCCGTCAGGTAAAGTAACGACTATACCAAACAAACAGTTGACCATTAATTGCAAAAACTTCTAGTTAAGCGCTCTGGCAGCAGTTACTGCGTTGCAATATCAATGGTAATAAGTTGAGGCGCTGTCTCGTCTCCACCGAAGTATGGGAATTGCTGATAGCCACTGGCAGAAGTTCCACTTCCACCACGGCCCATTGAAACGCTGATTCCTTTTGCTGTAAATATGTAAGAAGATCCGGAAATTTTTATGCTGCAGTCAACCTCTTCGCCAATGCCTATTGAAGTTATTTCCTTGTAGCCCCTGACACCTTTGTTGTAAACATAGGCATGCAGTCTAAGGGCATTATTATACCAGGTCCAGCCAAACCGGGCGCTGTTGTATTGGTTATTAAATCCTTCGCTAAATCCCCAAAGTTTATTGATATCGGCCTGATTGCCCGGCAAAACTGTGGTGTATATGGCAGATTCATTGAAGCGAACCTTAAATTTCATCTCGCTGGTTCTGACACTTGCAATAGTGGATTGGTCACAATTATGACTGCCCTGCTGAATGGTGTATGTTTTATAGGCAACGGCGGTGGGGCCTTTACGTTTTGCTCTTTGTACCACTGCATCCGTTTTCGAGCTATCCATATCTTGCCCGGCTGGAGTTTCTATTTGCTTATTACAACTCAACAAAATGGTGATTGTGGCAGCAAATAATAGCGATTGCTTTTTCATAAAAATTATTTGAAGTGAAGTAAACTGAATAATTCACCAAAAGAGTGCATTTTTTTTCACATATCTACAAAAAACGCCAATACTTATGGATGAAGGGCACAAAAGAAAATCCCGAAATAGAAGTATTTATAGATAAGCCGGCATATTTCCAAAAATGCTTTATCGCCCCAACTGATCATCCATGGCTGTAATAGCAATCTGGTGATTCCCTTGCATAGTTTGCAAAACCCTATTTTTGTTTGCCCCTATATGGCGGCGAAACAACTAATACAGATTTTTCTACATATAAAAATTTATGGGTAATACCATTCAAAATATCGCCGTACTAACTTCGGGCGGCGATAGCCCTGGCATGAATGCCGCGATACGAGCGGCGGTGCGAACAGGAATTTACAACGGCTTAAATGTATTCGGCATATATCGAGGTTATCAGGGCATGCTTGACGACGACATTGTAAAAATGGAAAGTCGCAGCGTTGCTAACATCATTCAGCGCGGCGGTACGATTTTAAAAACTGCCCGTTGTAAAGATTTTCGCACTTCTGAGGGAAGGCAACGCGGATATGATAACCTGAAAAAGAGAAATATCGACGGCCTGGTTATCATTGGCGGAGACGGGAGTTTTAAAGGTGCCGAAATTTTCAGCAAAGAATTTGATATTCCCTGTATCGGTATTCCTGGCACTATTGATAAGGATATGGCCGGAACAGACTTTACTATTGGTTTTGATACGGCAGTAAATACCGCAGTAGAAGCCATTGACAAAATAAGAGATACCGCCGATGCGCATGACCGCCTTTTTGTGGTTGAAGTAATGGGAAGAGATGCCGGATACATAGCACTGCATAGCGGTATTGCTACCGGCGCAGAAAATATCCTGATTCCGGAGACAAAGACCAATATGGACGAATTGGTAGAGAGCCTCACCGAAAAAGAAAAGCGCCAGAAACTGGTGAATCTTGTGGTGGTGGCCGAAGGCGATGATTTTGGCGGCGGAGCTGAAGTTGGGCAGATTTTGAAGCAAAAACTGCCGAATGCCGATATTCGGGTTTGCATTTTAGGTCACATTCAGCGTGGCGGATCTCCAACATGCTTAGACAGGCTAATTGCCAGCCGCATGGGTTATCATGCAGTGGAATGTCTTGTCGAAGGGCGGTTCAACGTAATGGTAGGCATAGTAAACAATAAGATGTCGTACCTGCCATTGTCGCAGGCGGTAAAAGTGAAGGACAAATTCAATAAAGACTGGCTGAAGATTGTGAAAATACTTGCCAGTTGATTATTTGCCTTACATCTTTACATAGCAATTAAATTCAGCATCAATAAATAGCTCTCTAAATATTATGAGTAAAGACCTTAGTAAGTATACATATGCGCAAATGGACAATGCTGCCGGAAGAGCGCATAGTATGAAAAAAACAAAAATTGTTGCCACTGTTGGGCCGGCTTCTGACAGCTACGACACGATGCTTGCCCTTGTAAAAGCTGGCGTAAATGTGTTCAGGCTCAATTTTTCGCATGGCACACATGAAGACAAGAAAAGAATCATTGACCAAATCCATCGTATAAACAAAGAAGAACCTTATAACATCAGTATTCTGGCTGACCTGCAGGGACCAAAGCTGCGAGTGGGCGAAATTGAAAATAACGCGCTTAGCGTTGAGCCCGGTGATGTGCTGACATTTACCAACACTAAGTGTGTTGGTACTATGCAGTGCATTTATGTAAGCTATCCTAATCTCAGCAAGGATGTAAAAGTTGGCAATAAAATTTTGATCGACGATGGCAAGATTGAAGTGATTGTAAAAGACATTGAACGCAGTGGTGATGTAAAGGTGGAAGTAACCATTGGAGGTGTGCTATCCAGCAAAAAAGGCATTAACCTACCCGATACCAAAACATCGCTACCCGCACTTACGGACAAAGATTTGGAAGATCTGGAATTCATTATCGACCAGGATGTAGATTGGCTGGCCCTGAGCTTTGTGCGCAGTGTAAAAGACATTGTGATATTGCGTAGCAAATTGGATGAGCGAAAAAGCAAACT
>JAHEMO010000072.1 GCA_024643625.1 Chitinophagaceae bacterium
TCGATAATCTTGATGGTTTCGCCAACGATGAAAGGCTCGCTCATGCTCATGCCGCCTTCGCTCATTTCATCCATCTTACCCAGCATCTTATTTACTTCTGACTTGCGCAGCGAAATAATATTGCCTTTAGACCCTTTACCATCGGTAAGGAAGTGCATGATATTGCTGATGTTGCTGATATGCTGAACAATATCGTCGTTTAGCCCGCCATCTATAACCTCCATAAATACATAGCCGGGGTAAAAGTTCTTTTCGCGCATCACTTTTTTGCCGTTTTGCACTTTGTACACTTTATCCATTGGCAGAAAAATCTGTACAATCTTTTCTCCCCAACTTTGCCGGGCTATATCCTTATCCAGATACTCTTTTACGGAACGCTCTTTGCCGCTTACTACACGGAGAACATACCATTTGGTATCTTTTTGCACTTGCTGTTCAGTTCCTTCCATGGCTTATTTAAAAAGCGAATAAATCAGTTTCAGCAGGTTTTCCGATGCTGTGTCCATTATCCAGATAATGGCGGTAATGACAAGCGTTGCGCCAAGCACAATCATAGTACTTTGTTGCAATTGTGCCCATGTTGGCCAGGTTACTTTATGAACCAACTCGTTCCAGCTGTCGCTGATATAGTTTGATACTTTGCTCATGTTGTTATTTTACACAAACCCAATTTAATAGCACGGGCACGCGGATTCGAACCACGATCAAAGGTTTTGGAGACCTCTATTCTACCGTTGAACTATGCCCGTAAAACAATTAGCTAATCAGCAAATATGCCGATTAGCCAATTGATATTATCGCTTAGCTCGTTAAAAGAGCCTGCTTATTTCAGAATCTCAGTAACCTGACCGGCACCTACGGTACGGCCACCTTCACGGATAGCGAACTTCAAACCTTTCTCCATAGCGATAGGCTGAATAAGCTGAACAGTGATGGAAGTGTTATCACCAGGCATAATCATCTCAGTGCCTTCAGCAAGGATACACTCACCAGTTACGTCCGTAGTACGGAAGTAAAACTGAGGACGGTATTTGTTGAAGAACGGAGTATGACGGCCACCTTCTTCTTTGCTTAGTACGTATACTTCAGCTTTAAAATCGGTATGCGGCGTAATAGTGCCGGGCTTGCAAATAACCATACCACGACGGATTTGGGTCTTTTCAATACCACGGAGCAACAGACCGGCGTTGTCACCAGCTTCGCCCTCGTCAAGAATTTTCTTGAACATTTCAACACCAGTACAAGTTGAAGTCAGTTTCTCAGGCATCATACCTACGATTTCAACTGACTCACCAACTTTAATACGACCACGCTCAATACGACCGGTAGCAACAGTACCGCGACCAGTAATAGAGAATACGTCTTCTACACTCATCAGGAAGGGTTGATCAACCGGACGAGGAGGAAGAGGAATGTAGGTATCAACTGCATCCATCAGATCTTCTACAGCTTTCACCCACTGATCTTCACCAGCCAATGCGCCTGTAGCAGAACCCTGAATAATTGGCGTATTGTCACCGTCGAAGCCATATGAGCTAAGCAGTTCGCGGATTTCCATTTCTACCAGTTCAAGTAGTTCAGGATCATCTACAAGGTCCACTTTGTTCATAAACACAACAATACGGGGAACACCAACCTGACGAGCCAGGAGGATATGTTCTTTGGTTTGTGGCATAGGACCATCGGTAGAAGCCACTACCAGGATAGCGCCGTCCATTTGGGCAGCACCGGTAATCATGTTCTTCACATAGTCAGCGTGACCAGGACAGTCAACGTGAGCATAGTGACGGTTTACAGTTTGGTATTCAACGTGAGCGGTGTTGATGGTGATACCACGCTCTTTTTCTTCGGGAGCCGCATCAATTTCATCATAACCCTTTTTCTCCGCCATTCCCTTACCAGCCAGAATTGAAGTGATGGCAGCGGTCAGGGTGGTCTTACCATGGTCAACGTGGCCGATAGTACCCACGTTCACGTGAGGTTTTTCCCTCTTAAAGGTCTCTTTTGCCATTTTGTAATTGTTTTTAGTTTTTGTTTTTAATTCTGGCTACCCAACCGTTTTTTTTGAATAACCAAGTATTTTAATTGCTTATCAGCCAACTTTAAGGTCAGCAGTGGAGCCGTTGATGAGAGTTGAACTCACGACCTCTTCCTTACCAAGGAAGTGCTCTACCCCTGAGCTACAACGGCTTTCGAGCTGAAGAACTTATCTGTTCCGGCCTATTTTGCCGGACTACCGCAATGAAAACCGCAACCTCAGTATTGGCTAACTGAAATGACGCATAATCGCTGACGATACTTTGGGCGGAAAAGCAGATATCAGACTGCTATCGGGACAAACCCGCAACCGTCGGTATCTACCACCACACAATTTTCGAGCGGAAGACGAGAATCGAACCCGCAACCTATAGCTTGGAAGGCTATCGCTCTACCAGTTGAGCTACTTCCGCAAAAAATAAAGATCTATCTAATAAACCGTGGGCAGAGCAGGGTTCGAACCTGCGTACTCGTGAGAGAACAGATTTACAGTCTGTCGCCTTTAACCACTCGGCCATCTGCCCAATTAACTATGAAAGAACAATTGAGCCACTTGTCGGAATCGAACCAACGACCTACTGATTACAAATCAGTTGCTCTACCAGCTGAGCTAAAGTGGCTTATTTGAATTTCGCAAAGAACTTAAAGCAGTTTGCTACACCATGGCACAGCAACTACCCCCGTTTTTTCGGGATGGCAAAAGTAAGAGAAAAGGATATTCACAAAGAATATTTTGAAATTTTCTGACCGCATACAAAAGCTTTGGCAATACCTTAAAAAAAATGCCCGGCAAAACCGGGCATTTCCTCGTGTGGAAATGGTCAACCCACAAGTTTTTCCTTTTTGCGCACCAATTGCGTGCTGGCACTTTCCATAGCATGGTCGAAAGATTCCTCAAAAGACTTACTCGTCGATTTTACAAAAACCTCCTGTCTGGGCAGGGAAATTCGTATCTCGGCAATCTTGTCTTTTATCTGATGTACAACATTGTCGAGCTTTAAATACACTTCTACCTTAATAATCCGATCGTGAAAGGTGTTCAGCTTCT
Source organism: Chitinophagaceae bacterium (assembly GCA_024643625.1). Classification (GTDB taxonomy): domain Bacteria; phylum Bacteroidota; class Bacteroidia; order Chitinophagales; family Chitinophagaceae; genus Phnomibacter. The sequence continues at coordinate 3,086 of JAHEMO010000072.1, forward strand.
CTACCTTTCTTTTAATGTGCTCCAATAGTTTGGCATCTGCGTCAAACTTCATCGTCTGAATGTTCAGCATCATACACAATTGCTTTATGGTTAAGAAAAAATGGACAACATCCTCATGCCCTGCAGATAAAAAGTTTAGCGGGACTTGAAAGATAATAAACCACATCTTTTCAACCTGCAAATGCTTAAATAAAAAATTTGAAAACTGCCAGTTGCGGCCCATTTGAAATATAGGCAACATTCCGATCAGGCTTTGGGGTGCGCCTGCCTGAATACTTCTTTGAGCTTTTCTATGGAGTTGCGGGTATACACCTGGGTGGCAGCAAGGCTGGCGTGGCCCAGCAACTCTTTGATGGCATTAATATCTGCACCATTATTCAGTAAATGCGTAGCAAAGCTATGCCTTAGCACGTGGGGGCTCTTTTTATCAATGGTGGTGATGGCGCTAAGTTCTTGCTTTACCACTCTATTAATATAGCCAGGACGCAGCGCGGTGCCATTTTCATCTACCAGTAAAGCGCCCCCCGCAATTTCGCGTATCAGCCTTCTTTTTTCGCGCAAATAGGACTGCATTTGTGCCATTAGCGGGCCACCTACCGGTATTATGCGTTCCTTGCTTCCTTTGCCAAGTACTTTAAGATGTCCTGCGGAGATGTCCAAATGGCGTTCCTGAAGGCCCACTAATTCGGCACGGCGCATGCCGGTTTGGTATAAAATGGCCATTATGGTGCGCCTGTTCCATTTATCCCAGTCTTTGAACGCATCGTTTTGGGCAAAATACCCCGACAATGCATCTGCTTCCACATATCGTGGCAATTGCTTTTTAGCCTTCAGGGACTCCAGCGAAGCGGCGGGATTTTTAGCAAGTACCTGCTGCTTTTGCCAATACCGAAAAAACGACTTTACCGCAGAAAGCTTTCGATTGAGGGATCTGGGCTCCAGGCCCCTTTCGCGCAAATGCGCAAGCCAGGATCGTATCACCGGTGCGGTAATACTTTGCAGGTCTGTCATCTCGTATTGAGCTGCTGTATAGTCGGCAAATTGCCGAAGGTCGCTGCCATAAGCCTCAATGGAATGCTGCGAGCGCCTCTTTTCGAATTGCAGATACTGTAGATATGTTCTGATAGCGTCATCCATAAACAAAAGCGCCATAAAGCTATTCACTTAATGGCGCTGTAATATCGTATGTTGATAAGCTGTTGGGTAGCTTACTTTTCGATTTTTCCGCTAGAGATCTGCTGCTTGTAAACGGCATGCAGTACTTCCTCACGACGCTTAACAGAAGGCTTGGTAAAGCTTTGACGCTCACGAAGCTGGGTAAGGATTTTAGCCCTTTCAAACTTCTTCTTGTACTTCTTTAAAGCCTTGTCAATGTTTTCGCAGTCTTTTGAGTCGATTATCAGCATATTATATACCCCCTTTAAACTTTTGAGGGCGCAAAAATAGGCGTTTGGGTATACCAAAAAAATAAAATGGTCTTAAAGCCTTGGGTATTTCCAGAAATACTACGGCCAAATTTGCCATTTCAACCGAATATTGCCAGCATGTTCACCGGAATAATTGAGTGCCTCGGTCAGGTAATTGCTGTTGAAACCTCTGCCGAAAACAAATCGTTTTGGGTAAAAAGTGATATCAGCGCCGCACTACAAGTAGACCAAAGCGTGGCGCATAATGGTGTTTGCCTAACGGTAGACCAATTAGCGGGTGGCATGCACCGGGTGACCGCAATTGCCGAAACCCTTCGCAAAACAAATCTTGGCAGTTGGCTGGCTAACACTACCGTCAATGTAGAGCGATGCCTACCCATGAATGGGCGGCTTGATGGGCATTTAGTGCAAGGCCATGTAGATGCCACAGGCACTTGCACAGCCATTACAGACGAAAATGGCAGCTGGTTAATCGACTTTGGTTTTGAGGAACAACACGCTCCACTGATTATTGAAAAAGGTAGTATTTGCGTAAACGGAATAAGCCTTACAGCCTTTAATGTAGGGCGCAACAGCTTTTCTGTGGCTATTATTCCTTATACCTGGGAGCATACCAATATGCATCAGCTACAAGTGGGCGCAGCGGTAAATCTGGAATTTGATATGGTTGGCAAGTACATTTTGCGTCACACGCAATTATCGTCTTCAAGTAAATAATCATTGGTCTGGAATCTATAGCTACATACCCAACCGTTGCCATTGTGGTGCTCAATTATAATGGTGCCGGTTTGCTGGCCAATTATCTGCCAACAATACTGTCCTGTGGCTACCCATCGGCTAAAATATATGTGGCGGATAATCTGAGTACCGACCATTCAGCGGAAATTGTACGACAACAATTTCCTGATGTAGTGTGGATGCAAAACGGCTGGAATGCCGGATATGCAGCAGGCTACAACCAGGCACTGCAGCAAATAGATGCAGACCTCTATCTCTTAATAAATAGTGATGTAAAAGTGACCCCGGGATTTTTGCAGCCTTTAGTACAATGCATCCTAAGAGAGCCAACAGCAGCGGCAGTCCAACCCAAAATTTTGTGGGAGCGGGAGCCAGACAAATTTGAATATGCCGGCGCCTGCGGTGGCTATATAGACAGCCTTGGCTATCCTTTTTGCCGGGGACGCATATTGGAGCAGCTTGAAACCGACACCGGCCAATATGATGCGCCCGCAAAAGTTTTCTGGACCTCCGGCGCCTGCATGCTGGTAAAGGCCGAAGCTTTTCACAAAGCCGGCGGTTTTTTCAACTACTTTTTTATGCATCAGGAAGAGATAGACCTGTGCTGGCGTCTGCAGTTAGCCGGGTATAGCTGCCATGTGGTGCCAGAAAGCGTTGTTTATCACTTAGGTGCCGCAACACTGCTTGCTACCAATAGCCGTAAAACCTATTTTAATTTCCGGAACAATCTGGTAATGCTGGCGCGCAATATGCCTGCAGGCAGAATGCTATGGCTGATGCCGCTTCGCCTTCTGCTCGATGGGCTTGCCGCAATGCACTACCTGGTTCGCGGGCAGGTATCTCATGCTTTTGCTATTGGCAAAGCATGGATTAGTTTTCTGTTTTGGATTATGCGCAGCGGCAAAGCCACTGCCAACCGTAAACCGGTAAAGGCACTACCGGAAATGTACAAAGGAAGCCTGCTTTGGCAATTTTACGCCGGCGGCAAGAAAACCTGGAGCGACATGATGAAATAGCCATCGGCTAATCTTCTAGACTGAATAAGGATTGTACGAAGGCCTTTTTATCAAATACCAGCAGGTCATCTACTTTTTCACCTACGCCAATATAGCGAACCGGCATTTTCATGAGGTGGCTGATGGCCAAAACTACTCCCCCCTTGGCCGTACCATCAAGTTTGGTAATGGCAAGCCCGGTTACCTCGGTTGCAGCCGAAAAATGCTTTGCCTGCTCCAATGCGTTTTGACCCGTGCTTCCGTCAAGTACCAGCAATACTTCGTGCGGTGCTTCGGGAAGTTGCTTTTGTATAACGCGCTTTATTTTACCCAATTCTTCCATAAGGTGTGCCTTATTGTGCAACCTGCCCGCTGTATCAATAATTATTACATCCGATCCGCGGCTCATACCGCTTTGAACCGTATCAAATGCTACCGAAGCGGGATCGCTTCCCATGGGCTGCTTTACGATGGGCACCCCTGTTCTTTCGCTCCATATGGTAAGCTGATCAACAGCAGCGGCTCTGAAAGTGTCAGCAGCGCCAAGCAAAACTGATTTACCAGCCATCTTAAACTGGTTGGCCAGTTTGCCAATAGTGGTGGTTTTGCCAACACCATTTACGCCCACTACCAAAATAACATAGGGCCTTGGCATACCGCCCAGCGAAAAGTCTGCACTAAGATAGTCGGGGGCATCCACCAACAGGTTCTGCATTTCCTGCTGTAGCAATTGGTTCAGTTCGGCGGTATTGATGTACTTATCTTGCTTTGCTCTCTCGGTGAGGCGGTCAATTACGGCAACAGTGGTTTCAATTCCCACATCTGCACTTACCAGGGCCTCTTCCAGATCGTCGAGCAATTCTTCATCTATCGTGCTCTTACCGGCAATGGCCTTAGATATTTTGCTGAGAAACCCTTGTTTGGTTTTTTCGAGTCCCTGATCAAGGGTCTCTTTTTCCTTTTTGCCAAATAGCTTATCAAAAAATCCCATGGTGCAAAGTTGTAATTATGGTGTGGAAGTGCCGCACAACCCCCGGGGTAAAAAACTAAAAGCCGTCAAATCCAATAGACATGACGGCTTTTGATGACAAAGAAACTTGTAACGCAATTATTTGGTAGCAAGAAAATCCTTGATTTTGTCTTTGTGCACAATAGCCTCTTTAAAGGTATAAGCACCGGTTTTTGGACTGCGAACAGCCTTAATAACCTTAGTGTAGTTTTTTGCGTCGGCGGCTGCCTTTTGGTCTTTAGTCTTTATCGCCGTTTTTGCCTGCTTAGCCATGATTCAAATATTTATTTGCTGCTGAAATAATGCGTTTACCGTTGCGGATTACTTGATTTCCTTATGAAGGGTCACTTTCTTCAGAATGGGGTTAAATTTCTTCAACTCCATACGCTCCGGGGTGTTTTTTTTGTTCTTATTGGTAATATAGCGGCTAGTGCCGGGCTTACCGGAAGTCTTGTGCTCGGTGCATTCCAGTATCACCTGAACCCTGTTTCCTTTTGATTTCTTTGCCATGATATTGTGCGTTTAATAACTTTTTCCTGATAAAATGCGCAATTAAATCGACACGCCTTTGGCGCGAAGCTCTTTAACTACGGTGTAGAGGCCCTTCTTATTAATGGTACGCAGTGCACTTGTGCTAAGCTTCAGCGTGATCCATTTGTCTTCTTCGGCCAGGAACAAGCGCTTGGTTTGCAGGTTCGGATTGAACTTACGCTTGGACTTGATATTAGAATGGCTTACGTTGTGGCCACTCATGGGGCGCTTACCCGTAACCTCGCATACTTTAGACATATCCTGATTTTTTTGGGACGGCAAAGGTGAGGAATTGCATATATCTAACCAAAATAAAGTTGGCAAATAAATCAAAACGTTCTCTTAAAGAGATTGTGGAGCAAAGCCGTATTTACAAATACGGGCGTAAAAAAAGCAAAATCTTACTCCTGCATGGCTAATAGATAGCAACCAAGTGCAGCCAAAAAGTCTTTTCCGCCTTCAAAAAACGATGGTGAACAAAGCCGAATAATGGGCAGAAATATGGAAATTAGAGGCATGCAACAAATGTTGTGGCACACAATGACGGTTAGTGAAGTGGCAACGATTCTGAAAGCCAACCCAAAAGGCCTTGCCATGAGCCAAATAGAGCAGTTGCGTGCACATTTTGGCTCAAATACGCTGCCTGAACCCAGGCCAAAGCCTGTTTGGAAAATTTTTGTAGATCAGTTTCTCAATCCGCTTATTTATGTACTAATTGGTGCGGCCATCATTAGCCTTGTGGTGGGCGAGCACGGCGATGCCATCTTTATTGCAGCTATTGTCATAATTAATGCTGCTTTAGGCACCTGGCAGGAATCTAAAGCGCAAGCTAGCGCCGAAGCATTGCGTGGCATGGTAGTGCCGCAGGCAAGAGTTCGGCGCGAGGGCAAGGTGTATATGATTCCGGCAGCCGATCTCGTTCCTGGCGATGTAGTATTGCTGGAGGCAGGCGCAAAAGTGCCCACCGATATCCGGCTATTTGAGTCGCTTAATCTTAAGGCAGAGGAGGCATTGCTTACCGGCGAATCGCTCCCGGTAGAAAAAACAACCGATACTATACCAGAACAAGATGGCGCTGCCATTGGCGACCGAAAAAACATGGTATTTGCTGCCACCACTATTTTACTGGGCAGCGGCCAGGGCTATGTGGCCAGCACCGGCAAGCATACCGAAATCGGGAAAATAGCCGACGCCTTATCCGGCGCCATACAGGAAAAGCCGCCCCTCATCAGACGCATGGATGAGTTCAGTAAGAAAATAAGCATTGCCGTCATTGTTGTTTGTGCCTTATTGGCCGCCGTTGGCATTTATAAAGGAATGGAGGCATTCGAGATTTTCCTGTTCGTTATAGCGGTAGGTGTATCGGCAATACCCGAGGGCCTGCCCATAGCCCTTACCGTAGCATTGAGCGTGGGAACCGGCCGGATGGCGAGGCGACAGGTAATTGTGCGCCGGCTGCCGGCTGTGGAAGGCTTGGGCAGCTGCACCCTGATAGCTTCCGACAAAACCGGGACCCTTACCCGCGACGAACAAACCCTCCAAAAAATTGGAATTCCCGGGATATCGCCGTTTTTGATTAGCGGAAATGGCTACCATGGCGAGGGCGAAGTGACGCAACATGGAAAATCCATTGACAGACACCATCCGCAAATAGCCAACCTGATGGAGGCCGCCCTCATTTCCAACGATGGTATACTCCGCCGCAACGCTGGCGGCTGGGAGCATAGCGGGGATGCAATAGATGTGGCCATCCGTGCGGTAGCCTATAAGCTTAATGCAGTACCCCTGGACTTTATTGAGGATTGCCAAATGGTGCAAAAAGTACCCTACGACAGTGAGAGAAAATACAGCGGCGCATTTTATCGTCCTCCACAAGAGCAGCAACTTTATTTTTCCATTAAGGGAGCGGTGGAAGTTGTATGTCAGGTGCTGAGGGATGAACAACGTGCCGGGGCACAGGCCATGGCCGACGAATTGTCGGCAGAAGGTTTCAGGGTACTGGCCATTGCCAAAGGCGTGGCCAACAATACGGTGCTGGAGCAATTGGATAACCTTGACTTATTAGGCTTGGTGGCTTTTATAGACCCGGTGCGCGACGAAGTGCCCGATGCCATAGACACCTGCCACAGGGCCGGCATTACCGTAAAAATGGTAACAGGCGACCATCCGCTTACCGCGCTAACTATTGCCCGCCAATTGCATATCGCAAGAAATAGTCAGGATATTATTACCGGTCCGCAATTGCTGGAAATTGAACAAAAAAGACCGCAGGAACTCGCAAAAGTTATTCATGACAAAAACGTATTTGCACGGGTTAGCCCATTGCAAAAACAAATGATTGTAGAAAAAAGCAAGGAGGCAGGCGACTTTATAGCGGTAACCGGTGATGGTGCCAATGATGCTCCTGCGCTCAAATCAGCGCATATAGGCGTGGCCATGGGTGGCGGAACCGATCTTACCAAGGACACCGCCTCCATCATCATTACTGACAATAATTTTGTATCCATAGTGGCCGGTGTAGAAGAGGGCCGCATCACCTACAACAACCTGCGCAACATTATATACCTGCTGCTGAGCACAGGTTTGGCAGAGATATTACTGGTGTCTGTGCCACTATTCATTGGCATGCCCCTACCCCTGATAGCGGTGCAACTACTTTGGCTTAACCTGGTAACCAACGGCATACAGGACGTGGCCCTGGCTTTTGAAAGAGGCCACGACAAAGTAATGCACCGACAACCGCGCAGCCCCAACGAAAGTATTTTTGACCGCCGCATGCTGGAGCAAATGGGGCTTGCCGCCTTTACCATGACTGCGCTCACATTTGGCCTTTGGTATTATCTCGTAGAAATTAAACAGGAGGATATGCTCATTGCCCGCTCAGAGGTAATGATGCTTTTTGTGCTGTTGCAAAACTTTCATTTACTTAATTGCCGCAGCGAAAGGATGTCCTTCTTCCGCATTCCATTGCGCACTAATCCTTTTTTGGTGATAGCCATACTACTGGCACAAGGTGTTCATATTGCGGCTTCGTACACGCCGGCTTTAGCGGAGATACTCAATATTACCCCTGTACCTGCTGAGGATTGGCTCATGCTGCTTGTTTTGGCATCCAGCATTTTAGGCGTTATGGAATTGTATAAATGGATTAGCACTAAGCGGCACAAAACACCGGCTGTCATGGTGTTGCCAACCACCACAAGCCCCAAAAATTAGCAAGGTAAAAAACGCACTCACCCATCATTCAACTACATTTGCCAACACTATTTTTTTATCTCACGCCATCGTACCATAGCGTTTTTGGGTTGTAATCTCGATTTACTCAACCACTGATTGCCTCTGTAGCGTTGCAGCGATGCAGTGCCTCTAATACTTGTTTTCAATTTATTTATTTCGTTTTTGGAACAGCGGTTCCTTTACAACTTTATTATGGTTCAAACACAAAACATCCCAGCAAAAACAGCGCATTTTCTCGAATTGGAAAATCAATTCGGGGCGCATAATTACCACCCCATCCCTGTAGTTCTCGACAGAGGCGAAGACATTTTTCTATGGGATGTGGAAGGCAAAAAATACTACGATTTCCTGAGCGGTTACTCAGCAGTAAATCAGGGGCATTGCCACCCGCGCATAATTGCCCGCCTTATTGAGCAGGCGCAAAGGCTAACCCTTACCAGCCGGGCTTTTCACAGCAATTTGCTGGGCGAGTATGCGGAGTACATTACCACCCTTTTCGACTACGATAAAGTATTGCCCATGAATACCGGAGTTGAAGCTGGTGAAACTGCTGTAAAACTGGCCCGCCGATGGGGCTATGTAAAAAAGGGCATTGCCGATCCCGAAGCACGCATTGTTTTTGCCCGTGGTAATTTTTGGGGTCGTACGTTAAGCGCCATTAGTAGCAGTACCGATCCTGTGAGTTATAAACTGTTCGGGCCTTATATGCCGGGCTTTGATTTGGTAGACTACAATAGCCTGCCCGCTCTGGAGATGGCTTTGCAAAACCCAAATGTTGCCGCATTTATGGTAGAGCCCATACAGGGAGAAGCCGGTGTGGTAGTGCCCGACGAGGGTTATCTGCGTGGCGTAAGAGCGCTTTGCACCCAATACAATGTGCTGATGATAGCCGACGAAATACAAACAGGCCTATGCCGTACCGGCAAAATGCTGGCGGTAGATCACGAAGAGGTTCGGCCTGATATTTTAGTGTTGGGTAAGGCATTAAGCGGTGGCGTACTGCCCGTGAGCGCCGTGCTGGCCGACGATGATATCATGATGAATATAAAGCCCGGCGAGCATGGCAGCACCTATGGCGGCAACCCGCTGGCCTGCGCCGTAGCTATGGAAGCACTGCAGGTATTGCAGGACGAAAAAATGGGTGACAATGCAGAAAATATGGGCGCAATGTTTCGCAAAGCCATGCAAGATTTACAAAGCCCGCTCATTAGCACAGTACGTGGCAAGGGTTTACTCAATGCTATTGTAATCAATCACAGCAATCCTGAAGCTGCCTGGGACATATGCCTGCAACTAAAAGAAAATGGCTTGCTGGCCAAACCCACGCACGGCGATAAAATAAGGTTTGCACCACCGCTTACCATTCAGCCTGCTGATATCATGCAATGCGTAGATATCATAGATAGCACCCTCAAAAAATTTGAGGGATAGTCAGCACATGATAGGCGGGGAAAAAAGCAATTGCCTGATAGCACAATTCGCCATCGGCCAATAGCTGCATGCCATTAGTATTTAATACCCTCATGATGACCCAATAGAAAAAAATATTGCGGTGGCACTGGCAAAGGCTAAATCAAAAACCTCTTTGAACCTGCATTCAATTTCAAAACAACAAAGGGGAAAACACATTGCCCACAATCAAAGCCACCCAATTTTCCAAACCTTGAAATCGCCATCTTTGCGCCACTTTGATACAGATCTATACCAATATCGACCATAAGACCGTTCAGGTAGAAAAACCCGAAAATGGTTCATGGGTTAATGTAGTGCCGCCGCTTAAACAGGAGGAGTTTGAACAACTTGCCGGCGAACTGGATATACCCATTGAATTCTTTACCGATTCGTTGGATATTGATGAACGCAGCCGCTTTGAAATTGAAGACAGCAATAAGCTCATCATTATTAAAGCGCCTACTGAAAACAATTCGTTTAACGACAGCGATGCTTATTACATCACCATCCCTATTTGTATAATTCTTACCCATAACCATATTGTTACCGTAAACAGTTTTGAAAATACGGCTATCAAAAAATTCTTCAACAGCTTTCAAAATCGCAAGCCGGAGAACAGAAAAATGATGGTGCTGAAAGTGCTGGAAAAAGTGGTGCGCACGTATACTGATTTTTTGATTGAGATAAACCAGCGGCGAAACATATTAGAGCAACAACTTTATGCCAGTAACCGTAACGAAGAATTTTTGCAATTGCTGCGTATTCAAAAAAGCCTGGTGTATCTGGTAACAGCATTGCGGAGCAACGAATTGCTAATGGCCAAAATGGAGCGTACGAATATGTTGCAGCTCAATGAGGATGAACGCGATTTTCTGCAGGATCTCATCATTGATAATAGTCAGGCTTTGGAGATGTCGAACATTTATACCAATATTCTATCCAGTACCATGGATGCCTTTGCCAGCATCATCAGCAATAACCAAAACATTGTGCTGAAGCGCCTTACCTATATCACTATTGCGCTGCAAATACCGGTATTGGTGGCCAGCATCTATGGCATGAATGTGCCATTGCCGGGGCAGCATTCCCCCTTTGCTTTTTACCTGCCGGTAAGTATAAGCCTACTGTTGGGCCTTGCTGTAGCCTGGTTTTTTGTACGCAAGAAAAAATTGGGATAATGGCAGTACTTACCGTTCGGGTTTATGGCATTCTCATTGATGAACAGCTAGGCGTATTAGTAAGCGACGAATGGATACGTGGCGGCTTCTACACAAAATTTCCGGGCGGCGGATTGGAAATGGGAGAAGGCACCCGCGAATGCCTGCGTCGCGAATGCATGGAAGAGTTGGGCTTGAAAGTGGAAGTGGGCGAACATATTTATACTACTGATTTCTATCAGGAAAGTGCTTTTCGCAGTGGCGATCAGATATTGAGCATTTACTACTATCTGCATCCGCTTGAACCTTATCAGTTTGCCATTAAACAGGAAGTGTTTGATTTTGATGCAGCACAAACCGCTGTATATGCGCAAACCGGTGAGATTGAATCTTTTCGATTTGTGCCGCTCACCAATTTTAGTGGACTTGAGGTTACGCTTCCGATAGATAAACTGGTGGCCGACATGGTGGCCGGGCGTCTTCGTGGTTTGTGATATTGTTATCAATACCACCATCGGTATTAGCGAGATTTGCCCT
>JAHEMO010000313.1 GCA_024643625.1 Chitinophagaceae bacterium
CTTTTGGCTGGGCCGATAAAGAAAATAGGATCAGGGCAACACCTGCAACGCCTTATGCATTGGCATCGCTGTCGAAATCTATAACCTCCACAGCTGTAATGCTGTTGCAGCATAAGGGCTTACTGCAAATGACCGATGCGGTGGATGATTATTTGGGTGATGCGCCACTTATATACCATCAGCATAATAGTGTACCGGCCACCTTGCAACAGTTGCTCAATATGACGGCAGGCATACCGCACCAATGGGAATATTATTATGCCGATGAAGCGATTGCAAAACCCAATATTGATGAACAGATACGCAGATATGGCATCGTGGTATTTCCGCCGGGGCAACAATTTGTGTATTCCAATTTTGCGCCTGCCATTGCAGAAAAAGTGATGATACATGCCACCGGCGAAACGCTGTCGGGGTTCCTGCAATCCCAGTTATTTTCTCCATTACAAATGAGAAACAGCTATGTACAAAAATCTTCCATTCCCAAAGGGCATTTGGCGAAGGGCTATGATAACAAGGGACATGCGCTGAGCGAAAGTGAATTTTATCCGGCTGGCGGCGCAGGATATTATGCTTCGGTGGCCGATTTGCTGCGCTATGGTATGTTTCATTTGTACGATGATGTTTCAGCCGGAAGCAAGCTGCTTGCACAGGATGAAATTGATGTGCTGCATACTCCCTTGCCTGATACAAAGCACAATAAGTTTTATGCTTATGGTTGGGGTGTATTTGCTATGCCTAATCAACATCTGTCGCTGCTGAGTAATGGCTCCATTGACGGTGCAGCGTCAAGCCTGCTGCTGTTGCCGGAAAAAGATATTGCCATTGCATGCCTTACCAACGCGGGTGTGGGTAATGGTGTTACCGATGAAATGGCCTTCCATATCGCTAACCTGTTGCAGCCGGGATACACCAATAGCCTTAAGGCTTTTATGGAAGCCAATGCACCCGATTTTGAAGACAAACCTTTTACCGGTTTTGAACGCTACAAGGGCATATGGGAGGGAAGCATTGTTACTTACAAGGATAGTATTCCCATAAGGATTGAAATAGGTGCCGATCAAATAATCAGGGTGCGTATTCAGGATCAGTTTGAAACATTGCTGAATAATGTAACTGCGACGGAAGGCCTTATTCAGGGACAATGTTTGGGTATGATTGAACTGCCGGAAACCAGACAGTTGTCGCAGTCGCTTGAACTGTTGCTTAAGCCGGAAAAAGACATGATGTATGGTTGCATCAGCGTGCAATCCTATCATACCAATAGGCCTTACTTTTTACTGCCCTCTTATGTGTATGTGAAAAGAAAAAAGTAATACCCGGAAAGTAAGCATTAGGTAGCGGTTATGGGAGATTCTCTCGTAGAGAAATTCCGGTTAACAAATGGCTAGGCATATTCTTAGCAACCATTTCCGGCGACTCCGCTAATACAACTGCTTTTGCTTTGACATTAGGGCACACAGCAGCCGGAACATTGCTAATATCTGAACCTCCAAACGACAATACTATTATGGGTTGCTGTTGCTGTACTGGTAAGCTGGCGAAATGGTAAAATAATCATCAGCATTACAAATGAACGATTAGATGCAAGGCATAGGCAATCCTATCACCTGTTCAACTGCAGCCACGCATCAGTTAAAGCTAAGGTCAATAAGTTCCTGTTCAAACTGACGGAACACCGGACGCAGTTTGCTATCGCCGTTGGTACCGTAGTTAAGCAAAAAGCAATGACCAACCTTCCTGGACGGGAACCAGAAAAGATTGGCGGAGTAACCCAGATCTCTGCCGCTATGACCAATGCCTGCATCTGCACCGCGCTGAATATATTTAAGCATACTGCCGTATCCATACCGATTTGGCGGATCTGCTTTTCCCCAGGTATTCATGGTTTGCAGCGATTTTGGTGAAAGCATATTGGCATCTACATACATGGCGCGGGTGAAACGCCACATGTCAAACACGGTACTGAAATGGCCGCCATATCCATTGCCACTACCGGTAATAATATTGCTGACATTCGTAAGCGTATTGTTGTTATACAAATCGTAGTAGCCTTGTGCTACACCGGGTAGTGCAGGTTCTCTGTTTTGATAAAAAGTATGATTCATCCCCAGCGGGTTCATGATGTACTTTCTTATCAAATCACCATGGGTTTGTTTGGTAATGGCTTCTGCTATCATGGCTACCAATGTGGTATTGGTGCTGCTGTATATGGCGGTATCGCGTGGTGCAAATTCTGGTGCAAGGCCATACACAAAAGCAAGAATTTCTTCGGGCTGCCAATTGCGTAAGGGTTGGTTTAGTACAGCCAGGTAAAATTCATCATTCTCTTCAATGCTTGGAATACCGGTTTCATGCTTCATGCAGTCTCCAAGGGTGATGCTTTTGCCATTGGGTAATTTATCTACTATGCGGGCCGGCAGCCATTTGCTGATGGGGTCATTTAATACACTGAAGTTGATGCCTGTTCGTGCAGAATCTTCAATCAACTTAAAAATAGTTGTGCCTACAAAAAGCTTGGTAATACTGGCTATCTTACTGATTTGGCCTACGCCAAAGGGTGTGCCTTTATCTATATCTGCCATGCCGGTGCTGCCTACCCAGGTGCCATATTTATCATGCACCAATAATGAAATGCCGGGGAAGCCAAGCTTTCTGTACTTATCAATAAGGGCGGTGTACTGCGCGGCTTTGGGATGTGTGGCACTGCTATCATTCCACGGCACTTCATTCAGCGTATTGTCTGTGGGACCAATAGTTTGCTTGCTGCAACTGATACCGGCTATGCTTAGGATGATAAGCCAAAAAATAATTGTACGATCCATGCGAATTAAAATGAGCGGTGAATATTTTATTTATACCAATTGATGCCCAGCATAATACTGTTGTAGGGCAGCAAGGGAACATAACTGGGCACATAAGGCGTTTGCAGCCATTGCTGATAGGTTATAAAAACTTCAAGCGGGTGCCTGCTGGTTTTATTGAAACGATAGCCAGCGGTAAGGTTTAGCGCTATCATGGCCTGACCGCGACCAATACTTTTCAGATGCTCATAATTGCCATTATCCTGCAGGCTAAAACGCTGCTGCAGCGGCATGCTGTGAAAGTATCCTGCACCCAAACCTACTTTGGCGCTGAATGAAGTAAGGATGCGGTGTTTGTATGCCAGATTGGTGTACAGCGATACGCCATGTTGAATAAACTGTTGATAGAAGTATCCGGCTTTACCTTCCTGCAACCATTGGTGCTTATTTTTTTCGCGCCAGGTAATAGCGGTAGAAACTTCGAAGCCGGGATGCCATGGCCCGGAAAAGAGCCTGCTGAAACTGGCAAAAGGAAATGCACTGTGATTATTGGTAGCGGCAATACCCCAATACTGCAGGCTGTATTTTTTTCGCTGTGTTTCACGGGTGGTATCCTGCTGCGCCAATAGCGGCGTTTGTTGGAGCAGCAACAGGAATACCATGATAAGCAGTTTGTTTTGTTTCATAAAGAAGCAATAAATGATGATAAGGTATGATGGCAGTGTATGAGAGGCTTACAGCATCAGCAATTTCGTGTTAGGGAATGCGGTGACGCAGTTGCATGGTATGCAGAACAGTAGCGCAATATCCGGGGTCTTAGTAATACAATGCTTTAGCCTGCAACGCGGGGAATAACCCATACCGGCAAGCAATAGCCGGCGATACCAACAGGGGAGTTTTAGTGTAGATGCGGAAGCGGGATAAACAGGGTTTGGG
>JAHEMO010000073.1 GCA_024643625.1 Chitinophagaceae bacterium
CAAAGCCTTAGCATCATGCTAGGGCTTTTTGCGTTATGGGGTTTTACGTTTACGTTTTGCAGAGCGATGTTGATAGCACTTATTACAAAGGCTTCAGTGTACACCCTGTGCAAAGAACTGCCCAGCACAATGCCGGCGAAATGACCTATACGTCCCGCAAAATACCCTGGCAACTGGTAGGCATATTTTCATACGGCAGCAAACGCGATGCGTTAATTGCTGAAAAGAAATTCAAAAAGATGGATCATTTCCGTCTACAAGCCAAATTGAAAACTGCTGATAATATTTTGGAAACTTACCTGCGAGATATTGGATTATGAAAGCCGCCCTGTCATCCCTACACGCGTGTAGGGACGGGTTCGAGTCCTCCCTACACCTTTGTAGGGACAAAGCCTTAGCATCATGCTAGGGCTTTTTGCGTTATGGGGTTTTACGTTTACGTTTTGCAGAGCGATGTTGATAGCACTTATTACAAAGGCTTCAGTGTACACCCTGTGCAAAGAACTGCCCAGCACAATGCCGGCGAAATGACCTATACGTCCCGCAAAATACCCTGGCAACTGGTAGGATATTGTTCCGATTGGAGGCCATTTTACTTTGTTGCCGAATCATATTTCGTTATTTAGCCTCCGTGGATATTATCCTGATTGCTTTGGCTGCTTTTGGCGCTTCAGTACTTACCTTTTTCTCTGGGTTCGGTCTCGGTACTTTACTCATGCCAGTATTTGCCATTTTTTTACCCGTCGAATTAGCTATTGCTGCCACAGCGGTGGTGCATTTTGCCAATAATATATTCAAGTTCGGCTTGCTCTACCGCCGGGCTAGCTGGCAGGTGGTGCTGCGCTTTGGCATTCCGGCCATGCTTGCTGCAGTTGCCGGTAGCTATCTGTTGTTGCGGTTGCAAACCTATCCACCATTGTACAGTTACACCATTGGCGGCGCAGAGTTCCATATAACAACACTTAAATTATTGATAGGCTTGCTGCTGTTTCTTTTTGCTTTAGCCGATATTTTGCCGGGCTTACAGCATTTGCATTTTAGCAAAAACATGCTGATCCCGGGTGGTATTATCAGCGGTTTTTTTGGCGGGCTTTCTGGTCATCAGGGTGCCTTGCGATCGGCATTTCTTATCAAGGCCGGATTGTCAAAAGAAGGATTTATTGCTACGGGTGTAGCTGTGGCTTGTTTTGTAGATGTCGGGCGGTTATTGGTGTACAGCAAGGGGTTGGGGCAAAGGGGCGGTGATTTCAATTGGCAAATCACAGGTGTAGCCATAGCTGCGGCTATTGCAGGTACATTATTGGGCAATCGCTTATTGGCCAAAACGACGCTTCAAAAAGTGCAGCAAATTGTATTTGTATTATTGGTGCTTATGGCTATGCTGCTTGGCCTTGGCATCGTATAAAAAAAGCGCGGCCCCGAAGGAAGCGCCGCGCTACAATACCAGGATATTCAATGGTTTAAGAACGTCGTGCGCCGGCACCTACAAGTCGCACATATATACCCGCATCGTAGGACCAAAACCTATCCACCGGTTTGCTTTGTATAGGGTTAGGGATGGGACCAATATCCATAGGGTCGCCCTCTCCAAAAGTATAATTGTATTGTACCTGCCCGAATAAACCGAAGGTTTTCCCGAGGCCAATATTTACGCCTGCTTTTGGGGAAAGCAGAAAGAAAGTCTGCTTGTTTTCATTAGCCACGTTCTGCATGCTGTTCGATGAGATAGTAGTCAGTCTGTTACTAAAACTGAGCCCCGCATCGGTACCAATAAAAGGTTGTATCGTGCTGGTGTTTTTGGCCAGTAATATGTCGAAAGTGGCAGCTGCATGGGTCAGCAAATCGCTTGTGGTGATATCCACGCCTTCAATATTCTCCGATCCGGAAGTTTTAGGATAACTGCGTAGCAAAATACCCATGGCAAAGTTTTTACCCAGGAAACCACGTGCATGAAGGCTGCCCCCCCAAATATTGGTTTGGTTATCGCCAGTGCCTTTCATGTAGCTTCCGCTGGCGCCGAACTGAAGTTGTGCAAAACAGGCCTGGCCTAAAAATATGGCCACGGCCAAACCGGCAATTCTGGTAATCTTCATAGTTATTGTTTAGCTCCTAAAATGCCCGGAATGGGCTAAAATTGTCTCTCGCCCGTTAATAAAAACTTATGATGAGCTGCCACGCTTTCAAAAATCTTATCCACCAAATTTCTACCGGCTGTATATACATTCTTGGGTACTTTTTGCGTTGCGCCTAATTTGCAACCATGCGCCAGTATCATGACCTACTGAAAAAAATAATAGCTGAAGGCAGCGACAAAGCCGATAGAACAGGAACAGGTACCCGAAGCCTTTTTGGCTATCAGATGCGTTTCAACCTGCAGGAGGGATTTCCGTTGGTTACAACCAAAAAAGTACACCTTAAAAGCATCGTGTATGAGTTGCTTTGGTTTTTGCAAGGCAGCACCAATATTGCTTATCTTAAAGACAATGGGGTTTCCATTTGGAACGAATGGGCCAATGAGCATGGCGAACTTGGACCAGTGTATGGTAAGCAATGGCGTAGCTGGCAGGGTGCGGATGGTGAGGTTACCGATCAGATTGCATGGGTGGTTAATGAAATAAAGCGCAATCCTGATAGTAGAAGGTTAATTGTAAGTGCATGGAATGTTGCGGACTTGCCACGCATGGCATTGATGCCTTGCCACACGATGTTTCAGTTTTATGTGGCAGATGGAAAGCTTAGTTGTCAGTTGTACCAACGCAGTGCCGATGTTTTTTTGGGCGTGCCGTTTAATATTGCCTCGTATGCGTTGCTTACCATGATGATTGCACAGGTATGCAACTTGCAATACGGAGATTTCGTGCATAGCTTTGGCGATGTTCATTTGTACAAAAATCATTTTGAACAGGCAGACATTCAATTGTCGCGCACTTGCTTTCCTTTGCCACAAATGCGGATCAACCCGGCAATAAATGATATTTTTGGATTCAGTTTTGAGGACTTTGAATTAGTCAATTACCAGTGCCATCCGGCAATTAAAGCACCTGTAGCGGTATAGCTATTGTACATGCATCCCAATTATTCTTTTACCATATCGCAGGTAGTGGCAGCGGCCGATGATAATATGGCTATTGGCAGAGATGGCCAATTGCTTTGGCATTTGCCCGAAGACCTGCGCTACTTTAAAAACCTTACCTGGGCCATGCCTGTAATTATGGGCAGAAAAACTTTTGACAGTATCGGCAAACCGCTGCCCGGTCGTACCAATATTATTCTTAGCCGATCAGCAACCAATGTCGTTCCGGGCATTCAATATGCCACTACTATTGATGAAGCTTTGGCTCAGGTATCTTTTATGCAATCCGCCGAGGTTTTTATTATTGGCGGCGGCGAAATTTACGATCGCCTGATGCCATTTACTGATAGGATTTACCTCACAAGGGTTTTTGCAAATATTACCGATGCGGATACTTTTTATCCCTTTCCTGTTTCACCTGAATGGCGGCAACTGACTGCTAAAAAAATAGCAGCTAATGAACGCAATGCTTATGATATGCAATTTGAAGTATGGGAAAGAAGCATTTAGTCTTAATCTTGCGCACTTCATTCAGGTAAGCCAATTATGTACGCCGGCGCAACAATTGTATTAAAGTATCTCAGGTATTTGCTCACAGCTTCTAATGGCAAAGGGCATGGCATTCACTCACCATTTGTTTTTCGTTTTGTACAAGAAGTTTTGGAAACTAAGGCAGGCGATGACTGGTTTACCAAAATTGAAGCCGAAAGGAATGGCTTACTCATGGACAAATCAGTTATTCCTATTCTTGATTTTGGTGCCGGAAGCCGGTTTGGCAACAAGACTGAAAAAAAAGTTGGGGACATAGCAAGGCATGCCTTAAAGTCGCCTAAATATGCCAGACTAATTAATCGGTTGGCACGCTTTACAGGCGCTGCCACTGCGCTGGAATTGGGTACATCGCTTGGCACTACTACAGCATATCTTGCCGCTGCGCCAGGTATGCTAAAGGTAAATACGCTTGAAGGCTCTCCGGCAGTGGCTGCCAGGGCCCAAGCCTTGTTTATATCACTTCACTTGCAGGATAAGATTACTATTCATGAGGGAGATTTTGCAGAAACACTGCCATTGGTTTTACAAAAGGAAGGCAAATTTGATCTCATATTCATGGATGGCAACCATCGCTATGAACCTACTTTAACTTATTGGAATCAGTTGCTGCCTTTTACGCATCGGGATAGTGTAATTATTGTTGACGATATCCATTGGAGCAGAGAGATGGAAAATGCATGGGAATGGATACAACAACAGCCACAAGTGTCGCTAACAATTGATTTGTTTTTTGTCGGTCTTGTATTTTTTAAAACCGATTTTACGCAAAAGCAACACTTCACCATCAGGCATTAATAAATTAGGAATAAAAAATGATGGTGGCATCATTTGCAGTACAGTTCGCACCGCTTATCTTCACGGTATGACGATTGGTGTATTGCACGAACCTTCTCCGGAAACAAGAGTATCTCTTTTGCCAGAGCATATCAGCAAGCTTACGGCAAAGGGCATTAAAGTATTGGTACAGCACGATGCTGGTAGTAAGGCTTTTGCCAACGATGATGCTTACATGGCCGTTGGTGCAAAGCCTGCCAATCATTTCGAGATTTTGGCAACTGCAGATATCATTCTAGGCATGCATGGTTATCATACACATGAGTGGAAGCGTGGCATTTATATTGGGCAGTATAACGCCTTATGGCATGCGGAATTAATGCATACGCTTGCAAGCCAGAGCATTACCGTATTTAGTCTCGATATGTTGCCGCGTACAACCCGGGCGCAAAATATGGATGTGCTCAGCAGTCAGGCTAATATTGCAGGATATAAAGCAGCATTGCTTGCTGCGCAAATGCTACCGCGCTATTTTCCCATGTTTATGACTGCAGCCGGCAGCATTCCTCCTGCTAAAGTTGTGATTATTGGAGCCGGGGTGGCCGGATTGCAGGCCATTGCCACTGCAAGGCGACTTGGTGCAATTGTAGAAGTGAGCGATACACGAGCTGCGGTAAAGGAAGAAGTGGAGAGCCTTGGTGCAAAATTTATTGAAGTGGAAGGCGCTGCCGATGCCAGTATGGCCGGTGGATATGCGGTAGAACAATCCGATGATTTTAAACAACGTCAACAGGATCGCCTGGCTGCCAGTATTGCTAAAGCAGATGTTGTTATTTGTACAGCTGCCATTCCCGGCAAAAAGGCTCCGGTTATTGTCACCCGGCAAATGATTCATGCCATGAAGCCGGGCTCAGTTATAATTGATCTTGCGGCATCTTCGGGTGGGAATACTGAAGTGACGGAAAACAACCAAACTGTAGTATATCATTATGTAACCATTTTGGGCGACAGTCATCTTGCCGCTCATATGCCTCAGGATGCAAGCAGGTTATATGGCAAAAATGTCTTGAATTTTCTTGATCTCCTGATTACCGCAAATGGTGAACTGGAAATTAATTTGGCCGACGAACTCATTGCCGGATCCTTAATCTGTAAGGACGGGCAGTTGCTTCATCAAAGGTTGTTATAATCAATATTAATACATGAATGCTATTCTGGATTTTATCAGCACCCATGAACAAATGATTTACATCGTAATTCTTATGATGTTGGTAGGTGTAGAAGTTATTGGTCGTGTGCCAAGCGTATTGCACACACCGCTCATGAGTGGAGCCAATGCCATACATGGCGTAGTAATTATTGGTGCCATAATCGTAATGGGCAAGGCAGATAGTGGTAATTACGTTTCGCTGCTGCTTGGCTTTGTGGCTGTGGTATTAGGTACCCTTAATGTTGTTGGTGGTTTTGTAGTAACCGACCGTATGCTGGAAATGTTTAAAAAGAAAAAGTAGGCCTGTTGTTATAATGTCCAGTCAACAATTTCGTTGGCAAGCTTTTGGTCATATGCAGTGGATACTCTGATATAATTATCGCTATAGCCTTCCATAAGGCCATTTTTTTCATGGTCTTCAAACAATACCGGACGCAACTTTCCGCTGTGTTGCTGGCTGAAATACTGCATCTTCATATAACTCAGATTCCGCAATATTTTGTTGCGCTCGTGTCTCAGATTTACCGGTACAATATCTTGTAATTCCAACGCAGCGGTATTGGCTCTTTCGCTGTATGTAAATACATGCAGGTAGCTAATATCCAGCTCATGCAGAAAACGGTATGTGTCCTGGAAATCTTCGTCGGTTTCACCGGGAAAGCCAACTATCACATCTACGCCTATGCAGCAATGAGGCATCAAAGCTTTTATCGTGGCCACTTTTTCGCTGTACAACTCGCGTTGATAGCGCCTTTTCATCAGCCCTAATATTTTATTGCTGCCGCTTTGTAGCGGTATATGAAAATGCGGCATGAACGAACGACTAGCAGCTACAAACTGAATGATATCATCTGTAAGCAAATTAGGCTCAATACTGCTAATCCTGTATCGCGCAATGCCGGCTACCTGATCCAATGCTTGTATAAGATCGTAGAAATTCTCAGCATGTTTTTTGTTGCCTTCAGCACCTTTGCCGAAGTCGCCCAGATTTACGCCGGTAAGTACTATTTCTTTTACGCCATCTCTTGCCAGCGCAGTTGCATTTTGTATCACATTGTCAATAGTATCGCTTCGGCTTTTACCTCTTGCCAGGGGTATGGTGCAAAAGCTGCAGGTATAGTCACAACCGTCCTGCACTTTCAAAAAAGTACGGGTCCTGTCGTGTTGGCTCCAACTAGCCGTAAAACCTGATACAGCATCAATATCACAACTTGAAATACGCGTTGAATCGCCTTTGCTGATTTCTTTTAGATGTTTAGGTAACTGAAATTTTTCGGCAGCGCCAAGTACCAGATCAACCCCTTCAATGGCTGCAATTTCCTGTGGCTTTAATTGGGCATAGCACCCTGTAATTACCACAATACTTTCCGGCGCCCTGCGCTGTATGCGCCGCACTAATTGGCGGCATTCCTTATCGGCATTATCAGTAACGCTGCAAGTATTTATCACATAAATATCTGCCACCTCATCAAAGGCTTTTTTCGAAAAGCCCTCAGCTTCCATCATACGCGATAGTGTGCTGCTTTCTGAGAAATTAAGTTTGCAGCCCAATGTGTGAAACGCCACCGATTTGTTAGCCTGTACGGTCATAAGGGCGGCAAAAGTAGCACAGCCAACGCATTTTGTAGGCAATATCTGCTTTTTTAACCCTTGACGGCAGCCTGCCGGTTAATGCAGACCTGCCGATGGCTATGCCTTTATGGAAACTTATAGAAGGAGTTGGTAGGCAAATAAATTGCGTTAACATTTTTTATACATTGCGGGCCATCCTTACATCATCAAAATCACACGTGTATGAAAACACTTATGCTGTCTGCGGTCGCTTTGCTGGCGGTTTGTAGCACAAATGCACAAACTTTTACCATGAGCAATAACTGCACCGATATGCTCAAGCAAATGGAAAGCTACAATCGTGCTCAACTCTATGATTCCGTTTTATTGGTCAATGAGACCTTTGTACAAAAATGCAAAGCCAAAGATGCCAAGTGGAAGGGTGGAACAGAAATGGCGCATGCGTACAATGGTTTGGAGCAATACAACAGCGCGTTAGACGCATCCAATGCTGCATTAAAGGCGAACAAAACCTGGATAGCCGCATATTTTGAAAGGGCAGTTGCTTATGCCGGACTTGGTATGATTGCCGAATCAAAAGCGGACTATGAACAAATCGTAAATCTGAGTGCAAAGAATGAAAATCAGGAAAGCCGGTCTACGATATACGCTATGCTTGCCGATATCAATTATAAGCAGGGGGAAAAGGATAGCGCCTATGCACAGATAGATGAGGCCATATCAATTTCAAAGCGGCCGGAATACTTTATTCAGAAGGGTGATTTTTATTACAAGGATGGTGATTATGATAACGCATTTGGGGAGTACGACAAAGCTGTAGCTGCAGGTAAAGCCGATGTTGAAATGTATGGTATACGTTCGGCTCAGCGCCTGCGCATTTATGAAAAAAAATATGGAACGGAAAACATAAACGAACTGGCAAAGAAAATGACATCCGAGGAAAAGCGCCTCTGCTGTAGCGAATTTGACAAGCTTAAAGGCCTGGGCTATCGAAACATGAAATTTGACTTAACCTATACATTTCTCTGCGACTAAATCAGTATTCAACAAATAATATCCAAACACGCACAACTATTACAATTATGAAAAAAACTCTTTTAGTACTTTCTGCCTTTGCTATTCTTTTTGCAGGATGCTCCAGCATGAGCAACCAGGGTAAGGGTACCGCCATTGGCGCTGCTGCCGGTGGCGTATTAGGCGCTTTAATTTTTAAGAATGATGTAGCCGGAGCGCTAATAGGCGCCGCTATTGGCGGTGCAGCCGGTAACCTTATTGGAAAATCGATGGATAAGCAGGCGCAGGAACTTAAACAGGCTATACCGGATGCGCAGGTAGAAAGAGTAGGTGAGGGGATTAATGTAACCTTCGATTCTGAATTGCTGTTTCAAAAAGGTAGCGCCAAGCTTAGCCAGGATGGCGCTGATGCCTTAACCAAAGTGGGCAAAGTATTTGTAAATTATCCTGACCAATATGTTTTGTGTGAAGGACATACAAGCGCCGACCCCGCACTTTCAAGCGAAGCCAACGCGCAGGCCAACATGAAGCTTTCCGAACAACGCGCTAAATCAGTTGCGCAACACCTCGAAGATGCAGGCGTACCTAAGGCTAATTTGATTACAAAATGGTACGGTGGCGAACGCCCCAAGTTTTCAAATGATACGGAAGAAAGCCGGGTAAAAAATCGTCGTGTTGAGTTGGGAATTATTGCCAACGAAGAAGCTGTGAAAAAAGCGCAGGAGCAAACGCAATAAATTGTAAAGGCCGTTAGTATGCTAAACCGCAAGCAGTCGTATAACACGGCTGCTTGTTTTTTATCTACGCATTAGCTTCTTCATAACCGATGTCCGCCGACAAGCCACTACCGTCTGCTGCTTGTGTTGCCAGTTCGTCGCAACGATTATTGAGTGGATTATCGGCATGTCCTTTTACCCATTGAAAGCGCAACCGGTGATTTTTAGCCAATGCGGCAAACTGCAGCCAAAGGTCTTTATTTTTCTTGCCACCCTTAAAGTCGGTAGCTATCCAATTTTTCAACCAGCCTTTTTCTACAGCGTCTACTACATACTTGCTGTCGCTGTAGATGAGTACTGATAAGCCCGGTTTGCGTAAGCCCTGCAGGCCCGCAATAACTGCCAGCAACTCCATGCGGTTATTGGTTGTTTTTCTAAAGCCCTTCGACATTTCTTTGCGATGCTCTCCGGCCATAAGTATAACACCATACCCTCCGGGTCCGGGGTTACCGCGACTGGATCCATCGGTATACATTATTACATCGGGTTTTACACTCATGCTTATTCGTCTATACCTGAAATACGCCGGTTTGTAATGGATTGTCAACCGTAGCATGTGCCGCGGCTGCCAGCGATTGGGCAATAATAGCACGGGTTTCCGCTGGTTGAATAATACCATCTACCCAAAGCCTTGCAGCAGCATACCATGGCGTGGTTTGACTATCGTATCGGCTTTTTATGGTGTGCAGCAATTCATCTTCTTCCTGTTGTGTAATGGATTTGCCAGATGCCTTCATACTGCTCACCTGAATTTGCAAAAGTGTTTTGGCAGCTTGTTCGCCACCCATAACAGCTATTTTGGCTGATGGCCATGCAAAAATAAACCTTGGGTCATAGGCCTTTCCACACATGGCATAATTACCTGCGCCATAACTATTGCCAATGATGACAGTAATTTTTGGAACCACGCTATTGGCCACAGCATTCACCAGTTTTGCTCCATCCTTTATTATGCCTGCATGTTCGCTTCGGCTACCTACCATAAAGCCGGTAACATCCTGCAGAAAAACCAGCGGTATTTTCTTTTGGTTGCAGTTTAAAATAAAGCGTGCGGCTTTGTCGGCGCTGTCATTATAAATCACGCCACCCAATTGCATTTCGCCTTTTCCATTTTTTACTACCAATCGCTGATTGGCTACAATGCCGGCTTCCCAGCCATCAATACGGGCATAGCAGGTAAGTATGGTTTTGCCATAGTCGGTTTTGTATTCATCAATGCTGTCGGCATCAGCTATATGCTTTATTACTTGCATCATATCGTAAGGCCTTGCATCGGCAGGTCCTGGAATATGCGCCAATTGTTCTGTTTCAAATTCAGTGGCTTTCGGCTCACTTCTGGACAAATGACGATTCTGCTCGGGCAATCTTGCCACTAATCTCTTGATGTGGTTTATGCAATCGGCTTCATCCTCACATTCATAGTCGGCAATGCCACTAATGGCATTATGTGTGTGCGATCCACCCAGGGTTTCTGCATCTACCTCTTCACCAATGGCGGCTTTTACGAGATAGGGTCCGGCTAAAAAAATACTACCGTTGCCTTTCACCATCAAGGTTTCATCGCTCATAATAGGCAGGTAGGCACCACCTGCTACGCATGGGCCAAATACAGCCGCAATTTGAGTGATGCCCATGGCACTCATTCGTGCATTGTTTCGAAATATGCGGCCAAAATGTTCCTTATCAGGAAATATTTCATCCTGCATCGGCAAAAAAACACCTGCGCTATCTACCAGATAAATTACCGGTAAATTATTCTCCATGGCAATTTCCTGCAGGCGAAGATTTTTTTTGCCGGTAATGGGAAACCATGCTCCGGCTTTTACGGTCTGATCATTTGCCACAATCATACATTGCCGTCCAGACACATAACCTACAACCCCCACAGTTCCTCCCGCAGGACATCCACCCTCTTCGGCGTACATATCCCAACCGGCAAATGCGCCAATCTCCATGGATGGAGCATCTTTATCTAACAGCAGCACTACTCTTTCGCGGGCCGTCAGCTTATTGCGTTCCCGCTGTTTGGCTATGGCTTTGGCGCCGCCACCTGCATAGATTTGTTGCAAATTTTCGGCTAGCTGCTTCAGTTGATATTTATCGGCCTGCGTAGTTTTTGCCATAAGTATTGTGTGAGGTAAACAATGGATTAGCCTGCAAATATGGGTGCATCAACCCAAGTTGCCTGTATTCTTTTGAATTGCGGGGGGCGGAAATCGGTAAATTTTACAGGCCAAAAAAGCCTAAAATGCGAGGAAGAACCTGCGCCATAACAGCTAGTGCTATGCAAACTATAGTAAAACTAAGAACGCCATTCATTTTACGCATAAAGTGGCGCCTTGGAGGCACATCGGTTCCATCCACCTCAAAGGTGTTGTAATACGAAAAAATACGAAAGGGAACTGGCTCTTCGCCGCTATTATTAAAGCCAATAATGCGAAGCCATCGGTAGACCATCAGTATAATGGCCGTTCCTGCAAAAAAATATTTGAGGATCTTGATAACCTCCAGATATAGCATGATGTGTCTTTTATTCAGCGGTTGTTGCGGGGAAAATAAAGTTTTGTGCTGTCATAGCAAAAATCCCTTCCCGATTTTTGGGTGTCAATGCGATAAATTGATCCAAACTTCAGCATCAGCCCTTGGTGCAATGCTATTATGGCATGGGGCGATAAACGCTTTTGAAAAAAGGGGTTGGAAAAGCGAAAGATATTCAGCTGCAGAGCCTCCAAAGGGTGGGCCGCCTTCAAATGGGCGGTCAAAAAGCACGCCTACCAGTTTGCCGCCAGGCTTTAGTAGTTGGCACATTTGATTGGCGTAGGCCTGCCTTAAGGAAGGTACTAATGCACAAAAAAATGTTTGCTCCATTATAAGATCGTATTGTCCCGTATGAGCAAAGAAATCTTTGTGTAATATCTTAATAGGTTGGTCCCTAAAAACCTCTTGTAATTCACTTACAATAGCACTTGAAATATCGACCAGCGTTATATCTGTAAATCCCTTTTTTAGCAAATATTGCGCTTCATATGCGTTTCCACAGCCCGGTATCAGTATGGCTATATTTTTATCTTCCAACTGATCAATATACGCTTGTAAGGGTGTAGATGGCTGACCAATATCCCATCCGGTTTGCCGTGTTTGATATCGTTCGCTCCAATACTTATCGTCTAATGATGCAAAGCTCGCTGGCATGATGTAAAATTATTTGCAGGACCATAAATCGGTACCCATTTAATCGAAACCATTATTATTTCACAAGCAAGGCGCGAATGTATATACGGCAGTGCTTTACCGACAATGCGCAACTGTTGGTTTGTTAGTTATGCAACAGGTAAAGATATAGTGGCTTGTCGTGGAATAATAAATGCAATTAACTCATCAATGTCAAGCGATGCACGAAGGCATGCATCTGCAATATCATCGCGGTTTACACCGGCTGCAAACCCTTTTTCTTTCAGGCGCTTTTTTACACCTTTTACATCCATGCCTTCGTAGCCACCCGGACGCATAAGCGCGTATGCATGCGTAAGTCCGCTCAGTTCATCAAATGCGTATAACATTTTATCCATTTCCGTTACCGGCTCCACGCCAAAATGAGCCGGCCCATGGCTTGCAATCGCTCTGATAATAGCTGGATCAATCGCTTTTTCCTCCAGCCAATGAATAATTTTGGCACAATGTTGCTCAGGCCATTGATCCCAGTCTGCATCGTGTAACAAGCCAGCCATTTCCCATTGCCATTGTTCATTTTCCGGCAAATTCAACTTTTCTCTGGCCCAGCATTGCATGAGATGCGCAATTTGCAGCATATGCAGCTGTAAACGAGGATTCTTTACCCAATCGTTAAACAAGTTAAAAGCTTCTTCCCTTGTCAGCGATTTTCCGGTATTAGCCGGATCGCCAAAATTCGTTCTCCCCAGATTCAGATCCATATATCAGAGTTGTTTTAATGTAATTCGCTGGCATTTTAGCACTATAGCAGCCGCGGGTATCCCTACTTTTGCCGGCGAAAAATAAATGATTGAGCGATATGATTTTTCACTTGACAGAAGAACAACAGGCCGTAAGGCAGGCAGCCCGCGATTTTGCCAGACAGGAATGTCTGCCGGGAGTTATTGAACGCGACGAACTACAAAAATTCCCTAAAGACCAAATTGAGAAGTTAGCCGATCTGGGTTTTATGGGAATGATGATAGATCCCCGATGGGGCGGCAGTGGCATGGACACCATGAGCTACGTGCTTGCCATGGAAGAAATAAGCAAGATAGACGCCAGCACCAGTGTTTGCATGAGTGTAAACAATAGTTTGGTGTGCTACGGCCTGCAGGAGTTTGGTACAGATGAGCAAAAGGAAAAATATCTTACGCCCATTGCACAGGGCAAGAAGAATGGAGAATTATTCCTGGGCGCCTTCCTGCTTAGCGAACCCGAAGCCGGCAGCGATGCTACGAGCCAGCGAACGACGGCTATTGATATGGGCGACCATTATGTATTGAATGGCATAAAAAACTGGATTACCAACGGCAATAGCGCAAGTGTATACCTCGTAATTGCCCAGACTGATGCCGCTAAGGGCAGTCGTGGTATCAATGCTTTTATTGTGGAGAAAAGCTGGCCCGGCGTAACGGTGGGAGCCAAAGAAAATAAAATGGGCATTCGTGCAAGCGATACGCATAGTATAAGCTTTCAGGACGTAATAGTGCCTAAAGAAAACCGCATAGGGGATGATGGATTTGGTTTCAAATTTGCCATGAAAACCCTTGATGGCGGTAGAATTGGCATTGCCGCACAAGCACTTGGCATCGCTAGCGGGGCCTACGAGCTTGCGGTAAACTATGCTAAAGAACGTAAGGCTTTTGGCAAGGAAATTATGCATCACCAGGCTATTCAGTTTAAGCTTGCCGATATGGCAACCCGTATTGAAGCAGCCCGCTTGTTATGCCTCAAGGCAGCCTGGGAAAAAGATCAGGGTCTTGAGTACGGTCAAAGTTCGGCCATGGCAAAAGTGTATGCCAGCGAAACAGCCATGTGGGTAACTACAGAGGCCGTGCAGGTGCATGGCGGATATGGATATGTGAAAGAATTTCATGTGGAGCGTATGATGCGCGACGCCAAGATTACACAGATATACGAGGGTACCAGCGAAGTGCAGCGGATAGTAATTAGC
>JAHEMO010000314.1 GCA_024643625.1 Chitinophagaceae bacterium
TAGATACTTCATGATTGATATACTGGTTTTAACCTTTAACCAGAGTGGCAACAAGCTTGGGACGACCATAGTTTCCAAAACGACTGCATTTACCTGCTGCTTATGACTGCTTTAACATAAGCTCTTAAAGCCATATTAATGTCGTAGCAGCTTGATTATCAAGACAATCATGGCAAAAAGGAAAAGCAATATCGACAGGCGGTTAATACCATGCATGTATTTCACCCAGGTGGTATCCGGTCTGTTTGGATCTTTTTTCCGGATATAGAGATACTCAGCTATTTGACGCCATACGCCCATATTGTTGCTTTTACACTAAGGTAACACTACCACCACACTATTGTTGGAGAATAAAAAAACTATCGCCCGAACAGGCTGTCCGGGCGATAGTTTTACTTGTTGTTGGCCATACCGTTACGGCTGCTGCGTGTCGGCAGGAGCGCTTCCACTATCGCCGGGTACCAGCATTCGGTTGGCTTCTCCGGCCGGCGTGCTAAACATACGCTCTATTTGATCCAGCGCCTGCAGCATGTATTCGCCGCGTTGCTTATCGTAGTCAAATACGCCCTGCCTGTTGACGGAGAGGCTGTTGTAATAAGCCATTTGCTCATTCAGGTCTTTGCGCACAGCGGTTGAAATTTTGGTGGCCAAAGCCGTATCACCAGCGCGATGGGCAGCTTCTACCAGCATCAGGCTGTATTGATTATGCATTTGGTAGCGGCTTACCATGCCGTAAGGCATATTGTCCTGCAGCATCATGCTGTCCACTTTTTGCAGCAGGTTTTTGGCTTTGTCGCGTTCGCCGTTGGTGGCCAGTGCAATACTTACATCGGCAAAAGCCTGCCTGATATTATTCAGATGACGGCGGTTTTCCTCATCAAAATATACACCTTGCTTATCTGCATTGCCATAGCGGAACTTATCCATCATAACGGCATAAGCGCCTTCGGTGTTTACATTGTTGTCGAACAATGGTACCAACCGGAAGGCCATGCCATCGCGTCGCAGATAGCCATTGAAGCCCAAATCGAGGCCGGGGCTGGTAAAATAAATGGGGCGTTCCCAGTTGGCAGCGGCTATGGTAGCTAATACCGCCAGGTCGTTTTTCAGCAGCACATTGCGCTGTATCTGAAACTTCACGCTGTCTACAATGGAGGCGGAGTCGGCAGCATTTACGGTGCCATTTTTTAGCACGGCGGCTTTATTTACCGGAAGGCTGAAGCTATTGGTTGGGAATACCGGCACTGTTTCCCCACCGTTGCTGTACATTTTTGTCACATCAGTGGTGCCCACCCAATCTTTTAGCATAGTGTACAGATCGCTGTAGGGCGCTCCGCCACGGCGATTGTCGTACAGGGCATAATTGAGTTTATCGCCTTCTATGGCTTTCGCGCTCCAGATTACATCAATGGGTTCGCTGTCGTTTACTTTATAGCGCATCTGATTGATATACCAGTCTATACCCAGCAGACTGTAATTGATCACACGGATATCGCGGCGCACGCCCTGCACTTCCTGCGCATACCATAGCGGATAGGTATCGTTATCGCCAAAAGTGAAAAGAATAGCATTGGGGGCGCAACTTTCCAGGTAATCGCGGGCAAGATCAGGGCCCATGGTTTTGTTGCTTCTGTCGTGGTCGTCCCACTCCTGACTAGCCATCCAACCCGGTACCGCTACCAACGAAAGCACGAGGACTGCCATGGTGATGGCATTCACCTGTTTTATTCTTTGCAGGAGCGTTGGTAATACAAAAGTGATAATAGACAACAGCAGACCCATCACCAGAATGCCGGCAAATATTTTGCCATCGCCGCTACCAATCATGCCCGAAATACCAAGCAAACCGTACAGGACAGCGCCACCTACCAATATTTTTTGGAGGAGTTTTTTATCGGCGCTTACGGCCAAATGAATAAGGGCCGGTACGGCTAAGCCTATCCACACCGCAAAGGCATAAAAGCTGCCCACATAGGCATAGTCCCGCTCACGCGGTTGGTTGCCTGCCTGATTGAGGTAGACCACAATAGCGAAGCCGGTAAAGAAGAAGAGCAGGAAATTGACAATAAAATCGCGGCGGTGGCGATAGTACTGAAACAGCAATCCTATAACGCCAAACATGAGCGGCAAGGCAAAAAGGCCATTGTTGGCTTTGTTTTCCCTGAGGGTTTCGGGAAGTTTATCCTGCGCGCCATACATCAGGTTGTCCACGTTACCAATACCGGTTTTCCAGTTGCCATCGCGCACGTTTTGGGGGTAAATACCCTGCACGTCGTTTTGCTTGCCGGCAAAATTCCAGAGGAAATAGCGGAGGTACATCCAGTAATTCTGGTAGCCAATAAAGAACTTGAGGTTATCGGCAAAATTGGGCCGGCGCTCGTAAGGGCCGGTGTCAGGGTCTGCATATTTGGGATCTTCCCCCTTGCCTATTCCCAGATATTGAGCGTAATAGTCGGCATGGTTTTGATCGTTGCTGCGGTCCCATACGCGGGGGAAGAGCATTTTGTCGGCTGGGGCAAATTCTTCTTTCACATCGGGTCCCAGTTCAATATATTCCTCATCGGATTTCTGGTAGCGCATGGCACCCTCTACCCGCTCGGTATTATTGCTTTGCGCAGTAAATACCTGGCCGTATACCAGCGGGAAATCGCCATACTGTTCGCGGCCCAAATAGCCCACCAGGCTCATGGGGTTGTCTACATTGTACATGTCCACGCCGGGGTTGGCCGAACTGCGAATCATAGTAGTAAGGTAGCTGCTGTAGCCAATAAGCATAAAGGCAAAGCACCATAAGCCAAGGCGCAAATAGTACCAGCTGCGCTTATTGGCAATGCGCAAGCCTACAAAAACCAGCACCGCCAGCAAGGCGAAGAAGAAAGCAAATCCACTGAAAAAGGGCAGCGAAAAGTCGTTTACAAAGATGATATCGAATTTACCCGCCCAGCTAATGGTGTACTGAATTACAGCTTTTTGGGTAACGCCGGTAATGAGGCAGCCTATTACAAAAGCCCAGAAAGTGCCCCATTTGGTTACTTCGTAGCGCTTAAAATAGTAAATCATTACTATGGCGGGAATGGTAAGCAGGTTTAGCAGGTGAACGCCAATGCTCAATCCCATCATGAAGAATATAAACACAATCCATTTATCGGCATTAAAGTGTCCGCCGTCTTTGGCTTCGGTGCGGGCATCGGCATCAACCTGATGCTCCCATTTAAGCATGGCCCAAAATACGAGGGCGGTAAAGAAGGAGGAGAGGGCATACACCTCGCCCTCGACCGCGCTATACCAAAACGAGTCGGAGAAGGTATAAGCCAGCGCCCCAACTGCACCGGCACCCATTACCTGAATGATTTGGTTTCTGGTGATAAGCGATGTATCTGGCTGCAAAAGCTTGCGGGCAAAGTGGGTGATGGTCCAAAACAGGAACAGAATAGTGAAAGAACTGGCCAGCGCGCTCATCATGTTCACGGCACGGGCAGCCGTTTCGGGGTTATCGCCAAACAGCACAATAAAAAACCTGCCCAGCAGCACAAACATGGGTGCTCCCGGCGGGTGAGGTATTTGCAGTTTAAAGCAACTGGCTACAAATTCGCCGCAATCCCACAGGCTGCCATTTTTTTCGGCAGTAAGCGCGTAGGTTAGGGTGGCAATCAAAAAAACAACCCATCCGGTGAGGTTATTGATCCTTTTGAAACTCATACTGGTATTGGTTTGTACGCCACCA
>JAHEMO010000315.1 GCA_024643625.1 Chitinophagaceae bacterium
TACAAAATTTATACTTGGCTTATTTGATGATCCATTGGTGAAAGTTGAAAACGCTGAAGTGCAACATAATGCTGCAACTTCCGGGGTATTGGCCAGGCAGATGGATGAGGCCTCGTTGATACTGCTGAAAAATAATGTAGTCAATGGAGAACCCACGTTACCGTTGGCAAAGAAGTTTTTTGCCGGTAAAACTATTGCGATTATTGGTCCTGCGCTAACTGAGCATGCACAGGAGTCATTTGAAAAAATTGGAGGCGCCGGCGTAAAGTTTGTTGCTGAAAAGGGGTTTGAATTAACCAATCGGGACGCTAGTGTTCCTGTGTTGAATGCCGACACTGCTGCGGGTCTAAAGCGGCTGCTCGGTATTGCCCGCCAATCCGACGCCGTTATACTGTATTTGGGAGGTGATGCGTTTACTGCCAAGGAAGGATTTTTCAACAATGCCTTAGGAGATCGCGCTACCATTGATCCTGTCGGATGTCAGGATGCTTTACTACAAAGTATCAAAGCCATGGGCAAACCTGTAGTGGTTGTACTGATGCATCGACGTACCCTCTCCATCAATGCCATAGCGAAGTATGCTGATGCTATTATTGATGGTTGGGATCTAAGCGAGTTTGGTAATGAAGCCATTGCAAAAGTGATTTTTGGCGATGTGAATCCCTCTGGCAAGTTACCTGTCACGGTTCCGCGATCAATTGGGCAGCTGCCGATACATTATAGCCAAAAGGAAATCAATTACAAGAAGGGATACCTGTTTATGGAGAACGGTTCACTCTATCCGTTTGGCTATGGATTAAGCTATGCGCATTTTAACTACGGCAAGTTACTGCTGTCTGATAGTGTATTAACCGAAGGAGGAAAAATTACTATAGGTGTTTCCATAACTAACAGATCGTCTATGGATGGTAAAGAAGTTGTGCAGTTATATATCAAAGACCAGATTGGTTCCGTCACCCGGCCCGATAAGGAATTGAAAGGTTTTCAGAAAGTGCTTATAAAGGCAGGTGAAACGAAGCTTGTATACTTTGATATTACCCCTGATATGCTTGCCTTTACTAAGTTGGATAATGAATTTGGATTAGAAGCGGGCGCATATGAAATCATGGTTGGTACATCATCAGCGGAAGGGGTGAAAGCAAAATTTATGTTACAGGTAAATCAATAATATTATGAGAAGCGCAGGATATAAAGTATTAGTTGTTTTGCTGTTGTGTGCATGGAGCAGCAGTGAACTTTCAGCACAATTTGGTAAGCATCCCCGCATGTGGGTAAAGGCTGGGGATAGAGAGGGCATACTCAAAAATATTGAAGAGCATGCATGGATTAAACAATACTATCAGGGATTTACAGAAAGAGTGCAGCCTGACATCAAAGCATATCAGCAAAACAAGACAGCCTATTTAAAGCAGTTTCCATTAAACTGGCAGCATGCATCGTCGGGCAAAATTCCACCTTTTACTCCTGTAGCTGATCTTGCTGTGTCTGATCGGGCGAAGAATAGCAAGGCGTTGCATTTGTTGCTGACGGCTGTTGATTGCGGTGTTTTATATTACCTCACCAGAGAGGATGTCTATGCGGAGTATGCTGCAAGCGTACTGAACATGATTGTATCGAGTTGGGTGCAAGTGAAACCTGCCGAGGGCACCAACAATGGCGGTTGGCTCGATCAGGAAAATCATTTGCGTGAGGCAAGAGAGTATGGTGCGCAAATTCCAATTGTGTATGATTTTGTGCATAGTTATATCAGCGCAGGCAACAAGGTATATAATCCTGTGTCGGAAAAGATGGAAGCATTTGCTTATGCTGATGCGCAAAAAGTATTCAGAACCTATTGCGATTTAGCCGTTCAGCACGGTATTGTCAATTGCAATTGGCCTGTTTTTGAAAGCATGAGTTTGTTGGGCAATGCCCTTGCCCTTGATGATGAACAATTGAGCCGTGAGTATGTAGCTTACGTAACACAGAAAAGTGTGGCGCATCAGGATGCATTGCCTAAGATTGGCGCTTTCTTTAAGGAGCATGGCGGCCTTTGGCCGGAAAGCCTCAATTATGCCGATGCTACTACATCGTACCTCACCTATATTTTAAACTGGCTTAGTCGCTATGGTAACACGGTTATTGACGGAAGCGATTATGCCCACATTCCTAACGCACTAACGGCGCGATACTATCTGCAATATCCCAATGGCAATGAAAACATTTTGTATGGTGATGCGCATCGTCATTTTGGTATAAATAACAATGCTTATGAAATGGCCTATGCATTAGGCAATACCATTAATGATAAGCCGCTTGCACAGAAGTTCGCTGCATTATTGAAACATAGTATAGTGTATGAAGGGTACAAGCGTGGTGAAATTGAAGAAAGATCATACGGCGCCGAGGTATATACCGAACCGGTAAAGCTGTTATGGTTTGTGCCGGAAGTAGTTGGCGATGCAGCCTCTTTGCCGCTGCCGGTTACCAATGTTATGCCATTTGCCGGCGTCACGGTGCAGCGTAATGTGGCTACCAACGACACAGCTAAAAATGGTATGATGTTTTTTGTGGGTGGCGCTGGCTTTGTGCATGGTCATGCATCAGGCATGAATATGGAATTGTATGGTAAGGGATTTGTATTAGGCAACAAGTCGGGGCGCAGCGCATATACAACAGATATTCATGAAAATTACTACCGGTTATTTGCAAGCCATAACACAGTAGTGGTAAATGGATCATCGCAGGGCGAAGGCGGCTGGGTAAATATTGGTATTAATAAAGTGCAACAGGAAGCTTTGGAACCTAAAGCCTTTGATGCGCCGGTTTCACAAAATCATTCCTTTGTGAGTGCAAGTTTTGTGGACGATGGTGGCGATAAGGCCGAAGCCACTCAGTTGAGAACTATGGGTATTGTGCGAACATCTGGAACTACCGGTTACTACGTTGATATTTTTAAATCGAAATCCTCGTTGCCCAATCAATACCACGATTATATCTATCACAATATTGGCGAATCGCTGGATGTTAGTGCTGGTAAGGGTTTCAAGCTACAGGAGGATGAATTACGTTTTACAGATGCTACACCCAAGCCCTGGAAAAAAAATAATTTGTTCCGCAATCCCGGCTGGCAATTTTTCAAAGAGCTGCGTACCGCTGAAAATTATGCTGATGATGTGCAGGTTTTGTTTTCAGCCAATGCTTTGCAATCCAAACCTGTATATATGCACATGTGGCTACCAGGAAATGCCGGGCGTTCTTATACTACAGCAATGGCACCGCCGAGTACAGAAAATGCCAAAGTTTATGCCAAACTGCCCACGCCTACACTTGTTGTAAGGCAAGATGGAGAGGCGTGGACTAATCCATTTATGGTAGTGTTTGAAGCTTCAGAAGGCAAAAAAAACAGTGGTTCGGTAAAACAAGTAGAACAGCTACGGTCAAATGGAGTGTCTAAAGGTTTGGTAGTGCATAGTGAAGTTGGCGGAAAAAAATTGCGCCAAATAATTGTTGTGCAAGACAACGATGATGAAGTATTTGAAGATGCAAAAATGAAACTTCGCTTTACGGGAAGATATATGGTACTCACCCTCAATGATAGAGATGCTGTTACTGATGTCTATATCGGCAGCGGCAAGGCGCTTTTGTTTGACGATTGGGATATCCATCAGGAAAAGAACGCTGCATTCGCCGCTAATCTGCGTGTAAGCAATGCGCAGGCGATGCTAAAGGCCAGCCAAA
>JAHEMO010000316.1 GCA_024643625.1 Chitinophagaceae bacterium
TCGGCCAGCCATTGGCTTAAAAATGAAATACTGATTGGATATGATTTATTTAAAAAATTTATAGAGAATCGCTTGGTTTTTTAAAAGTCATTTTACAACTTGACGATTCGTCGAATTTCAATTACAGTTTGGACTAGCCCGTAGTATTTCGATTAAGGTCGAATCGTTTAGTTGTTGTGGGTAGGCTCTGCTGAGGATTGCAGTTTGGTGAACTTGTCTTTTACTCACCTCTGTACACTACGCTCATGTCCTTGCTGAATCGCACTTTACCTCAATGGTATGTTTTGGTTGCCAAATCGCTGACGCACAAAAGGGTTTCAGCATTGCTCCATAAGTTGAATCTGGAATATTATCTGCCCGTACAACGCCAACTGCATTACTGGAGCGATCGCAAAAAGTGGGTTGATGTTCCTATTCTAAAGCCTTATCTGTTCCTATATTCTACCGAAGCCGGAAGGGATATATTGTTCAATACTACCAGTGCTTTTCGCTTTTTACGCTTTGATGGAAAACTTGCTACCGCCAGCCAGCGGGAGATAGATGATATCCGGCTACTTTGTTCCTATGGTAGCAATATAAAACTTGAAAATGGCCAGGCAAGGGCAGGGGATAAAGTGAATATTGTAGCCGGTCCGCTTGCCGGCCTGCAGGGATTGGTACTGCAACAAAACGGCGCGCATAAGCTGCAAGTTCAGATTGCCAGTCTTGGCCGTTTTGCAAGTGTGGAAGTAGAAAGCAGTTATATCCAAACCTGCTAAGCTTTCACGGTATTGTTACTCGTTTTTGCCCGCAGTCTGTGACTGCCATTGGCGAAGCCATACTACCAGATGATGTTTCTCGGTTTTGCGAATGCCATCATCCAGCATGTTTTTCCTATTGCGTTAAGTATAATCCATTCAACATTTTTAAAACTACACTATGCCGGTTCAACCATCTTATCCTGGTGTATATGTCCAGGAAGTGCCCAGTGGTGTGCGCACCATTGCGGGCGTAAGTACATCTATTACCGTATTCATTGGTCGCACGGAGTGGGGCCCCGTAAATATGCCGGTGCTCTGCACGAGCTATACCGACTATGTAAGGGCTTTTACAGCCTCAACAGCTTTTGGCGATCTGGCCCGTGCCGTACGGCTGTTTTTTCTGAATGGCGGTTCGCGCTGCTATGTGCTGCGCATTGGCAATGGCGGGGTTAAATCTTCAGTAACCGTTGATGATGCCGGTGGCGACGACACGCTCATCATCAGGGCCAAAAATGCAGGTGCGCTTGGCGACCAGGTCAATTTCATTGTCACCCATCATGCTACAGATGCGGGCTTATTCAACATCAGGCTATACCGTAAAGTGCCCAATGGCAGTGGTGGGAATAATTTGGTTGACGATGCACAATTCAACAACCTGAGCATGAATCCTGCCAACAGCAGGTATGCGCCCACCATGGTTAATCATCCATGGGCAGAATTAGTCGCAGCAACTCCCGCCAATAATGACCGCCCCATTACTGTAGCTGAAACTCCCCTGGCTGGAGGTGGTGAAGGCACCACACCTTTGGTGAGCGGGGATTATGATAATGCCTACACCGTTATAGACAAGGAGCTTGACCTGTTTAACCTGCTGGTACTCGCCCGCAGTGTGAGCAGCCCGGCAGTGGAAACACTTTGGGATGAAGCCAGTATTTTTTGCCAAAAACGCAGGGCATTTTTGTTGATGGATCCTCCCGCTGCCTGGACCACGGCGCAGGAAGCAACTAACAATGTAACTGGCGTCAATTCACTTCGCACAGGCGTGGTTACGGATCATAGCGCAGTTTTCTTCCCGCGTCTGGTGGTAAATGAAAATGGCGTGGACGTGAACCTTGGGCCAAGTGGCGCCGTTGCAGGGCTTATGGCCCGTATTGATGGCAGCCGCGGCGTATGGAAGGCACCGGCGGGCACCGAAGCTGATTTGCGCGGTGTCAATGGATTGCAGTTCAAATTCACCGATCAGGAAAACGGGGTAATGAATCCCCGGGGCATCAATGTTATCCGCATCTTCCCGAATGGTATTGTCAACTGGGGCGCACGAACGCTTGCCGGGGATGACGATTTTGGTAGCGAATACAAATACATTCCAATCCGTCGTACAGCTTTGTTTATTGAAGAAAGTTTGTACCGCGGTTTGAAATGGGTGGTTTTTGAACCCAACGATGAGCCGCTTTGGGCACAGATCAGATTAAACGTTGGCGCATTTATGCATAACCTTTTCCGGCAGGGTGCTTTCCAGGGCCGCACCAAGCAGGAAGCCTATTTTGTAAAATGCGATAGCGAAACCACCACACAAAATGATATTAATCTTGGCATGGTAAATATTTGGGTGGGCTTTGCACCACTTAAGCCTGCTGAGTTTGTGGTGCTTTATCTGCAACAAATGACCGGACAGATTCAGGTATAAATTCTTTCAACCAATAAATAGTATATCGCATGGCACAGTTTGTAGTAAATGCCTATCGGTTCGACCCCTATAAAAACTTTAAGTTTCGCATAAAGTGGGACGGACGATACGTAGCGGGTGTTAGCAAAATTTCTGCTTTAAAGCAAAGCACCGAACCGGTGTCGCATCGCGAAGGTGGCGACCCCAGCACGGTACGCGTAACGCCGAGTACATGGAAGTTTGAACCTATTACGTTGGAGCGTGGCGTTACCCACGATCCGGAGTTTGAAAATTGGGCGAAAAAAGTTTGGAACGTAGAAGGCGACGCATCCATTTCGCTAAAAGATTTTCGTAAGGACCTCATCATAGAACTGCTGAATGAGCAAGGCACAGTGGCAAAAGCATATAAAGTGTATCGCTGTTGGGTAAGCACGTACCAGGCGCTACCCGACCTTGATGCCAATGCCAACGCGGTAGCTATTGAGCAAATGGTGATCCAAAACGAAGGCTGGGAGCGTGATGCAGACGTAGCTGAACCAACCCAGTCTTAAGCTATGCAGTTCGTTCCTGTTTTCTTAACACCGAAGGTTGCCGGCGTTTGGCTCAAACCCATAAGCGGCCGCCATTACATGCTGGTTACCCATACGGGTACGCAGGCAGCGATAGCTTTGCTGCAAGGCCTTGTGGAAAATGTTGCGGAAGAGGAGCCCGTTGGTATAAAGCACCTGGTGAGTGCCGACCGCGACAGATTACTGGCGCATTTGTATCAGCAGGAATTCGGACCGAAAGTAGCGAGCACTATTACCTGTCGGCATTGCAATGAAAAATTTGATATTGATTTTTCACTGCCATCGCTTCTCGAAGGCAAAGCAGTTCAAAAAAATGCGCAGCATAACGGCAACTACGAGCTCGAAAACATTGCCGTTTTTACATTGCCCACCGGCGATGATGAGTTGTATGCGTTGCAAGATCCGCCACAAATGGTGGACAGATTGCTACAGCGTTGCGTAGGTAAAAATCTGACTACAGAACACAGCCTGCTGGTGCAGGAAAAGATGGCCAGTATAGCGCCGATGTTACAAACGACACTTACCGCCGTTTGTGTGGAATGCGGGACTCAAAACGATGTGATGTTTGACATGCAGCAATTCCTGCTCACCCGCGTAATACAGGAGCAGCAACATCTCCTGGCTGATGTTCATCTTTTGGCCCTGCACTATCATTGGGGTTACAACGATATCATGGATTTACCGCGACGCATCATTCATCGCTACGCAT
>JAHEMO010000074.1 GCA_024643625.1 Chitinophagaceae bacterium
CACCTACGTTAGCGGGCCCACCAATAGCCCATGCACCAAAACCAATTTCACTTACCCTGAGATCTGTTGAACCAAACTGCCTGTATTGCATAAGTGCTTATTATCATACTATTAAACAATGATGCCGCCCTACCTTTGCGGTAATCATCTAAGGTAAGCAATGAACAGACCTATACGTGTATTAGTGGCTAAAGTTGGCCTCGACGGACACGATCGTGGTGCAAAAGTAATAGCCACCGCCCTGCGCGATGCGGGTATGGAAGTTATTTATACCGGCTTGAGACAAACGCCTGAAATGGTTGTAAATGCTGCCTTGCAGGAAGATGTAGATGCTATTGGCA
Source organism: Chitinophagaceae bacterium (assembly GCA_024643625.1). Lineage (GTDB taxonomy): Bacteria > Bacteroidota > Bacteroidia > Chitinophagales > Chitinophagaceae > Phnomibacter. Next base: position 342 of record JAHEMO010000074.1, read on the forward strand.
TAAGTATATTAAGTGGTGCTCACATGACGGTGTTCCCCAGAATGCTTGCGCTAATGAAAGAAAAAAAAATGGATGATGTATTACTTACCGGCGGAGGTATAATACCCGGCGATGATATGCAAACCCTAACTGATCTTGGTGTTGGTCATCTGTTTGCTCCCGGTACAAAGACAACCGAGATAGCAACTTACATTCAAGATTGGGTAGCGAAACACCGTAGTTTTTAGCAGATAATTATTATGGATGCATAGCCTAATGACAACCCACTGCATTTGCATTTGCAGCTTCATTGGCAAGCGCGGGACTTATAAAGGGAATACCCATTCCTGCCCCACGCAATACAAGCAATACACCTACCAAAGCAATCGCGTATGGCAAAAGCTTTTGGAGTTTCAATTGTGTTGCCCTGCCAGCGGCAAAGATACCGCCTACAAAAATCAGCATGGCAGGTATGGTGCCCGCACCCATCAGTGTCATATACAAGGCTCCATGCAAAACGTTTCCGGTTGCCGCGCTGCCAATCATTCCCAAATACACCAGGCCGCATGGCAATAAACCATTAAGCATGCCCATCATTACGCCACTCCATCTTCCTCCTTTGGCCAACACCCATCCTGTTAGCTTCGATAACTGATTTTGAACACTGACGGCAATTGTATTCTGATGCCACCAAACCGGTCTGAATATTTGATTAAAAGCTACCAGCAACAACGCTATACCGGTGGCGATACTCAGGCCTTGCGAAAATCCGACTGCTGCAATGCCACTACCCATTACACCAGCAATTGCACCAAGCACAGCATAGGTTAGCGTCTTGCCAAAAAAATAAAAGAAGAGAGAAGAAAAACTGCGGCCATGCATGCCATGCACGGCTAAGGCCAACGGACCACACATACCCACGCAATGCACGCTTCCCGCAAGGCCGGTTAATAATGCTCCTATATAAAATGCAGTTTCCAAATCGGGATTTAATTTACAAAAACTTTTTCCTCATGGTAAAATTCTTTTCCGTTGCTATACCAGGTAATTTTTACGGTATAGGCACCTCGCCCCAATGCCGATTTTGACACGGAAACACCGTTGGCATCCATGGCAAAACGCTTATCCAAATCCGCATTGTCGGGTTTATAAAAAAAGGCTTCACCGTTGCTTATTGCCATGCCGGCGGGCAGTTTTATGGCTATAGTTTCACCATCATCCACAATAGTTGGCAACGCACCAAGCGCCAAAGTATTTTCGCTGCTTGTCATTTGCTTCTGATAAGCAATCTCAGCTTCGTAGTAATCGCTGCGCACAAGGTCGAAGTGTTGCTGGGTACACAGGTATACCAAAAACAACATACCGCCTACAAACACGGTATAAGCTAGAAATATTTTTGTGCCCCAATTCCATTTGATATGCATAAATCACATTTATTCCGTGTACCCCAAAAAATTAGTTTTCAAAACATCAATTCTTTTGCCGTTCTCATTTACACCCAATCTTATTGCAGTACTGCGATTTGTAATCTGCGATTTTGGAATTACTATAAACAGTGTAACCTCGAGCTGTGCCTCGGGCATCACTAGTAGTTTGTCCTTGCTCACCAATCTAATTGTTCCATCATGATCCAATACTTCCAGGGAAATTTCTTTTTGCAAATTAGTCTTATTAAGCAAGGTCATGGTGTATAAATTGCTAAGGCTGTCCGATCCAACCTCCTGATACAATTGTCCTTTTGCCCGCATAAGCGTTGCATCAACATCATCGCGGGTTATAAGCATAAAACTCATGGCGGATATTAGTAACAACAATACAGCCGAATAGGCCTTCATTCGGGTAGTAAAGCTAAAGCGTTGCTTACTGGCAATGTTATTTTCTGAGGCATACCGGATAAGTCCCTGCGGCCTGCCCACCTTATCCATAATAGTATTACAGGCGTCAATGCAGGCAGTGCAATTAATACATTCCAGCTGCGTGCCATTCCGTATATCAATGCCGGTAGGGCAAACATTTACGCATTGTAAGCAATCAATACAATCACCGGCAGCCGCTATATCGGCTCTTTTGCCCTTGGTTCTGGGTTCTCCACGATTATAATCATACGCAACTATTACACTGTTTCTATCCAGCAACACACCCTGCAAACGGCCGTAAGGGCAAACCACTGTGCAAACAATTTCCCTGACAAACGCATATACTGCATAAAACACTGCGGTAAAAGCCATCAAGGCCACAAAGCCACCAACATGTTGCGAGACAGGCTCCGTTACAATTTGCCGCAACGCATCAATACCAATGATGTACGCCAAAAAAGTATGGGCAATTAATAAGGACAAAGCGAAGAAAAGAATATGCTTGAACGTTTTCTTCAAGATTTTTTCCGTATTCCATGGCCCCCTGTTCAAAGCTTTTTGACGGCTCGGATTGCCTTCTATCGCCCATTCAATTTTACGGAATACCATTTCCATAAAAATTGTTTGCGGACATATCCAACCGCAAAACAAGCGGCCATAAATCATGGTAAAGAGGTAAACAAAAATTACCATCGTTACCATGCCAACGCCAAAAATGAAAAAGTCCTGCGGCCAAAACAAAATACCGAGGATAGAAAATTTTCCTTCCACTACATTAAGCAGCAATGCAGGATTGCCATTAATGCGTATGAATGGTCCCGCAAAAAATAGTATCAGATAGGCATAGCTAAGCCAGCTTCGCCATTTGAACCACTTACCCGAAGGCTTTAGCGCATAAATCCAGTTTCTACCACCTTTCGCATTTACCGTAGGTATTCTGTCGCGAAATGAAACATCGTTGTTCTGTTCTCCTGTACTCACAAATTATCCTTTCTTCTACATGGTGTACGATTCTGCTATTTTCCAGCGGCAGCTGAGTCAATTGCGGGAGCATCTGCCTTTGCTTCAAACAATTCGCCCTGTGGTTCTTTTGCATTGGCAGGGTTTGTTCCTACTAACGATAAAACATAATTACTCACTTGTGCAATCTTTACCGGAGATAGCGTCTCCTTCCAGCTTTGCATACCTTTTTCCGGCCAGCCATATTTTACTGTCTTGAAAATATCTTTGATGTCGCCACCGTGCAGCCAATATTTATCGGTAAGATTTGGCCCTACGGCGTTGCCTTCACCGGCAGAGCCGTGGCAAGCCACACAGTTGGCATCGTATATTGATTTGCCTGCTGCGATAGCCGCGCCATCCATCAGGGTTACGGAAGTCTCATCCACGTTGCCCGCCGATTGGGCGAGATAAGCGGTGCGCTGTTCTTCACCCTTTTTTAGTGCAAGCTCCAACTCCTCAATTTGCAAGGGCGCACTATGTACTACATGGTAGCGATAGAGATAAACAACACCAAACAAAACAGACATGCCAAATGCCAACAGCCACCATGGTGGAACCTTATTGTCCAGTTCGCTTATGCCGTCATAATCATGGCTAAGATCAATCTCTTTTTCTCTCTCAAGGCTTACCGCATTATTAATACGCCACCACCAATTTGCTTTAGGTTTCTTTACCACAGCCGTTTCAACGGCCATCACTTTTTCCTTTGCAGCACTACCAATACCTGCGAGGTATCGCAATTGTATTACCATGGCCATTATGACCAATATTTCAAATACAATAACACCTACCAGGAGATAGAAAGCGGTATAGCTTAATCCGCTAATGGTTTCTGCCACTGCAGGTGGTGTTGCTGCCTCTTGAGCAACTGCATTTCCACCCAGCAACAGAAGTAATACCACCGCAATTACTGATGGCATAACCTGCCCACCGGAAGATTGATTTTTAAGTTTTTGCCGATACACTTCAGCGGCACCATTAAGCACGTAGCCTAACAGCGCAATGCATAAAAGCAGTAAAAAGGCAATGGCTACCAATACCTGAGCCAGTGGATTACTCATAGCATCCTGAACTTTGGGCGCCGCAAAGGATTGCACAGGCAAGAGCATGGTAAAAAACAATACGGTTGCAACGCTTACCTTGCCGGCCCAACGCATACTATTTTTTTGATTGTTATTTTTCATATTGGAAATTACAAAGTAGGTTAGTTAATGGGCAGGTTTCCCTTCTCCTGCATTACAGATTTGGGTGTAGCATATACATACACAGCCACCATTAAAAAGAATACCAGAAAAATAAATAATGAAATCATCGGAAATATGCCGACTCCGGTTATGCTTTCGAGGTAGTTGATAAATTTCATAAGGATGATATTTTAAGGTTGTTGCGTTACTGCGTTTACATCTGCTTTTGCAGCTGCATTGGCAGGTTTAGCTTTTATATCTGTGCCCAAGCGCTGTAAATAGGCAATCATGGCAATTATCTCTTTGTTAGGCGCTGTCTTAATTTTATCCTTCTCCAACCTTGCGGCAATTTCACCTGCTTGTTTCAGTAAGTCATCGTTTGCTTTTTGATCGTAACCTTCCGGGTACGGTACGCCAAGTTTTTGCATGGCTCGTATTTTGGCAGGAATGATATCAGTATCAATATCATCGTCGAGTAACCATGGGTAATTAGGCATGATGCTGCCCGGACTCATAAGTGTAGGTTGCAACATGTGATTGTAATGCCAGCTATCGGGGTATTTGCCACCAAGACGATGCAGATCGGGCCCGGTGCGTTTGCTACCCCATTGGAATGGATGATCGTAAACAAACTCTCCTGCCTTACTGTAATCACCATAGCGGGCCACTTCGTCACGAAATGGCCTTACCATTTGGGAGTGACAGGTATAGCAACCCTCTCGTATATAAATATCACGTCCTTCCAACTCCAACGGCGTGTAAGGTTTTACTGCTGCTATGGTTGGAATATTACTCTTAATGAGGAATGTAGGAATCAACTCAATTGCGCCGCCAATAGCTACTACAATAAGGCTAAATACCAGCATTTGAATTGGCCGGCGCTCAATCCAGCTATGCCAATGTGAATTGCCTGCTGTTGGTACAAATACTTTGGCTAAGGCGGGTGCTTCGGCAGCTTCGTTTACCAAAAGTTTGCCTGAGGCCACCGTTTTCCAAATATTATATACCATCATTATAACACCAACGAAGTATAGCAAGCCGCCCACCCCACGAAGTGTGTACATGGGGAGTATGTTGGTAACGGTTTGCAGAAACTGATACTTCAGAGTGCCATCAGCTGTAAACTCCTTCCACATAAGGGCTTGGGTAAATCCTGCCCAATAAAGGGGAACTGCGTATAAAATGATACCAAGGGTGCCAATCCAAAAATGATTAGCTGCCATTTTCTTGCTGTACAAAGTAGTTTGGAAAATGCGCGGAATAAGCCAGTAAATCGCACCAAAAGTTAAGAACCCATTCCAGCCCAAAGCACCAACATGCACGTGTGCAATGGTCCAATCGGTAAAGTGAGAAATAGCATTTACATTTTTCAAACTTAGCATGGGGCCTTCGAATGTGCTCATGCCATAGCAGGTAAGCGCTACCACAAAAAATTTCAAAATAGGATCTTCACGAACCTTATCCCATGCACCTCGCAGCGTCATCAATCCGTTAAGCATACCTCCCCATGATGGAAGAATAAGCATAATGCTAAATACCGTTCCCAGCGATTGCGCCCAATCGGGCAATGAGGTATACAATAAATGGTGCGGCCCTGCCCATATATAAATAAATATGAGGGCCCAAAAGTGAATGATACTCCAGCGATAGCTGTACACGGGTCTGTTGGCCGCTTTGGGAATAAAATAATACATCAAGCCCAGGTATGGCGTGGTTAGAAAAAACGCTACCGCGTTATGACCATACCACCATTGCACAAGTGCATCCTGCACACCGGCATACCAGCTGTAGCTTTTCATAAAATGCACCGGCATTTCAAATGAATTAACGATGTGCAGCATGGCTACAGTAACCCATGTTCCAATAAAAAACCAAATAGCAACATATAAATGTCTTTCGCGACGCTTTAAAATAGTGCCAAACAGATTGATGCCTAAAACAACCCATATTAAAGTGATAGCAATATCAATAGGCCACTCCAGTTCGGCATATTCTTTGCCGGTGGTATAACCTGCCAAAAGTGTAACGGCTGCCGCTACAATAATGGTTTGCCATCCCCAGAAATGAATCCAGCCTAACCGGTCGCTGAACATGCGGGTTTTACAAAGCCGCTGCAGGCTATAGTACACCCCCATAAAAATACCATTGCCCACAAAAGCAAATATTACTGCATTAGTATGCACAGGCCTGGCCCTGCCAAAAGTGGTAGGTGCAAAATCAAAATTGAAAATGGGAAATGCCAGTTGAAAGGCAATCAGCAGGCCCACCAGCATGCCGACCACGCCCCAAAAAATAGTGGCATAGGCAAAAGCCTTTACGATTTTGTTATCGTAGTAAAACTTTTCAAGTTGCTCAGACATAAACGTATGGTTGTTTGTAAAACGGTTAGATATTTTCTTAGCATGATTTTATTGCCCGGTTGGCGGTTCATCCCATAGCATTCTATGTGAAGCACCAAAGTCGTCTTCCATTTGTCCGGATTTTACACTCCAGATAAAAGCCAGCAGAAAGCCGCCGGCTACTACAATACTTGCCAACAAAAGCAAAATGATTACAGACATAGGCTATTTGTGAAGCGGTAAAACTATTTTCATGCACACTAGTGACAGGTGATGCATCTCATCCCTAAATATGATATACATCATACTTTTAAGAGCAAACCACCCAGTCAAGGCTGATTAAAACCTAAACACAATTATTTTGAAAGCATTCTTTTACTCAGTATCCATACCCCAAGCCAGGTTACCACTATTATGCTTATGCTGCTTGCAGGCATTAGTATTGCCGCCACCAAAGGCGAAAGCAAACCATTAGCTGCAAACCAAAGTCCTAATATATTATAAAGAATACTTAAGCCAAAAGATAACTTGATAACCTGCTTGCCACTGTGGACAAAAGTGATAATCCGGGCAAACATTCTAAGCCTGCCGGCATCAAAAATCACATCGCTTGCCGGCGAAAAATTATTGACATTATCGGTAACGGCTATGCCAACAAAAGCTTCCTGCAGCGCACCTGCATCATTCAATCCATCACCCACCATACATACTTTTTCTCCTGCACTGGTTTGGCTGGCAATAAAATGCTTTTTGGCAACAGGTGACTGCGCAAGCCTCACATCTACATCCTGCCCTACTATTTGCTGCAAAGCTGTTTTGTCGGCCGATTGGTCGCCACTCAGCAGGGTAAGCTTTTTACCCGATAGCAGGCGCCTTATCATACCGATGACACCGGGCCGGAATTGGGCCTGCAGTATAAAATAACCATGCCTTTTGCCGTCAATGCTCCAGGAAACGACGGCACCGCCAGCGTTGCTGCTGACAGGACTGTTTGTAAAGGCTGTACTCCCTAGTTTAACGTGCTTATCATCAATCCAGGCTTCAATGCCTTCACCTGGAATTTCTTTAAAATCTGTGAGCACAAGATCTGCGTGCTGTAATAAGGTAGTCGCAAGTGCACGACTCAGCGGATGTTGGCTTTGGCCTGCCATTGCGTGTAGCCAATTTTCCTCCGTTTTGGTAAGTTCATCTCCCCCCCGCTGTATGGCGTAGCCATGGTTTGTGGTTAGCGTACCCGTTTTATCAAAAACAAAATGATTTACCCTCAGCAACCTTTCTAAAACAGCGTGGTTGCGCACATAAAAGCCAAAACGATCGAGCGCAGCAACCATATGACCATAAGTAAAAGTGGCGGATAACAACAGTGCACAAGGGCATGCCACAATCAGCATTGCCGTTACAACCGGCCAAATCAAACTGGCATCCTTAAAATACCAGTAAGTTGCTACCGACGCAGTGAGCACCAGCAAAATCAGCGTGAAATGTCGGGCCAGCGGATGTATAAAAGAATCAGCATCTGATTTTTCCTGCGTTTCTGAGGCCTGGTTCCATAAACCGGTTAAATAACTTTTACTCACATCCTTTACCAGCAAAAGTTCCAGTGCTCCATCCGTTTGGCGGCCACCGGCATAAATTAAATCGCCAATTTGCTTTTTTACGGGAACGCTTTCCCCGGTAACAAAACTATAATCGATAAGCGCACTGCCTTTGGAGAGGATGGCGTCGGCAGGAATAATCTCCTGGTTAAAAACCCGAATAGTATCACCGGACTTAAGGTCGGTAAGCAACACAGGTTCCTCGACACCATTGCATATTTTATGCGCTGCTACAGGGAAATAGCTTGTATAATCTCTATCAAAAGTCAAGGCCTGCTGTGTGCGATTTTGCAGAATGCGACCTACCAGCATTAAAAACACGATGCCCGTCATGCTATCCAAATAGCCACTACCGGTATCACCTGCTATATCTACGATACTCCGCCCAAAACAGATAATAATGGCCAAGGAAACAGGTGCATCGATAGTTAAAAATCCACGCTTTAGCGATTGCCATGCGGGTTTGAAAAACTCCATAGCACTGTAAAAGAAAACAGGGATGGCCAGCAACAAACTGAGATACCGAAACCAGTGCCGCAACTCACCACCATATGCTTCGGGCGAAAGACTGAGATACTCAGGAAAGCTCAGCAGCATAATATTTCCCAGACAAAAACCGGCCACACCCATTCTGATTATACGTTGCCTTTGAGCCTTGCCGGTATCTGTTTGTCGTGCGCCTTCCAGAGACAGCAGCGGTTCGTAGCCAACGCTTGTCAAAAGTGCGGCGATGGTCTTAAGAGAAACAACCTGCGGGTTGTAACTTACATGAATTTCCTTGCGCTGAAATAGTACCCTTGATCCGATGATGCCCGGCTGCAGTGACGGCAGTTTTTCCAGGAGCCAAAGGCAACTACTGCAATGAATATGCGGCAATTGAAAAACCACTTTTGCCTGCGTTTCATCGTGAAATACTATATAGCGGGCAGCAACCTCCGGTAGTTCCAAGCAATCAAATTGATTGCCGCGAACTTCACGTTGCAGAGCTTTACCGGGATTTTGGTTGAGATCGTAATACTCACATAAGTTATGTTGTTGCAACAACTGATATACCATTTTGCAACCACTGCAACAAAACGCCTTGGCATCAAACGAAATGGCCTCCTTACTAATAGGAGTTCCACAATGAAAACAAGTAGCTGTATGAAGATCGGTTACTGTTGGTTGCACACTACAAAAATGGAATGCTTACTGATTTGTGTTGGTATCCGTTGCTGCCGCGTTCATTTTAGGAAGCAACAAATTTTCTTTAAGGTAAATAACTTGTTGCAGACATTGCTCTAAAGAATATGAATCGTCGCAAAATATTTTGAAAGGCTGCGACCAGCCCGGCTGCACTACGAAGTCATTGGCCTGATGGCGGAGTTTTGCCAACAGTTTCATGATACGCTCATGATGCCTGTGGATATTATCGTTGGGTAAATGGCGATGCCCATCAGTTTCAGTAGCGGCCTTTATCAGGGGGAAAATAATTTGCCTGTCCAACCGAAGCAACTGTTTTACTTCATCCGCCATTCTGCTATACAGCATCAAACTAACCGTTATAAGAGTATCGGTCTCAGTGCAGCTGTCCTCCAATTTGGCCACCATGCCATCAAGATTTTTCAACAGCGCGTCTATTTGCGAGTAATAACGTGTTTCAATGAAATTACACAGCTCATCTGGGTTTAGGTCATTGATATTTAGTAAGTGCGTTGCCAGCATTTTAGTGGGGTATAATAGTATGGCGAAACTATACCCATGCTTTACAATCAATTATGACCATTCTCAAAAATGAATATGACAAAAATCATATTCTGCACCCACAAAATGATCACGAAAAATCAATCCACCAGATTGGCGGCTTGTGACAAGCCCTTGATGCTATTAATCTTAATTTTTTTGCCATCCAGCGTCACCAGATTTTCCTTATTAAAATCGGCAAGTAAACGGATAACCGTTTCTGTGGCCGTGCCTACAAGATTCGCAATTTCTTCGCGGCTTAGGCGAACGTCTAAATAAGTACTATCAGGCTCATAGCCATAGGTTTCCTTGAGGAACAAGAGCGTCTCTGCAAGTCTTTCGCGCACTGATTTCTGCGCCAGATGCGTAAGTTTTACTTCAGCATCTTTCAGCTGATGGCTCAATAATTTTAATAACTCGTGGCTCAGGTTGGCATCTTGCTTAACAATAGGCAAAAAAACATCGCGGGGTACAAAACATACCTGCGAATCCTCAATGGCTACTGCAGTGGCATTGTAACGTTCAGCCACCAACAAACTTCTGTACCCAAGCAAATCACCATCTCCTGCCAATCTTACAATTTGTTCCCTTCCTTCATCCCCTACTATGGAGAGTTTTACCTTGCCATGCTTTATGCAATAAACACCGTAAGGATTTGAGCCTTCATGAAAAATAATTTGTCCTTTCCGAAACACAGAGCAGCTTTTTGAGTCGCTAACCTGCTCCAGAGATTCAGTATGCATCGAACAAAAAACTGATGACTCCCTGTTAGGACAATGGGCACATTCTATAAACTCAAAAGTTTTATTTGACGGCATAATGATCGCTTTACATCTTTGACAAAAGAACGTCATTTAGCGTTGTAAGGTAAATTTTACTGATATTTTTCTTTGTTTGTGGCACAATGCGGGACAAACCATTCCACACAGCTTATAAATACTACATCATATAAAATCAAATACTTATGAATAATTCCGTGCTTTCCACGCTGGATGACGGCATTTTGCTGGTAACCATTAACCGACCTGAAAAACTTAATGCCCTTAACACCGACGTAATTGATGGTTTGTCAGAAATACTTGGTCAGGCCGCGGCAAATGATGACGTAAAGACCATACTCATTACAGGAGCCGGCGAAAAATCATTTGTTGCCGGCGCTGATATCAGTCAGTTTCCTCATATGAATGGCAGCGACGGGAGAAAATTAGCGCTTCATGGTCAGCAGGCTGTTTTTGATCGCATTGAACATTTTACCAAGCCGGTGATAGCCGCCGTAAACGGATTTGCACTTGGTGGAGGCTGTGAACTTGCTATGGCATGCCACTTAAGATTGGCTTCCGACAATGCAAAATTTGGACAGCCTGAGGTGAACCTTGGATTGATACCCGGATATGGGGGCACCCAACGACTCGTGCATTTGGTGGGCAAAGGCAAAGCCATGGAGCTATGCATGACAGGGGCTTTGATAGGTGCTCAGGAAGCGCTGCAACTGGGATTGGTAAACCATGTTACTACGCAGGATGAACTTATCCCAAAAGCAAAAAATCTGCTGAAAGAAATACAGCAAAAGGCGCCGATTGCCATTCGTTCGGTAATTAGTTTGGTAAACCAGGCGGTGTACGAACCTGCCAACGGCCTCAACGCTGAAATAGAAAAGTTTGGCGCTTTGTTCGATACCGCAGATGCCAAAGAAGGTACACGGGCTTTTCTGGAAAAAAGAAAACCGGTATTTACAGGCAGATAAAAAACCAGCCTACGGATTTGGCCGTAGGCTACATGGTTTTTTGCTGGTACCGGCCCTTACAAGGCTCTACAACCCGCAGGAGAGATGGTAGGTATGAAGATGGGATGAATACAAATTAAGTACCTGAAAAACTATGCACAAACGGGCTACTTATTGTGTATATCAGCCATCCTGCCCCTTATGATATTTATCAGGCTGAGGTCGCCTGTCAGCTTGTAGATTTGCGACCATCTTAAAATTTGGAACACTATTATACAAATGGAAGCTATGGAATACAGAATTGAAAAAGATACTATGGGCGAAGTGCATGTGCCGGTGAATGCCTTATATGGTGCCCAAACCCAACGCAGCATTGAGAATTTTAAAATTGCAAGGGACACAGACAAGATGCCGATAGAAATAATTAGAGCATTTGCCTACTTAAAAAAAGCTGCAGCTATCACCAATAAGGAAGCCGGTGTTTTGTCGCAGGAAAAATCTGATCTCATTGGAAAGGTTTGCGATGAAATACTGGAAGGCAAACTGGACGAGTGGTTTCCTCTTGTGGTATGGCAAACCGGTAGCGGCACCCAAAGCAACATGAACGTAAACGAGGTTGTTGCTTATCGCGGACACGTAATCAATGGCGGTAATCTTACCGATAAGGACAAATTTTTGCATCCGAATGATGATGTAAATAAGTCGCAGTCATCAAATGATACTTTTCCAACAGCTATGCATATAGCAGCATACAAAATGCTGCTGGAAAAAACGATACCCGGTCTTGAAAAATTACGGGACACCCTTGACGCAAAAAGCAAGGCGTTTATGCATGTGGTAAAAATTGGGAGAACCCATTTTATGGATGCCACTCCTTTGTCGCTGGGGCAGGAATTTAGCGGATATGTTTCGCAGCTAAACCATGGCCTGCGTGCCATCAAAAATACATTGCCACATTTGGCAGAATTGGCTCTTGGTGGCACTGCCGTTGGCACAGGCATTAATACGCCGGAGGGGTATAGCGAAAACGTAGCCGGGCATATCGCAGCCCTAACGGGTCTGCCATTTGTTACAGCCGAAAATAAGTTTGAAGCGCTTGCCGCACATGATGCAGTAGTGGAGGCCCATGGGGCTTTGAAAACAGTTGCGGTTAGCTTAATGAAAATAGCCAACGATATCCGTATGCTATCCTCAGGACCGCGCAGTGGTATCGGTGAAATATTTATTCCGGATAACGAACCCGGTAGTTCTATAATGCCTGGAAAAGTAAATCCTACCCAATGCGAAGCGCTTTCCATGATTGCCGCTCAAGTAATGGGGAATGATGTAGCTATAAATATTGGCGGTGCTACCGGACATTTTGAACTTAATGTATTTAAGCCCGTAATGATTTTCAATTTCCTGCATAGTGCCAAATTGATTGGTGAGGGTTGCCAAAGCTTTAATGATAAATGTGCTGCAGGCATTGAACCCATACTACCCAACATTAAAAAACATGTTGACAACAGCCTGATGCTTGTAACTGCATTAAATACAAAAATAGGCTATTACAAAGCCGCCGAAATAGCGCAAACAGCGCACAAAGAAGGTACCACGCTGAAAGAGATGGCCATTAAGTTGGGATACGTTACCGATGCAGAATTTGATGAATGGGTTGACCCATCGAAGATGATAGGGAAACTTCCTTCATAGACTAAGCATGATAACTGCAGTTATTAAAAAGAATCGCCTGATCAGCGGTTCTTTTTGTTTACCATAAAATTGTAGCCCACATAATGGTAAAACCTATTTACCAAAGGCAAATCCAATTTTAATGCCTGCCTGACGCACCCGTAATTCGCCCATACCCGTTGCCCGTATGGGAATCTGATAAAAAGGTTCTATGCGCATCATATTGCCACCCTGTAGCTTATGATCAAGTGACGCACCAAACTGTACCATGGCGGGCGCATAAAAGCTATTATCGGTATAGCTTGCCTTCATTTGCTCAGGATTGCCGTTTACCATCATAGCATAATCATTTTGCTCTTTGAGCAGCAGCATGGCCGTAACGCCACCCACCACTGATAAAGCATTCCTGTTGTCAAACCTGGCTACCTGCTTACGAACGATCACCGGAATATTTATTGCGGTATATCTGCTTTGAACCTGTTTTAAATCCATGCCGGCGGGCATATCAGCACC
>JAHEMO010000317.1 GCA_024643625.1 Chitinophagaceae bacterium
GTAGTAGCCCACAGCATGGACACAATCTGATCGACCCTTTCATTCAGCGAGATGGGAACGGCAGCTTCATATCTTGCTCTGAGGTTATCGCCATTCATCGTCAGGTTGATATCATTCAGCTTTTTTTGAATGGCTGCCAGTTGTTCGTAAGTACCCGCCGGCAGATCGGGTGTTGTAAGCACAGCCTGCTTCAGGTATGGAAATTTTTCTACCAGTTCCGCCAGGTAGGCATTGGCACCTTGCATGGCTCTCGAAAGCTCAGCCACTTTTTTATTGAATGCATCCAGGGCTGCTTTGTCGGCTGCAGGAAGCGTAGCATGGTTGAGCGGTTTGCAGGTAAAGGATTGGGGCGCTGTCAATGCCGTGTATTGGCCATCTGCAAACTGATGCAGGGTAATGGTATAAGTACCCGGCACAACCATATAACCCTGAGGAGGCGTATTCCATGCGTAACTGTTGTCGAAGGGGGTAAAGCTGATGGGGGTAAACGGCGCATAACGCATATCCCAGGTAAAGCGGCTGACGCCCTTGCTGATGTCTCTTTTAATCTTTCTAACCACCTGACCCTGTGCATCGCTGATGGTAAACAACAAATAGGGATCGGGTTGATCGGCTTCTTTTTTCAAAACATCATAAACAGGGTATTCAATTTCCCCGCCTTTCTTTTGTTGTTCCTTTTCTGCATCGCGTCTTTGCTGCTTCAGCGTTTTTACTTCGTCTTTAAGATAATAAGTGAAACTGGCACCCACAGGTGGATTGGGAGCTGTGTAAAAATTGGCACCCTGAAAACCTTTGCCTGCAAAACCCAGGGGATCGGCTTCCACATACATGGGCGCATCTTTTACCGGAAAAAGCACCGCGCTTTGTTGTAGGGTTTCTTTCGACAGATGCCGCAAGGGAGAATAGTCATCGAGTATATACACACCACGCCCAAAAGTGGAAACGACCAGATCATTTTCCCGACGCTGAATTTCCATATCCATTACCGTGGTGACGGGTAAGCCATTCATGAATTTCATCCATTCCTTTCCACCATCTACAGTAGCATACAAACCAAATTGTGTGCCGGCAAACAATATGTCGGCACGCTCATGATCTTCAACAATGCAATAGGTGCTGCCTCGTTCAGGAAGGTTAGCATTAAGCGATGTCCAGGTGCGCCCACCATCGGTTGTCTTCAACAGGTAAGGCTTGTAGTCGCCGTAAGAAAAAGCATGACAGGCCGCATAGGCCACCAGCTTGTTGTGACGCGAAGCCGTGATATGGTGTATGCGGGTGTACTGATTTACACCGGGCAATGCTGTTGCTTTCACCCAGGATTTGCCACCATTGGTGGTGGTATGAATCAATCCATCGCCGGTGCCGGCATACAGGATGTTTTCATCCAAAGGCGATTCGGCAATCGTAGTAATATTGGCCTGCGAGCCTTTGCCGGAAAGCTCATCAATGCTCCAGCTACGGCCCATCAGTTTGTCCATTTTTTGCGGCACGCCGTTGGTGAGGTCAGGACTGATAACATCCCATGCATTACCCCTGTCATTAGAGCGGAATAATTTGTTGGCGGCAAAATAAATACGCTTGTTATCGTGCTGCGATATCAACAACGGGGCATCCCAATCGAAGCGGTAGCCCGAATCAATAAAGTTGACGGGTTTAATGAAAAGGCGTTCACCTGTTTTTTTATCGTAACGCGCCAGCCCGCCGTTTTGCGATTGCACATACAGGATATTATCATCCTTCCAGTCGGCCTGTGTTTCAAATCCATCGCCACCCAGCGTAAAAGTCCAGTCGCGGTTATTGATGCCCGATGAATTCAGCGTTCTCGAAGGTCCCGTCAGGCTGTTGTTGTCCTGCGTGCCGATATACACATTGTAAAACGGCAAGGCATTATCCGTACTCACTTTATAAATTTCGGTGATGGGCATATTGGCTTTAAAATCCCAGTTTAGTCCCATGTCCCATGTTTCGTACACGCCGCCATCATTGCCGGAAATAAGATGTTTGGTATTGACCGGATCAATCCACAGCGCATGGTTGTCGACATGCTTATGCTTTTCGCCCAGGGCCTTAAAAGTTTTACCGCCATCATTACTCACCTGTATCAGCAAGTCCATGCTGTATATACGATCCACATGGTGCGGATCGGCATATATTTTTTGCATGTAAAAAGGATAGGCAGAAATATAGCTGCTTTGCTTGCTCCACGTCATGCCGCGGTCGGTGCTTTTGTATAAGCCGCTCCCTTCTTTGGCCTGCACCAAGGCATACAACACATCGGGGTTGGCAGGTGAAATGGTCATGCCAATGCGGCCCACATTTTCAGTGGGTATGCCCTTCATTATTTTTTGCCAGTTGGCACCGCTGTCCGTACTTCTGTAAATAGCACTTTCATCGCCCCCGCCCACACTGGTATTTCCCTTCCGCATACGCTGATGGGCCACGGCATACAGGGTGGTATTAAACCGCGGATCCATATGTACTTCAAAACATCCGGTGTACGGACTGATGTGCAGCACGTTGCGCCAGGTTTTGCCGCCATCATGGGTTTTGTAAATACCCCGATCGCCCCCTTCGTTATGCATAGGACCATAAGCCGCTACATACACCACATCCGAATTGGTGGGATCAATAACGATACCGCCGATATGTTCTGCATTTTTCAGGCCCGTATTCTTCCAGCTCTTGCCACCATCTTCACTCCTGTACACGCCATCGCCATAAATGGCATTGCTTTGGTTGTTGTTTTCGCCCGTGCCCGCCCACACAATATGGGTGTTGGAAGGATCAATGCGCACAGCGCCCATGGCAAAAGAAGACTGCCCCTCAAAAGCAGGACTAAACGTGACGCCGTTGTTATTCGTCTTCCACAACGAACCATGACCCGAAGCCACAAAATACTCACTCGTGTTGTGCGGGTTTACGGCAATATCGGTTATCCTGCCGCCGGTAATGGCCGGGCCAATGCTTCTGAATTGCAGCCCGGAGAGGGATATGTTTTTCAGCGAATCACCTGCGGCTGCTTTGGCATGGGAGTTGTTGGTTTTTTGTGCTGCTGCAGCTGCATACAGAAAAAGTACAAAGGCAGTAGCCAGCGTTTTTGGCGCAATCATAAGCGTGGTTTATAGTGCCGAATATAGCGGATGAGGAGGGAAGGTTTGTGTTGAGGATTTTCTAAAACCCACCGTTTCGGTATAGCATTGGCTAAGTGACGGCGTAAGCGCCTCCAATGTTCGGCAGCATGAAATTGTATGAGTTAGAATAGGCACTTGCATCCCGGCCATGGCTGGATTGTTGTGCATTGCTTTCGTTCCCTGCCCGACGGTCAGGCGGGTTTGAACTATTTTCGGATAACAACAACGCCAAAGTAATTTTCAAAGAGCACAATCTTGTTGTGCATTGCTTTTATTTCCTGGGTTACCTTCATCTGCACCGGCAATGTCCTGCCATTAGCCATATTTACTATTTTTCCTGACAATCCTTACTATTTTACGGCTTCAAAAATATTTTTCCGATGTCTATTGCTTTACCAGCACCTGATGGCTTTTCAAAAGAAGTTACCATTAAGCAACCTGCAAAAGCCCTTTCCATTGCCGGCATCCCGGTGTATGTGTATGCGGTTTCGCTGGCTTCCTTACTCGTAATCCTCGGCATCATTTGGGATATTAGCTGG
>JAHEMO010000318.1 GCA_024643625.1 Chitinophagaceae bacterium
GCTGCCACCCTGAATTCTTCATTTTGGGTTCCGCCCTCATCGTTGGTCATGCTGTTGCGATGGTAAGCCGTTGCCATCCATTGCGCATCTGTGGGATTGGGCAGCAGGTCACCCGCCATTTGTTCGGTAATAAACTGGTTGTAGGGCATATCGCGGTTAAAAGCATCAATAACCCAATCGCGGTAGCGCCAGATATTGCGGTGGCCATCGCTTTCGTATCCCTTGGTATCGGCGTAGCGGGCAATATCAAGCCACATGGCCGCCCATTTTTCGCCAAAGCGTGGCGATGCCAGCAGGCTATCTACCAATACCTCATAAGCGGCATTGCTATCGTTAGCCTGTAAGTAAGCCGCGGCTACTGCACTGTCGGGGTATAGCCCTATCAGGTCGAGACTTAGCCTCCGCAGCAGCACAGGCCGGCTTGCTTCTGCCGATGGGGTAAGCCCCTGGCGGCGGAGCTCATCGCTTACAAAACGGTCTACATCGTTAATTGCCCAACCCTTTTCCGCCTGCGGTACCTGCGGCAGTACTACAGATCTGTAAGCCCAATGCGTTTCCCACACGGCGCCTTGTTTTATCCATCGTTTTAAGGTGTTGATGTCTTCTTTCGCCAGCGGCTGATGTTGGTAGGGCATGCGCTCTTCCGGATCACTCAGCTGCAGGCGCCGTATCATTTCGCTGCCCTCTGGATCGCCGGGCACAATGGCCAATTTGCCATTCTTTGTAGGCCGGAGGGCATCCTCCCTAAACAGCAGGCTAAAGCCGCCTTTGGCCTTTACCCCACCATGACAGCTAATGCAATGTTTGTTCAGCAGCGGTTTTACATCGGCCGCAAACGACACCCTGTCGTCTTTTGACAATGCCAACAGCAGCACCAAACCAAGAGCAAGCGCTACAGGGATGAGCCATATTTTACGGGATAATAATCGGCGCATAGCAAAGCTGAATCGGCTACAATTTAGGGATAATGGCCGGGTGGCCGCGGACTTAAGATTGGAAGCGGCATCAAAATCCTTTTGCGTGTTTCCATACCAGTAGTTGCCTGCCCACTATGAAGAGCCATTCAGCTATGTTGCCGACACCTGATTTGCGCGTTGCATAAAATCAGATGAGGTTATGGTTATGCCTATTTTTAACCGTGCAAAGGCTATGGACAGAAGAACATTTACGCAACATTTACTGACAGTTGTAAGCAGCTATGCCCTGCTCGACAGCCTTTTTGCTACACAGGCATTTGGGCGTACCATTAAGCCCATTGCCAGCCATTGGGCCATACAACTGCAGGAGTATTGTGCGGACTTAAAAACGCAGACCATAACACCCGAACAATGGCAGCAGCAGGTAGAAGCACTATTCAACCGCATCAGCCTTCCCGACCTGTTGCAATTTATCAGTTTTGATAATTTGGTAAAGGGATTTAATTACCCGGCGCTCGGCGTAAATACGAAGCCCGTTGTGTTTCCAAAACTTAGCGGCTTACCTGAACGCACGGTATTTGTAAAAAAGATTTTCGGCATGCAAAAAGACCGCGCTATAATACCGCATGGCCATAGCCATATGGCTTCAGCCCATTTGGTTTTGCAGGGCCAAATGCATTTGCGCCACTACGATACAATAGCACAGGATAAGCAGCACCTTATCATTAAACCCACCATAGATAAAATCGCTACCGCAGGCTCTGCTTCCAGTATTTCGGACGAGCGTGATAATGTGCATTGGTTTATAGCGCAAAGCAATACTGCCTTCACCTTTGATGTCATTATGCTGGACCTTGCAGAAAAGCCTTACGACATTTACAACCTTGATATCTATGCGCAGCAGGACTTGCACAATGGTACGCTGCGTGTGCCGGTGCTTGATGTGGATACAGCATTAAAAAAATATGGCCGGCATCATCATTGAGGTTGCTGATTGTCGGCGGCGTTGTAAGAAAGAAGCATTGTCGATTGCGTTGCGTAGCTGCTGT
The DNA here is from genome assembly GCA_024643625.1 of Chitinophagaceae bacterium. GTDB lineage: Bacteria > Bacteroidota > Bacteroidia > Chitinophagales > Chitinophagaceae > Phnomibacter. The sequence goes on from JAHEMO010000318.1 coordinate 1,967, forward strand.
ATACGCAAATCTGCAATCCTATCTTCCGTTGCCAGGTTGTAAACCAGTACAGTTTATTCTCTTTCAAATTTCACCCGACTTATCCGTTCGCCATTCAGGTAAATTATTTGTATAGGCTGCCCGTTGGGCAACAGGTTGATGACATAGTTATCTACCAGCATTTTTCTTGGTGTAATCAGCAGGCCTACGCTGGTATCGCCCGATGCATTTACCACTGTATACTGTTGGTTATTGGTGTATTGTATGGCCAACACCACATCGGTTTCTGCATTGCGATACCGGCCCGTAAGGCCTTCAAATGCAAAGCCCGAAAAATCTGCTGATTGTTTGGCTAGCACATATGGCGCATGTTGGGTATAGTAGGCCGTAACCTGCAGGTTACCCTGTGCATCTTTAGTAAACTCCTGTTTAAATGCCGGATCAAATGTCTGGTGGAAAATATTATCTGCTTCGCGCTCAAGTTCAACATCGTTTCGGCCAATACGTTTCAAAAACATCTTTCCATCTTTCTTTTCAAATTGAAAACAAAAATCAGATTCGGTTAAGTAGATTCCTTCAATATCATCATCGGCTATAAAACTGCCGGCCTGCTTAGGTTTAGTAAGAAAAAAGTTTTCGGCGCCCGGCAGATCAAAAACGATATCTGCCATTTGGCGGGTTTGCATAGCGGGTATAGATTTACCCGTATTGGTTAGCGTAATAAAGGCAATCTGCTTGTTGGGAAAACGCAGGGTGGTAGCCTTCCATGCACCGGTGGCCCCTTCATGAAATGCATAAGGCATGCCTTTATAAGTATCAAACTCAAGACCATAACCGTATTTGGCAAATAGCGAACCCTTTATAACCTGCTGACTTGCTGCGATAATTGCCGGCTTAATAGTACCCTTATATTTTCCTTGTAGTATGCGCTCCCATTGTACCTGATCGGGTAGTGTTGAAAATATATTGCCATCTCCACACACATTCCATATCCAACGGTAAGTAGTCCAGCTACCAAAATTGAAATATGATTTTGCTACCGGACCGGCAATTTTGCTATAATCATCTACAAACGAAGTATTGGGCATGCCAAGCTTTGCAAACATTTCGTTGGTGTAAGCAACAAAGCTTTTACCCGAAACTTTTTCTATAAGCAAGGCCAGCAGTATATAATTAGTGTTGCTGTAGCGGTATTGGGTATTAGGCTCAAAATTTAGATCCTGCTGCTTTGTCATTAGCGCCAGCACATCTTGGTTGTTAAATGATTTTTCCCACCAGGTGTAGCCCTGCAAAGACCACAGGTCGTAACAGTCTCTGATGCCGCTGGTATGGTTAAGCAACATGCTGATGGTGATTGGCGCTTTAACACCGGGATACAATGCCGGAAAGTATTGTCGTATATCGTCTGATAATGTCAGCCTTCCCGCATCGATCAGCGTAAGCACTGCGAGCGCGGTAAATTGCTTGCCGTTTGACGCAATATTAAATCGCGAATCGCCGGTGATGAGCGTGCTATCGTCCAAATTAGCATAACCTGCATACCGGCTATAGATGAGCGATCCGTTTTGTATAATAGCAGTAGCTATACCCGGTGCCCCCGCAGGCACATCCTGCGACGCCACACTATCCAGCATGCGGCGCTGCTGCGATGAAAGTGCCAACTGCCCGAATGCTGCAACATGACTGATAGCCGTAATAAAAACAA
>JAHEMO010000075.1 GCA_024643625.1 Chitinophagaceae bacterium
GCTCGCCAAGCCGGTTATCAAATACAAAATTTTTACCTATGAACTTCTGCTGTAGTCCGTTTTCTTTTACCTGATGCACATAATTAATGATGCCACCTTCTACATGGTATACATTATTAAAACCCTGATGAAGCATGTAAGCACTTGCCTTCTCACAACGTATGCCACCGGTGCAATACATGATGATGGGCCTTTCTTCATTTCCTTTCATCATATTGGCTGCCATAGGTAATTGTTCCCGAAAGGTATCGCTAGGTATTTCAATAGCCCCTTCAAAATGGCCCACTTCATATTCGTAATGGTTGCGCATATCTATCACAACCGTATCTGGTTGCTGTAGCATCGCATTTACTTCTTCGGCTTTCAGATACTTCCCTTTTCGCTCCATACTAAATGTGGGATCGGCAATGCCATCAGCAACAATTTTGTCGCGCACTTTAATTTTGAGCACCCAAAAACTTTTGCCGTCATCATCCACGGCAATATTTAAGCGAAGGCCCTGCAGACCTTCAATACTATCAAGATATTGCTGTAAGGCTTCAAAATGCGAAGCCGGTACACTAACCTGTGCATTAATTCCCTCAAGGGCAATATATATCCTGCCAAATACCTGCAATTCGGCTAACCCTTTCCACAAACAATTGCGAAAGCCATGCGGATCGGCAATAGGATAATAGCGATAAAAACTAATGGTAGTGCGTGGCTCAGTTTCGGCCATCAACTTTTCTTTGAGTTCCTTATTGGAAACTCTGTTGTGCAGTAATGCCATGTCAATCAAATTTTATGGTTCCATCTTTGCAGATGAAATGTTGTAACCAACGCCGGTTGCATACCGGCCAAAATTTTGGAAACGGGGCAAAAGTAAGGAACAGCGATTCTTCTATTCGTTAAACCAGGATTGAACTAGTTGTGGCGTACACCATCCTTTACTCTGAAAACATGCAAAATATAGGGGAAAACGGCTGCCATACTTTCTTCGGCACCACGCGGCGAACCGGGCATCGTGATAATCAGCGTATCGCCCGCAAAACCGGCAATACCGCGGCTCAGCATAGCATAAGGTGTTCGTTGCTGCCCATAATTACGTGCAGCCTCCATTACACCGGGCACATCGCGCTCTATTAATGGCCGTAAAGCATCGGGCGTTACATCGCGAGGGCTTAATCCTGTTCCGCCGGTAAACAACAACAAATCAAATCCTTGAGCAATTAGCTGCTTTGCCTTGGCCTGAATCAAATCAAACTCATCGGCAATAGCCTCGCGATGTGATACCTGTAATTTGTGCTTCAGCATATGTTGCTCAATTACATCGCCACTTTTGTCTGGATTCAAGCCTTTGCTAACACTATCGCTACAGGTAATTACTGCCACCTTAACGGTATCGGGATAGGCATATTTGATATCCGACTTACCGCCTTTCTTTTTTTCCAGCCTGATGCTTTTTATTTCAATGTTATCATCAATGGGTTTAAGCATGTCGTACATAGTAAGCGCGGTGATGGCGGCACCATGCATAGCTTCCACTTCCACCCCTGTCTTATACACAGTATGCACTTCCACTTTTATCACAATTGTTAGCCCCACTATCTCATGGCCAATAGCAGTATACTCTACCGGCAAGGGGTGGCAATCGGGAATTACTTCGTAGGTTTTTTTGCAGGCCAACAAGCCGGCAGCACGGCTAAATTCAAAGACATCGCCCTTGGGAACGCGTTTGTTTACAATAGCATCAATAGTTGCAGGATCAGATACTGATAATTCTGCAACAGCTATGGCCTGACGAAGGGTATTTGATTTATGGGTAATATTTACCATTGATATTTCTCCTCTTTTTACTAGCTATTTACTTTCCATTGATAATCATTTTCGGCAAATATTTCTTTGCCCCAAACCGGCAGTTCTGCCTTAATACGCTCTACACATTCTGTACAGGCATCAATAGCTGCTTTGCGATGCGCTGATGAGGTAAATACAAACAAACATATTTCACCCTCAGCTACAACACCCAGGCTATGATAAACATGCATACAGGTAAGCGGATATTTTGCAAAAATATCCTCTCTTATCTCAAACATCTTTTGGAGTGCCATGTCTTCATAGGCAGTATATTCAATCCCGGTTACTTTTTTGCCTTCAATTTCATCGGCACGCACTTGCCCCAGAAAAATACTATGTCCTCCTATTTTGGTGTTGGTAGCATGTTTGGCAATGCTGTCGCCAATAAATGCGGGTGCAACTGCACCTTGCACAAAGATGTTTTTCGGCTTTCTTTCACTCATATTGTAATATCATTTTATTGTTTTCAATAAGACCATTAACACCACCACGAAGGCTATAACATACGGCAGATGGAAATTGTACTTTCATTGCATCCACAGCTTGCAAACTTCTTTTACCGGACTGACAAATAAAGACCACCTTCTGATCCTTCAGGTTCGGTAATTGATCGTGAAGACCCGGCAATGGTATTCGCACACAACGATGGCTGTCAATGGCAGGCATTTCGTCAAGTCCTCTTACATCCACCAACAGGAATTCATCGGCGGCATCAAGCGTTTCTATATCAATTTCGTTTTCTGACAACTGCCTTGTACCACATAAATACTGATAATCCGTTTGCATAAATGCATCTGTATCTTTTGGCAGGCATGCCGCTAAATCCGTGGATGCGTCAATATCAAACGTCATATAAACATTGTGCAGCGCATCCCATGTGGTAATGGCATTCAGCGTAGGCCGGCCAACGCCGGTCACCAGTTTTACAAGCTCCAAAGCCATCATGCTGCCTACAACCCCCGGCAACATGCCCAACACACCACCTTCAGCACAATTAGCAACCTCCTGCTCAAGCGGTGGCTGTGCAAACAAATGACGGTAATTGCAGGAGCGCAGCCCATTGTCGGCCGCGACATTGAACGTAGCCACCTGACCCTGATACTGCGAAACCGCTCCCCAAATCAATGGCTTTTGCAACAAGACACATGCATCATTTATCATGTACCGCGTTGCAAAATTGTCTGTACAATCCATCACAATATCATACTGAGGAAACAACTGCAAACAAGCACCATGGTCAAGCATTTGATGGTATACGTCCAGGTGCATAGCGCTGTTCAACAGTGTCAAACGTTCTGCGGCCACTACTGCTTTTGATTTGCCAAGATCGGCCTCTCCAAATAATATTTGCCGGTGCAGATTGCTCAGCGATATACTATCGCCATCCACAATTCCCAAGCGTCCAATGCCTGCTGCTGCCATGTATTGTAATGCAGGGCAACCGAGGCCACCTGCACCCACTACCAACACGGAACTATGCGCAAGTTTTTCCTGCGCCTGCATACCAAACTGAGGCAGTATGATCTGTCGATGATATCGTTTGCTATCAATCATATTTTCTGTATGTCAGCCCCCCGAAAATGGCGGTAGCAGCGCAATTTCATCTGTTGCCTCAATTTTGGCATTATCATCCGCCATCTTTTTATTGACGGCAATCAGATATTTCTTTCCCAAAAGCGCAGGATAGTTATTAAGAAGCTGTTGCCTAAGGGAAGAGACCTTCATTTCATCGATACTCTCCATCACATATTCATGCTGCCCGATGATATCTGTTAATTGCCCAAATACTAAAATCTTCATAACTCAAATTATGCTCCTGTGAAAAGTAATTTAATTGATGCCATAGCCAGCACACCAGCAAGTGAATACTTCAATACATTTTGATTAAACCTAAGCGCTCCAAACCAGGAACCTAATAATCCACCAACAAATGCAATTGCTACAAACCAAATCATATCGCTGCTAAAACTTATGCCTTTTGTAAGCTGACCAAACAACCCGGACAACGAATTGACAAAAATGAACAAAGCACTGATAGCCGCAGTCTGCTTTTGGTCTGTCCATTTTAGCAGCAACAATACCGGTGATAATATGATGCCGCCGCCAATACCAATAAGTCCCGAAAAGAATCCAATACAACCGCCCACCAATAAAGACAACGGCACACTTGTGGCTTTCAATTCATCCACACGAAGGTTGCGAAAAAACAGAAACCGTGCTACGGGAATAAGCAACAGCATGCCTAAAATTTGCTTGTAAACACCAGCATCAACCGTGACCAACCCTCCCAAAAATGCAAGGGGAATACTGGCCAATGCAAAGGGCAAAAAAATCTTCCATTTAAAATATCCGCCCCGGTAAAACTGTATAAAAGCTACCAGCGACACGAACAAATTGAGCATGAGGGCAGTAGGTTTCATCACATCAGGCGCTATGCCAAACAAGGCCATCAAAGCAAGATAGCCACTGGCGCCGCCATGGCCCACCGAAGCATAGAGGAAGGCCACAATAAACAATAAAATATAAAACAACAATTGTAAATCCACTATCCATGCAGTTTGTGAACAGTTATCAAATCTCCCTCGTTTACCAGCGTACAATCTTCCGGAATAACAGCGAGGCAGTTAGCCTCAGCAAAGGAATGGAGCTTATATGATTCCTGCCCAGTGAGTAAAGTTACATCGTCGCTGCCTGCTTTGGCCTTCAAAAAATGGGTGATGCCTGACGGCTTTTTATATGCAGAGCGACAAATCATCTGCGCTTCGGAGGGAGCCATACAAACGCCTGTCATTTTTTGCAATGCAAACGACACATACTCATAAAAGCAAGTGAGTACTGAAGCGGGATTGCCGGGCAATCCGAAAACCGGCTTGTTTCCTTTCATGCCAAATAGCATGGGCTTTCCGGGCTTTTGCCTGATTTTATGAAAAATAATATCCACTTCATTCTCTCCAAAAACCTGCTTGGTAAAGTCGTAGTCGCCTACACTTACACCTCCGGTCATAAAAATAATATCTGCTTCAGCTAGCGCATCAGCCAATATAATCCTCATAATTTCAGGGTTATCGGTTACTCTGCGCACCCTAACCTGCTGAATACCATATTGATGCAGTGCAGCAATCAGCGTAGCACTATTGGCTTCAAACACTTGCCCATATTGCAAAGGCAAACCCGGTGTTTGCAATTCATTACCCGTTACAATTATGTACACTCTCGGCATTGGAATGGCCGCTACTTCTGCCACACCAATACCGGCAAGCAAACCAATGGCAGCAGGTGTAAGCCATTGCCCGGCATAAGCAGCTACTGCACCTTTCCGTATTTCAGAACCAACGGGGCGTACATGCTGCCCCTGCGTCATAGTATGCTCGTCTATCTGCAGCAAGCCATCCACAACCCTTGCTTTTTCCTGCACAATAATTGTATCCGCACCCGGCGGCACCGGCGCCCCTGTAAAAATGCGAATAGCCTCCCCATTAGGCAACATAACCTGCTGCTGACTACCTGCGGCAGCTTCGCCAATTACCTTTATTTTATCGCCAATACTTTTAAATGCCAAGGCATAACCATCCATACTCGATTGCGCATAAGCAGGAATATCGTATGCTGATACCACATCAAGCGCCAGCGTCAATCCCACAGCGTTAGTAAGTGGCAACTTTACAGCATGCAGCGGCATTACAGCATGCTGCACCATGCGTCGGGCCTCGCTAACGGATATAAACTCAGGAATACTCATGATTTTTTATGCGTTTGCTTCGATGGCAAACTCCATTGAAGAGTAGTATAATAGAACCCTCCAATTTTTGGCCCGCCAAGAAATGATACGTAATAATGATTAAGCAGGTTTGTACCGCCAAGGGTAATATGAGCCCTTCCTGCCGCTAAAGCGAATTTGAGATAGCCATCCACTGTTTGATATGCACTCACCTGACCGTTTACCAAAAAAGACTGCCAATAAAATGAACTCTGCCACCGCAAGGTGATACCCGCACCCATTTGGCCAATCAGTTTGTTATTGGCAATCGTTAGATTAGCCATCCAACCCGGTGTATTAAATCCATCTTCCAACCCGTCCTGCACTTCTTTTCTGGTAAGCTGCGCATGGGATAGGTTAGCCAATATGGTGAAGCGGGCGGGCAGCTTATACTGCATGCCGATACCAAAGCCATAATTATAGACAGTACTTCGCGAGTTGGTATACATACGATACTGCGCCTGTCTGCCAACGTCAAAAAGTGCAAAAGGGATACTGTCGGCATTTGAAACAAGCGGCACGTTCATATTTGCCTGCGCAATAAAATTCTTAAATTGATTAAAGTAAATATCTACATCTACAAATAGCTTCTGTTTAGCAAACATGCCACGATAACCCAGCTCTAATGACCTTGTACGCTCAGGCGTCAGGTATGTGTAACTATTGCGCTGCAATATTGATTGATTGCTCTCAATTGCTTCTTGCTTACGCAATCCCACCACATTCATATCATACAACACAGCCTGCTGAAACTTTCTGATTGAGGACTCGAGCCATGCATTTTCAAAAATGCCCGACGACATCACAGGCAAGCCGCCAACGCGTTTTACGCCCCCGCTATTTACATTACTGAAGGCCTCAAACAATATTGGGAAACGATAGCCCGACTGCCAGGCAGCTCGAATAAATTGCCTTTTGCCTACTGCCCAAACGGCCGTAAAACGAGGACTTAGGTATAGCGGAAAAAAATCATGCTTATCTGCGCGAATAGCTGCGCCAATCCGGAGCCGTTGTTGCAGCAAATTTTTTGTGGCAGAAAGAAAAATACCCGACTTACCAAACCGCAACGTTTCCGCTTGCTTGTCTGAAAAAGGGTTGATGAAATAATTGCCATCGGGTTGCACCATCATGCTCCGATGGTCAGCGCCCGCTAATAATTCCAGTCCGATTTTCTTAAACTTTTCGGCTTGCCATAATTCATGCACATTAAGTACAATATCACCCTGCACAAAAGCTGCCTTTACCTTTAGCGCCGCACCGCTGTCCCAATTATTAATTTGTTGCAAGCGATGCAGGTTTTTAGTAAAATCAGCGGCGCCCGGCACCAATCGGCCGGCATCTGCTACCGTCCTCGCCTGTTTGTGCATTGATGCCACATTCTGCCCGTTGCCAGCAGCAGCATGAAAAGCAGCGCTGTAATCAGCAAACCATACATCATCACTTTTGGCAACACGATCTAAATTCTCTGCCATGGAGCGCAGATTATAGGAATTGCCAGTGCGCTCAGCATTCATGTATACGTTGACCGTAATACCCTTGGCAGTATATTGTAACGCCTGTTGCCAAAGCAAATAATTCTCCAGCCGAAAACGGTTGGCCCGTTGATAAGTGTTGTCAAGCAACGCCATGCGAAAGGTGTAGCGCAACTCTCCCGTTTTTCCCATTTTTATGGCTACACCGGCATCGGTCCTTATTTGCTGCAACGCATAGCTGTTCACATCTATTTCCTTGTATCCTGTTCTGGCAACCTGATACGATTTGCCTCCCAGAAAAAGCGTTCTTCGATTGCTAGCTTCATCACCATAACTATTCACACCATTGTAAGCGGGGTTATCACCAGCGGCAAGCGAAGTGCTGCTGTTACCCAATGGATTCATGTCTGTATAATCATCTGCTACCCAATCGTAACCCTGCATATACGTAGCATTCAATTTCACTGCCACTTTATTATTCCAGGCTTTTGCATATCTGATAGCTGTCTCCGTAAATAGCTGTGGATTAACGGAAACATTACCAACATGTGTAAGTGCAGTTTTATGCATAACATCAAAACCCTGATGCGCAAAAGCCGACCGTGTTGTGATATTGGCTAAACCGTTGGTGGCATTCATGCCAAATAGCGTGGCGGCAATGCCCGGAATAATTTCCACGCCTTCAATATCCAGATCAGATGGGCCAAGGGCGTTACCCATGGGAGCGCTGATGTGCGGTGATTGCACATCTGCTCCATCTACCAACTGTGCAAAACGCACGTTTGTGGTGTTAGCAAAACCCCGACTATTCAATATCCGAAAACCCATGCCCGGCGTAATCATTTGCAGCCCTTTAATATTTTCGAGCGCATCAAAAAAAGAAGGCGATGCACTCATTTTAAAAAAGTCTGCACCTGCCTTTTCTATGCTTACCGGCGCTTTAAGCAACGCTTCTTTACTTCGCGATGCTGACACCACTACAGTTTCAAGTGACAGCCCTTCCACAGTATCGCGCATTGGCAAAGCTGCAGGCTGCGCCTGAGCCAAATGCGGCATTACGGAGAAAATGCCTATGGACAGGATACAAAGCTTGAAGAAGTTTCTCATCCGCCTATCGCTATCATGCTTCTATTCTGCAAGTGGGTAGCATCAATGCGCTCAAAGTCGTTGGTAAATTGGCCTCCAAGCGATTTGTACTTCTGCGCAATACAATCTTGTATCAGTTGTTTAATATCCAGCCCATGGCGCAAGGGGGAAAGCAAGTCAACTTCAGATTGCGAAAACAAGCAATTTTTTAGTTTACCATCAGCAGTAAGCCGCATGCGATTACAATCGCCGCAGAAATGCGAACTCATGGTACTGATTACGGCAAAAGTGCCGGCATGTCCGGGTACAATATATTTTTTTGCGGTGTCGTGCTTTTCTCTTTCAAGAGGCAATACATCGTAGTGTTCCTGTGCAAGTGATACAATTTGCTGCCAGGTTATTACTTTATCGCTGTCCCATTGATTGCCCGTGAATGGCATAAACTCAATAAACCTCACATGAAGGGGTAAATTTTTGGTAAGCGCAATGAAGTCGATAATCTCATTATCGTTAATTCCTTTCATTACTACCATATTGAGCTTAACATGAAAACCGCGCTCTATCATCAAATGGATATTATCCATAGTGCGGCTAAAATGATCGCGCCGGGTAAGCATCATAAATTTATCGGCATCAAGCGTATCCAAACTAATATTCAAAGACTGAACACCGGCATCTTGCAGCAAATTTGTAAACTCATGAAGCCTTGTACCATTTGTTGTTAGTGTAAGTTTTACCGGAAACTTTGAAAGGCGGCCAATGATATCCCCTGCGTCTTTTCTTACCAACGGCTCCCCGCCGGTAAGCCTTATTTTCTCTACTCCCATCGATACAAAAACACTCGCTATTTGCTCCAGTTCCTCCGCACTCATCAATTGACTCTTAGGCATGAACGCATAATCTTCCTCCGGCATACAATACTTGCAACGGAGGTTGCAATTATCCGTAAGAGATATTCTGAGGTAATTATGTATGCGGTTAAACTTATCTATAATCATATTATTGTTTTAAGGCCATTAGTTTTTCTACATCCTCTCTTGTATCTATATCAAAGCTGCCGTCTGCAAAATCAATAGTGGCCAGTTGATCCTTGTGCGCTGCAAATAAACCTCTTGCGCCTGTGTCGCCACTAAGTTGCAGCAAAGCATTGAACATTGACCGATGCAGGATGGCAGGGGTTCCTGCCTTGCCGCCATAGCTGCTTGCCACCATTGCCTTGCCGGTAGCCCGCTGCGTTTCAATAAGATTGCTTAGCAGTTGTACTTGCACATGGGGTTGATCACATACCATAAAGACAGCACCATCAACATCAGGATAATTTTGCTGCAGAAACATAACTCCTTTACGCAGCGAAGATGCCATCCCTTCCTGCCAATCCTTGTTGTGCACCAACACTAATGGCAAATCCGAAATAGAGGATGTGATAGCATGCTCATGTGCTCCCGTTACAACAACCACAGGTGCAAGATGAAGCGATAGAGCAACCAACGCGCTATGCCGAAGCAGCGTATTCCCTTCGAATACCAACAATTGCTTGGGTGTACCCAAACGTTTGCTTTCTCCGCCAGCCAGCAGCACAATGGCAGCATGTTCTATGTTAACCGCTTCTATCAATTAGTTGTGCTTTTATAAGTTATCTCCAAAACGCCTCTATCGTGAATCACATCGCTTTTGTAGCGAAGCATATTACCGGATTTCTGCTGTAAAACTGCCTTTATTTCTGCCACGATACTCAAGGCAATTTCCGCAGCGGTTTCAGCGCCAATGTCAAGGCCAACGGGGCCATATATGCGCTGCATCATTTCTTCCGTCACTGTTATGCCAGCTTCCCTCAAATCATCTAACATCCGTTCGAGCTTTTTGCGGGGGCCAAGCATGCCTATATAAGGCACAGCGGTATGCAATAAGGCCTTGAGCATGGCCAAATCATAATTGTAATTATGTGTCATCATTACAAATACGGTTTGGTTGTCAATTGGTATTTGCTCCAGCACCTGCTCTGGCTTGCTTACAAGCACCTGACATGCACTTGCAAAACGATCGGGCCTGGCATGGGTATTTCTGCCATCCACCACCCGCACATCCCAACCGAGGGTATCGGCTATCTGCATCATAGGAATAGCATCGTTGCCGGCACCAATTACCACCAACGATACTGGTGGTTGCAGGTATTCTATAAATGCAGTTACCTGTTCATCCTCCGATATATAATGGTAAAACGCCGACTGATGGCTTTCCATTACACCCTTTGCATCCTGAATTACCACATCATTCAATGCTTCAAATGGAATACCACCACTGATATTGCCATTGGCTTCCAGCAAAAGGCAAGTACCAGGGTGCGCATTGCGCTTGTCTGTAATGGAGAAAAGCGTTACCAATACTGAAGGTTGCCTAACGGCAACAGCTTTGCGTAGCAATTGAATCGGATGGTGGCTATGGTTCGGATGAATGGGCTCAAACAACACCTGAATAACGCCGGCACAACCCAGTTGAATACCAATTGTAGCGTCTTCCTCATCGCTGGTATCGTAGGTTATGAGTTTTGATTGTTGCTGGTTGATAACGAGTAAAGCTTTACGCAAAGCATCGCCTTCCAAACAGCCTCCACTTATAGCACCGGTGAGTTCACCCTCATCTGTAACCAGCATACGTGCTCCCGGCCGCCGGTACGACGAACCATCCAAATGCACAACCGCAGCCAGAGCAGCCCGTTTGCCTGCCTGCACAGCCTTGTCGTATGCCTGAATAATGTCGCGAAGTTCTTTCATTGCGGTCTAAATAATTCACTGTAACACGATGCCTACATCCCTTCCGGAGCAAGTCCCATTTCACGTGCTGTAATATATTTCTCCGGATCTTTTTCAAATTTTATTTTACATCCATCGCAGCAGAAGTAAACCTTCTCATCCCTGTACTGCATAACATGCCTTGGATTATTCATATCTACAGGCACGCCACATACAGGATTGATGTACCACTGCGGCGCCTGTTGCGCGGCAAGTTTGGTTTGATTCTCAACAGACTCAAATCCTGTAAAGTTCTCCATGCTATTATACACTTCAACCATCTCTGCCAAAATGCTAATTGCCACTTCAAATGGCTGCTTTGCATTAATATCAATGCCGGCCGGCGCATGTATGGCATTAATCAATTCCTCGCTAATACCGGCATCTTTCAGGTATCCGCCTACTGCCTTCATTTTTTTGCGGCTGGCTACAAAGCCAAGATAAGCATGCGGCACACGAAGCGCTTCCAATAATACCGCCTCATCCTGATCGCCCTGTGTGGCGACAACAATAAAACTTGACGCAGAGGTTTTTACTTGTTGCAAACTGTATTGCGTAATCAGTTGATCTACCTTTTCAAAAGTCTTCAAATCGGCGTCTTGCGCTACGCCTGTAACGCGATAGCCGGCGCTGTAGGCAAGTTTCACTAAAGCCTTAGCAATTTCTGATTTGCCAATTACGACAAGATGTGTTTGGGGTATCATAGGCTCAATAAATATTTCGACCATACCCTCGCTTTGGCAGGTCATTTTATAATCGACAGCACCGTCAATTCCTGCACCGTTAGCCAGATTCTTACCAATCCGAACCAGCCTCGGCACACCGGACTGCATGGCATCGCCCGCTTCTTTGCGCACAACTCCCTGCACGCAGCCACCGCCAATCCAACCTGTAATCTCACCAAACCTTGATACGACAGCCTTATCTCCCGCTTTGCCGCTGCTTGGTGCTTCGCGGCGCACTACTGTTGCTACCGCAAACAATACGTTTTGCTTGCTTAGTTCAGCTATAGTTAAGTAGTGGCTATTATGCATGGCTCAGTAATTTTTCCAAATCCAACAAACTTTCAAGATTATGCGCAGTTCTAAAGTCATCAACAGAAGGCATGGCAGCCTGCATGCCTCTGGCCGTAGGTTCATACCCTTTCATTGCCTTTAAGGGGTTGAGCCACACCACCTTGCGGGACCGCATATGAATTTTTTGCAATTCAGAACCTAGCAAGGATACATCGCCAGTATCCAATCCATCACTTAGGATGAGTACCACCGGCGAGCCATTAAGCATACGTTTGCCGTAGCGCTCGTTAAACTGTTGAAAACACTCCCCTATCCTCGTGCCACTGCTCCAATTATCGGCTTGTTCATTTAATGTTTCGATGACCGCGTCAATTTTCCCCGGCTGTAATGCCCTGCTAATGCGCTTCAGCGATGTACTAAAGATAAAAGCTTCCAACTGCCTGAAATGATCACGCAGAGCGCATATAAAGCGTAGCAGAAAAAAACTATACTTATCCATTGAACCACTCACGTCAAGCATAACGATGAGCCTTTGACGTCGCGGAGATCTAGTTTTATAAAAAAGCTGAATAGGCTCACCACCAGTAGCTATACTACGCCGGATAGTGCGCCTCAAATTAACTTCTGAACCTGTTGGGCTTTGTTTCATCCGCCTGCGCAAACGAACAGCCATTTGCCGAAACAGGTTGCGGGCAATATTTTCTAATTCTTCTGCTTCTATAGCGGTAAGTAATGTTAAGTCGGTTCGCTTCAATCGCTCCACGGCATTTGCACCACTTACATTCTTAGCATCTTCTTCAGCATTTTCGGATCTTCCTTTTCCCAGCATTACAACAGAGGCATTGGCCTTCTTATCAAAGCTGCCCTGCACCATCATTTTATTTTTGCGCTCATGCAAATCGATTGGGTTGGTATCCCAAAACAATAAGAACAACTTTTCGAAAATTATGCGCTCTTCCGGATTATTGCAAAACAGTGCTTTGAGCGAATTTTTGAAAATGACTCTATCCGGCATTAAGCCGCATGCTGCTGATTGCAGCGCATCCTTCGTTTCCTGAACACCAACATTCAGGCCATGGCTTCTGCTGAATTGCGCAAATGCCACAATGCTTTCGCTCAGTCCTGATGTTTGGTATGCCTGCTGCATATGTTACAATAAAATTTTTGTCAGGATGCTGCCAGTAGTTCGTTTCTTATCAGGTTTATATCATCCGCCGACTTTAGAATTGTGCCAAGCGTTTGTTCTGCGGCTGTCTTGCTCAGGCTTCTGTAACCCAATGCCATCAGGCTTTCTGCCCAATCAATAGTTTCACTAACACCCGGAGTCTTCATCAACTTCCGATCGCGAAACTGCTGCACCTGTCCTACCACCTGTTCAAGCAAATCGTTTTCAATAGCCGGCAAATGCTTTTTTACAATCAACATTTCCTTGGCAAGGTCAGGATAGTCAATCCAGTGGTACAAACAGCGCCTCTTTAATGCATCGCTCAATTCACGGGTACGATTTGAAGTTAAAATAACAAAAGGCTTATGCATTGCTTTTACCGTACCCATTTCTGGAATTGTAATTTGAAAGGCACTTAGCAACTCTAATAAAAAGGCTTCAAATTCTTCATCGCTTCTGTCCAACTCGTCAATGAGTAACACCGGCGACTTCTCCGTTTCGCTGATAGCCTGCAACAGCGGACGTTTCAGTAAAAACTCATCGCTGAAGATATGTTGCTCTTTTTCCTTAACTGAAATTTGCTCACCTTCCTGCAAACGAATGCTGAGCAATTGTTTTTGATAATTCCACTC
>JAHEMO010000319.1 GCA_024643625.1 Chitinophagaceae bacterium
GGCTCGCCCCTTGAGCTTTTACCGGAGTGAAACCATTTGCCATCTTCTACTTTCCCCTCAAATGCAAGCGACTGTCCAACCCGTGTACTATCGCGGCTAAAAAATTCAATGGTTTCGGTGTACACCCCATTCTTCAATGTGTAAGTGCCACCACCGGTACCTGAAAACTCGCCGGTTTCGATATTAATAGCCATCCATTGAAAACGATTATCTGTCAATAGTTTCAGCGTTCTTCTGGCGGCAAGAGGCATTTCACGCATTTCACCGTTTTGCATACGCCCTGCGATGCGCCAGCAGCCCACTAAGTCAGAAGGAGCAGCATTTACTTTACGAAAATGCCGGTCAAAAAAATCGAGACCGCCTGCTTTCAACTCCAATTGCACCGGTAGCATTTGCCCAACTGCCTCTTTATCCATAGAATGATATTCAACAGGGATGGTGAAGCCATGCTCTTGTTTTTGAATCGGTCCGCCCCAGGTAAAATAAAAACGTTTCAGATTTTTACTAAACGCTGAATAACTGAAATAATCATCCGCTATAGTAATCAGAAAACTGGTATCAGAATTGGCATTATCGGCATAGGCACCATCCAGGTTGGCCTGCCGGGTATGCCAGTATCCGGTAAACGACCAGGCAAGTAATAGTGCCAAAAAGCACAAAAAAGGATACCGGAACTTATTGGAGTTGAAGAGTGAAAACATAAGTGTTGGTTTAAGATGTTGAGCGACAGCTAAAGTTAAAGATTTATGGCAAATGTAAAATAGGCCCCTACACTTGCTTACTTAGCGGCATGATAAGGGCTAACGAACCGGATATGGAGAAGAACCCCAAAAATGGATATACTGCCTATTTGTATTTACTGACCGCGGCGATGGTTTTAAGTATACCTACATCAATTGCGCAAACGGTAAAAGCAAGCTTTGACAAACTTAGTTTTCAGGTAGAAGAGCAATGGAGCAAGCGCATAGAAAAAGACAGAGTAGTTTACGACAACTACAACCTGAAAACTGAACCACGGGCTTCGATAGTATTGTACCGATTTGTGGCAGCCGCGGATGAAAAAACTTTTTTTCAGCAACAGTGGTCAGCCATTTGGCCAGATTCGGTTGCAGCACCACGACCACGCAGATTTTATACTGAAAACAGTCAGTTGTTTTGGAGCGGTGGCGCGGCTATCAGTACAACCGATGGTACAGGCTACGGACAATTGTATGTATTTACCACACCTACCGGATACCAAAGCATGATGGTATGGCTACCCGATGGAAATGCTTTCAAAAAAACACAGACTACCTGGAATTTGATGGCACAAACCGCGGTGCTTAAATAAAACCGGCATACTGTAATAATTACCTTTGTAACCGAAACACAATAAAATTTTGCCATGAAACATAATGAAGTATACATATTGAGTGCAGTAAGAACGCCTATTGGAAGTTTTGGCGGAGTATTAAAAGATGTGGAAGCCCCACAATTGGGTGCTGCGGCTATTAAAGCTGCCGTAGAACGGGCTGGCATTACCCCGGCCGATGTGGAAGAAGTAATGATGGGCGCCGTAATACAGGCCAATATGGGGCAGGCACCTGCACGTCAGGCAGCAAAGTTTGCCGGGCTACCCGATAGTGTGCACTGCACTACTGTAAACAAAGTGTGTGCCAGCGGCATGAAAAGCATTATGTATGCTGCGCAAGCCATTATGCTTGGCGATGCCGAAGTGGTGGTTGCCGGTGGTATGGAAAGTATGAGTCGTGTACCGTTTTATAGCGACACTATGCGATGGGGCAATAAATATGGCGATGTAAAATTGATCGACGGTCTTGCAAAAGATGGTCTTACGGATGTATATCACAACTATGCTATGGGTTGTGCTGCAGACCTATGTGCTACCGACGAAAACATTAGTCGCGAAGAACAGGATGCTTATGCCATTGGCAGCTATACCAAAAGCCAGCAGGCCTGGGATGCGGGAAAATTTGCCGATGAGGTTATACCCGTGCAAGTTCCCCAACGCAAAGGCGACCCGGTTATAATAGACCGCGATGAAGAACCCTGGAACGTAAAGTTTGATAAGATAGCAGGGCTTCGACCCGCATTTGGTAAAGAGGGAACGGTAACAGCGGCAAATGCATCAACCATGAACGATGGCGCTGCAGCATTGGTATTGGTATCAAAAGATTATGCCGAGAAAAATGGCTTGATGCCCATTGCAAAAATTATCAGCTACGCAGATGCCGAACAGGCGCCGGAAAAATTTACTACCACTCCCTCATTGGCATTGCCACGTGCGGTTGCCAAAGCAGGATTATCGTTACAGGATTTGGAATATATTGAGATCAATGAAGCCTTTAGTGTGGTATCGCTTGCCAATATCAAAAAAATGGGGCTCGATGCAGAACGGGTTAATGTAAATGGTGGTGCCGTATCCATGGGCCATCCGTTGGGATGCAGTGGAGCCCGCATTATAGTCACGCTATTGCATGTACTGCGCCAAAAAAATGCCACGATTGGTGGTGCTGCCATCTGCAATGGTGGCGGAGGTGCCAGCGCCATGGTGGTAGCACTGATGTAATAATTTCAAGTAATGAACAAATAATACGGGGATGCCAAAAGCTATCCCTGTTTTTGTATGTCGGATAAAAGCGCGGACCAATACAATTGATAATGCAATTGCAACAGTTGATGATCTTCTGCCGATAGCGGCACAATTCCCGATGTATTTAATTCGACATGCCTTGGGGTTCTGATACCCGGAATCACTGTGCTTACCGCTGAAAATCCCAAGATAAAACTTAACGCAAGTGAAGAAAGCGATACACCATAACGCATGGCGACGGGCGAAACATGTGTCTCCAATATTTGCAGTGCAGCACCAATTATGGCAGGCGTTAAGCGATAAGCCCGATGATCACCTGCATCAAAAACGGTATCTGGTTTTATATGACCACTCAGCATTCCAAATTGCAAAGGCATGCGCGCTATTATGCCATATCCATTTTGCGCAGCTTGTTCCAGCAGTGGCACACTGATTTGGTTAATCAGGTTGAGTACCAGCTGAAAGCCTTTGCCTTTGTTATGTTCCAGCATCCAGTGCGCCTCTGGCTCCGGTGCAAAGGTATTGAGCGAAATTCCCCAGTGCCTTATCTTACCTTCCTGCTGCAACTGTTCCATAGCGGCTATACACTCACCGTTTTGCAGATGTGCAAGTCTGGCCACGTGTAACTGATAATAATCAATATAATCACGCTTTAATCTGTTGAGACTTTTCTCACAGGCAGCAAGCACATGTTCCCTGGAATAATCAACCATTATCTTGCCATCATCGCCCACCCTTTGACCCACTTTAGTGGCAATGATGATATCCTTCCTGTTGCCAATTGTTGATCCGATTAAGGCTTCAGAATGTCCCAGACCATAGAAGTCGGCCGTATCAAAAAAATTAATTCCGGCACTAAGCGCAGCATGCATAGCACGGACAGATACCTCATCGTCGGACGGTCCCCAACCAATAGCAATACCACCTACGTTAGCGGGCCCACCAATAGCCCATGCACCAAAACCAATTTCACTTACCCTGAGATCTGTTGAACCAAACTGCCTGTATTGCATAAGTGCTTATTATCATACTATTAAACAATG
>JAHEMO010000320.1 GCA_024643625.1 Chitinophagaceae bacterium
TTTCGCGCATGGCAGTTTCAATCAGCGCATCGCCGCAGGCTTCGATAGCATCAGCTATGGCATAGAGCAATTCTGCCCGCGATTTGGCACTTAATTTTCTGAATTGATGCCAGGCATCCCATGCATTTTGCATGGCCTTGTTTATCTCATCAATATGTGCATCGGGATATATCATATCTATAAACTATTTATGGTAAAATGTTTAGCCCTAATGATAGTGCAAAATTTTGTTGTACAAAATTCAATTTGCACGCTTTACCTTCTTCATCGCCATTTTCATGGCAAAAACATAGCATTTTTTCTACGCGCTAATGCAACACAACCATTGCCATTAAAAAGGCTTATAATAATTAGCTGTACCGTGCATTTATTACCAGTAAAGACAGTTCCAATTTCTTGCTTAATTAACCTAGTGATATATAATATTTAGGCTGTTTGGTCCAAAAAGCTTATATTCTTACCGTTCCAGGCTTATGCCCTGTATGTATGCAGGGTATTCGTTGATAGTTATATCCGGTATAAAACACAGCAATCTTATTTATGACAGCAAACACCAATGCTACATTACAAAATCCAATTTTATTTGACCATACTAAAGAAATCCTGGCCCGACGAAAAGCACTGGTAGCCGACGGTGTGGGTGTATTTTGCCCCACCGCGGCTGTTAGTGCAAATGGTGCCATTATTAATGACGCCGATGGCAATACATTTATAGACTTTGGCGGTGGCATTGGCGTACTTAATGCAGGACACTGTCCTCCCGAAGTAGTACAAGCTATAGCAAAACAAGCTGAGCAATTAATTCATACCTGCTTCCATGTATCTACCACATCAGTGTATCTGGATGTGTGCCAAAAACTGATTGACCTGTTTCCGCATGGCGAAGCCACCAAGGTAATGCTTACCAATACCGGTGCCGAATCGGTAGAAAACGCCATTAAGATAGCGAGGCAGGCCACAAAGCGATCTGCAGTACTATGCTTTAGCGAAGCCTTTCATGGACGCTCTATGATGGCTATGTCGCTCACTTCTAAAATCAATTATAAAATCAACTGCGGCCCCTTTGCGCCGGAAATATATCGCCTTCCTTTTCCTGACTACTATCACTACAGTGATGGCCTGACATACGAAGCATTTATCGACAGAGAATTGGAGCGTCTGGAACATGCTACGCATGCCATGGTTGACCCCAATAATATTGCGGCGGTAATCATAGAATTGGTACAGGGCGAAGGTGGTTTTAATGTTGCACCCCGGGAATACATAACCGGCTTACGCAGGTTTTGCGACAAGTATGGTATTGTTTTAATTTTTGATGAAGTGCAAAGCGGATTTTGCCGCACCGGCAAGTGGGCCGCTTATCAGCATTATGATGTGGTTCCCGATATTTCTACCTGGGCAAAAAGTATGGCTTCGGGTATGCCGCTGGGTGCGGTAATGGGTAAGCAACATATTATGGATGCAGCTTTGCCCGGCACCATTGGTGGCACTTATCTTGGCAACCCTGTATGCTGCGCAGCAGCATTGGCTACCATTGAGGTGATGACCAAACAAAACCTCAATGAAAGAGCAATAAGCATAAGCTTGATAGTGCAGGAGCGCTTTGAGCGTATGCGCAAAAACCATACTTGCATTGGCGATATACGGGGCCTTGGTGCCATGCAGGCGGTAGAGTTTGTAAAAAACAGCGACCCCAACCAACCCGACACCGAACTCACTCAAAAACTAATTGCTGCTTGTTTGCAGCGCGGATTGATCATACTGAGTGCCGGAGCTAATAAAAATATTATTCGCATACTGAGCCCACTGGTAATAACCGACCAACAGCTCGGGCGTGGGTTAGATATTATTGAAGAAGAGCTCAATAAAATTTATACAGCAATAAACATATGATTCCATTTTCTATTGCCGGCATTCAAATGCCGGTTTCAGCCAGCCATAGCAACGTAGCATTGATGACACACAAGGTAGATGTACTGATGTCAGTATATCCGTGGGTGCAAATGGTAATGTTTAGTGAGCTATGTGCCTATGGCCCGCTTACCGTTCATGCCAAACCATTTCCCAATCTGGTAGAAGATGAGTTTTGTGACCTGGCACGCAAGCATGGCATCTGGCTTTTGCCGGGAACGATGTTTCAAAAGCAGGGCGATGAAATTTATAACACGGCAAGTGTAATTAATCCGGAAGGTGTTGTAGTAGGCCGTTACCACAAACAGTTTCCCTTCTACCCTTACGAATATGGTGTAAGCGCAGGCGATCAGTTCTTACTATTCGATGTGCCGGAAGTGGGCCGTTTTGGCGTAAGCATTTGTTATGACATGTGGTTTCCGGAAACTTCGAGAACATTAGCCGTACGCGGCGCGGAAGTAATATTACACCCTACGCTTACTGCCACCATCGACCGCGACATTGAATTAGCTATAGTGCAGGCTACAGCGGCCACCAACCAATGTTTTGTTTTTGACATAAACGGCCTTGGCGATGGCGGCACAGGAAGGTCTATTATTTGCGGACCCGATGGCAGAATCATTCACCAGGCCAGTACCGGACCGGAAATGATACCTATAGAAATTGATTTGGAACGCGTAAGAAGAAGCCGCGAGAATGGCGTTCTACGATTGGGTCAACCCTTAAAAAGTTTCAGGGATAGAAAAGTAGACTTTGATATCTACGACAAGGACGATCCTTTGCCCTACCTGCAAACCCTTGGTCAATTGATAAAGCCTACAAGACTGACCATGCAGCATATAAAATCAGCACTGCAGGACGATGTAGCAACAAGAGAACAACAAAGCACCTGATCTTTTCCTACACAAACCAACAATACATAATAGCGGGCATCTACCCACACAAAAAATACTATGAAGCGAAACGCAAAACAGAATGGCACTGCAAACAAAAAGGAAACTATTATTAACGGCAATCAATATTACAATATCAACCAGTTTAGGCTTGAGCTATGGTCGTCGCTAAAAAAGCATGCGCATTTGCTGCAAGCTAATCATGCGGTTGCAGAACGCAATGAAGTGGGCATGGCGTTAAAAGCGCTAAAAACCATTGAAGCCTATTGGGCCTTTCCCGGTGTAACTACTGTTAACAACATGATGCAGCTGCTGCGCATAGAAGAGCATGTGCTGCTGGCTAAGATGACTGCTGATATAAGCAAAATGCTGGTGAGCGATGAGTACCGGCATAATGTGCAGGCCATGCAAGAGATTGGCGCCATCAATAAAAACGATGGTCATGTGTCCAAAAGCAGGAAGCAAAAGGCCCGCTATTTCGAAGTGTTGTTTACTGACAGACTTAGTGCCCGGGAAGAAACAGATATGAGTCAGAAACTACTGTCGTTGCGTGATGAGAGGGAGACCATGATTTACAATCCGGTGTTTACCCGGTCCTTTCAGGACAGCCTGATTGCCATACTATTTAACCCCAATATTCAGGCCTGCGTAATACGCTATGGTGTGCAGTACAAATCAAAAAATATCAACAATATTCTGCAGCCATTTATTTCGGCACTGCAGCATTTTGATTATGCTGCTACGCCCGAAGATCAGTTAGGCGTTGTGTTAGGCGACATCATAAGTAAAGTGCGCCCGG
>JAHEMO010000321.1 GCA_024643625.1 Chitinophagaceae bacterium
AAGGCCGAGTTTCCGGATATACGCTTGCATGCCCTTGGGCCGCCGGAAGTAGCCCATATCACCAAACTAGAAAAAAGTACGCATGCCGAAGTGCTGAAAGCCTTACAGGATGCCGGTATGGACAGCCTGCCGGGCGCAGGTGCAGAAATACTGATAGACCGCGTAAGACGCCTGATAAGCAAGGGCAAATGCGGCGCACAGGAGTGGCTTGATGTGATGCACGAAGCGCATAAACTTAATTTGCCTACCAGTGCCACCATGATGTTTGGGCATGTAGAAACCATACGTGAACGCTTTGAACATCTGGAAAAAATACGCGAAGTGCAAAGCCGCAAACCTGAAGGCAGCTATGGCTTTACCGCTTTTATTCCATGGACTTTTCAGGATGTGGATACCCTGCTTACCCGCATACGAGGTGTACACAATCTTACCAGCAGCGAAGAGTATGTGCGCATGATAGCCATGAGCCGGATTTTTCTACCCAATATCACCAATATACAGGCTAGCTGGCTTACCGTAGGTAAAAGCGTAGCCCAAATGTGCCTGCATGCCGGTGCCAACGATTTTGGCAGCATAATGCTGGAAGAAAATGTGGTAAGTGCCGCAGGCGCCCCGCATCGCTTTACCTACAAAAGCATTCAGGAAGCCATAAGCGAAGCCGGCTTTGAACCCCAACTGCGCAATCAGGTATATGCCTGGCGTCAATTGCCGGAGGCTATTGAGGAGCAGGTGGTGGATTATTAGTGGTATTGGCAGGTCTATCCAATATTGACATCGCCACGGAAGCGTGCACTATGAATTCACGGTCTTATTGAAGCGCTAACTCCTAATGTTTTAGTTCACCGCTGCATGCTGTTGATGTGTTTAATATCAGTCAATGCTCAGCGGGGGCCGTCGCCCTTTGCCTCAATGCCTTCCATTTGGCAGCATCTCCGTTAATGATATAGGAATTTGAACCTTTGCATAGAATGGTAGCTGCACCAACAAGCACATGGTGGCGCTCAGATTGTTTGATTTATACTATACCAACACTTTTATAAGCAAGATAGTCCGAGCAATTGCAAAGGCAGGGAATTCATAGCTCTTCCAGATTGCAACAACTGCCAGTTTGAAAATATAGAGTCGAGCTAAGAACTACAGTGGACATCTAATCGCCGATCCGCAAATACCGCCTTTGCTTGTATATAGCGGATGTTTCATTGTCCAACCCTGCTTTTACTAATACTTCTATTTTGCGATCGGATATTTCAGATAGGTCAAAAATATTTAGTTGAGGAAATATTATCTGGTATACATTCAATTGTTGGAACATTAGAATGAATGCATATTTTTTTCAACTTTTTGGAAACCCTCACCAATGATTTATAATTATGCCTTTTTATCCAACTGTATATTTCTTTGGATCCATAGAGATTAGTAGAACTGATATTTTCATTTATTGATTTAAATATCATTCCTGAGGGCAGCCCGGATTCTTCCTCAACCTTAATTAAATCAACAATTACTTTTGAAAATTCTGATGCTAAAGCACCAATTCCGCCACGTACCTGTTGCCATCCCAAAAAGAACAAGCCTTTGTAATCAGGATATACGCAGTGCCCCATGCAAAGAAGATTAGGGCCATCTGTACGTACTAATGATTGAGGCAAAAATGGAAAACTTAGCTTAAAACCCGTTGCAGCTACAATAAGATCAAATTCTGCACATTTATTATCATCAAACCAAACCGTCTTATTTTCAATTTTAATTATTTTTCTTTTTATCAAGATTCTGCCATGTTTTAAATAGTATGGCAACTCCTCACTCACAGTTGGATGTTTATCAAATGGCTTATGGTTTGGCTGTGCCAATCCATAAAGTGAATGTTTTCCGAAGGTCAATTTTATTAATATTTTCACCAGCATGGCATCCAAACGCTTTGGAACATTTTTGACTTTAATCCTTGCCAGTGGAACCCCCATAAATGTTTTTGGAAAAATCCATGGAGAATCTCTAAAACACATGACTGACGATGATGAAATCCTTGCTGCTTCGCAGGCAATATCTGCGGCAGAATTACCACTGCCTATTACCAGCGTTCTTTTATTTTTAAGCTGATCTGGTTCAGTGTATTCTTTAGAATGAATATACTCCCCGGTAAACTTTCCTGGCAAATCAGGAAAATTCATATCCCAATGATGTCCATTGCATATGATAACCCCTTTGTATATGCGGTTGGAGCCATCCTGAAAATGGACTTTCCATAAATTACCCTCTATTGCACTGACCCAAACCCCTATTGTATTAAATCGAATATTCCTTTTAAGATCAAATACATCTGCATATTGATTCAGGTAATCCAACATGGCTGACTGTGATAGAAAGTCAGGGAAGGTATCAGGCATAGGAAAATCCGGGTACTGCATTACATCCTTGCAGGCATCGGTATAAACTGTTTTGTAAACACCATGAAGCCAATTGCCTCCCAATGCACTATCTGCCTCAATCTGATCGTATTCAATCTGTGCATATTTTAGCGACTTTGCCATCGCTAAGCCGCAAGGTCCAGCTCCAATTATCAAATATTTCATAATGATGAACCGGATAAACTTTTTAAATGCCTTAGGTGTGAAGACAATGCGCCTTTAAAATTCTCCTTCTTATAGTCATAGCCATTACTCTGGCAATATTCCCTAATAATCGGCGTCACTTTGTAGTAGTGAATGTGGCACATCTTTGGAAATAAATGATGCGCCACGTGAGTATTTAACCCACCGGTTATCCAATTAATAATCTTTGATTCAGGCGCAAAATCCATGGTCGCCTCCAGTTCGTGTTCACTCCAACTGTTTTCGATTAGTCCATCCTCAGATTCAGGAAAAACAGGACCCTCAACAAAATGTCCAAGTAAAGCAACTGTGGAAAGCAATGTTCCAGCTACCAGATGCATTAAGATAAATAGTCCAAGCACCTGAAAAAAGCTAAGCGGCGTAAAAATCAAAGGAGCTATGAAGATGTAAAATATATAGAACCCTTTGAACAAAATTAATTTAATCCATTCTGCAGCCGGATGACTGATATTTTTCAGGTTGCATATTTCCCTTTTAAAAAACAGCTTAAAGTCTATGACAAGTACCCAGTAAAGGGAATAAAACATGTAAAACACAGGAGCATAAAACAACTGATAACGATGGTACTTATTAAGTTGTTGATGTGGACTTAACCTAATAAGTGGCACATGCTCAATAATCAGATCGCCTCCCAGAATATTTGTAAATGTATGGTGCTGGATATTATGCCTGATATCCCATATGTAGGTATTAATACCTATCAGGTCACCAATATAACTAACATACTTGTTATATTTCTTTTCTCTGAATAAGGCATTATGGGAGGCATCATGAACTATGTTAAAGACAATCATAACACCGGTCAATCCAATAACTATATAAGATATGGCGTAATTAATAAATGTATTCTCAGGTCGAAAAAGAAATGCATAAGCAATCCAGTATATTGACAAAAGTATCCCCCCCTTTAAAAAAACCTTAGCGTTGCCATACATTGAAATATTATTATCAATAAAATATTTGTTCACATCC
>JAHEMO010000322.1 GCA_024643625.1 Chitinophagaceae bacterium
GGAGAAGCCGCCATAGACGTCAATATACCGCCGTTGGGCAGCGTGATCCTTGAAATCAGGGATTAGTCCGCGGCGGAAGGACCATGCTGCCATCATCCATCATCTCCCACCTGTAACCAGACCAGGTGGCATGAAAAAAGGAGGAACAAAATTCCTCCTCATCCTGGTTCGGCCCGCCAATGGCCGGGGCATATCGGGCAACGCGCTTGCGCTTGCCCATCAGTCAGGTACCGATGCCGGTAAGCCATTATGCCGGGGCTTATCCCCCAGCCGCAACCAGCAGGCCCGCCACCGTAAATGCGATTGCAACAACACTCACGCCTAACCCGGCCCAACGGAGGGCATTGGCATCCCGTGCTGTAAAGAGCATAACGAGTGCGACCAGACCCAGGGTAAACAGGCTGCCAAAAAAAGGAAGCCACTGGAACCCTTCGGTCAATTCTTCCCGTTCGGGGAGAATACCCATACTGCGGAGGTACTTCTTTTGCTGCCGCATCTTTTTTAGCCCGGCAAAAAAGCCCTGCTTTTGCCGCGATTGGTGTACGGATAAGTTTGTTGCGGACAGGTCGGACGGGGTGGCTGCTGCCACAGCAGGTAATGAAGCCATAGACGGGTACATGAGGGCCGTCAAAAGGCATAGGAGAATCAACATACGCATGTTAGACTGGTTTGTCTGGTTAAGAAAGCGGCGAAATAATGGCAAACAAACCTGATGCGCTTTCACTGGCCAGGCAAGGGTAAATTTTGGGACAATTGACCCGGGTTGCCGGCCATGGCTTGCTGCATGGGCGATCTAGCTGTTGGTGGCGTTGCTGGGCTATGCCCTGGTCTATTACTCCCACCCGTTCAGGTGCAACCCGATATATTTGCCGCATAACCATACGCATACACATGACGCCAAAATACAAGAGGGTACTGTTGAAACTGTCGGGAGAAGCATTGATGGGAGATAACAGTTTTGGGTTGGATCCTGCTGTATTGTCGCAATATGCGCAGGAAATAAAAACCATTGTTGATGAAGGGGTAGAGGTAGCTGTTGTGATTGGTGGCGGCAATATTTACCGCGGCATGAACGAAAACGATACCGGTATTGAAAGAGCGCAGGGCGATTATATGGGTATGCTGGCCACCGTAATCAACGGTATGGCCGTGCAGAGTGCCTGCGAGAAGGCGGGTCTTTTTACAAGGCTGCAAAGTGCCATAAAAATGGAAGCCGTGGCCGAGCCCTATATCCGCCGCCGCGCCATGCGACACCTGGAAAAAGGACGTGTGGTAATTTTTGGCGCCGGTACGGGCAATCCTTATTTCACCACTGATACGGCGGGTAGCCTGCGGGCCATTGAAATAAAAGCCGATGTAATCCTGAAGGGCACGCGGGTAGATGGTATTTATACCGCCGATCCTGAAAAGTATCCTGACGCCACAAGGTTTGATGAACTAAGTTTTCGCGAATGCATTGATAAAAACCTGCGGGTAATGGATATGACGGCATTCACCCTTTGCATGGAAAATAATCTGCCCATTATTGTTTTTGATATGAACAAACGCGGCAACCTGCTTAAAGTAACGATGGGCGAGCCGGTGGGTACATTAGTACACTAAAAAATACCGGCACTGCAAGAGCACCGGTACAAGTATTACATTTTATTTTTTACTGAATAAAGGTAAACCAGCGTTGATATTGTTCGCCCAACACAGGTACGGGTTTCTCTTCACCGTTTATGGCGGCAATTAAACCAATAACCCAAAGAATAACTACAAGAATCCAGACAGCAGGTATCAGAAATACCAGAAAAAATTTAAGTGCAAATGCCAATGCATAGGAAATGATTTGCAATACAAAACCGGTGGCTAATATGCCCAGCGATTGCCTTAAGTGGAAGCGCGCCAGCGACGACTTGTCGCTGCTGCCATTATACACGACCAATGCAATTATCCAGCCAATAAGTGTGATATAACTTACTATACCAATTGTTTTTTGATCCATGGCGATTATTTTTTTGGGAATGTAATGCGCAATACGCACTTTTCAAACCCATTAGCTTTTTTATATGGATTACCTGCAGCCGGCAAAGCCCAAAAACTATTTGGTAGAAGCAATTTTGGTCACCATTTTTTGTTGCCTGCCCTTTGGGATAGTGGCTATTGTGTATGCGCTACAAGTAGATAATTATTATGCTGCAGGTCAATATGCGCAGGCAGATCGTGCATCGCGTGATGCAGCCAAATGGGCCAAAGTGAGTTTGTTCGCTTCTGTTGCCGTTATTGCATTATACCTGCTTTTTATTGGCATCATTATTTTCTTAGGTTTATCTTTTAGCTAACCAGGTCGGGGGCCAGCCATGCAAAGGGTTGCAGGGGTACATTGCGCATCAGCCAAAAAACAATAACCACAAGCATTACCCATTTGGCGGCAATTATTTTTTCAAATACAAGTGGAAATTGTTTTTGGCCAAGTCTGTTGGCCAGCCATGCGGCTGCATGCAACAGCAGTAGCGGAAGTACAACTACCAAAAGCATATTGTTGCCT
Source organism: Chitinophagaceae bacterium (assembly GCA_024643625.1). GTDB lineage: Bacteria > Bacteroidota > Bacteroidia > Chitinophagales > Chitinophagaceae > Phnomibacter. The sequence continues at coordinate 2,531 of JAHEMO010000322.1, forward strand.
GCAGCAGCAAGCAAATGGCCATGTAACAAATGATGTATGGCGCGCTGCGAGCCACAACCGGGACAGAAAAAACCGGTGATACTGTAAAACGGGCATTGTGGAAAGGCATGTGTAGCCGGATCAAAAGCATACAAGACATAAGCAGCAGCAATGCTGGCCATTACAGCAAAGGCTACCATCAACCACTTGTGCTTATATACATGCATACTATCCACGAGACTGCCAGAAACCTGCTACGCCAAAAGCGAAAATGGCAATAATATAAAGGGCAATAACACCAAGGCCTAGAAAGAAACCAATCTTAGTAAATTTTCCTGCCTGATCCGATGCGTTTTTTGCCCCTGTAAAATCACCGGCGGCATACTTGCTTTGTACCTGCGATGCAAATACAATTCCTACTATACCTAAAGGAAGACAACAAAGCACGGTTACCAATATCGATTCTACCAACCAATTTTTTGGCATCGGGTCCTGCGTAAATTCAGATAAACTATCTGCCATATGTTTGTGTTTGGCATAAAGATATTGCTATGCCTCAAATACGCTATTTTATCTTCCTGTTTTGAAAAATTGAATATGAAATCCATTGCCGATATCCGCCGCGATTACCAGCTGGCCAGCCTTGATGAACATAATATGGCTGCTAATCCCTTCGATCAGTTTGGTAGCTGGTGGCAGGCTGCCATAAACAGTGCAATAGACGAAGTAAATGCCTTTACCCTTTGTACTACCGATGCGGCAGGCGTGCCGGACGGGCGTATTGTGTTATTAAAGGGATATGATAGCGATGGTTTTGTTTTTTATACCAACTATAGCAGTGCCAAGGGGCGCCATATGGCCGATAATCCTGTAGCCACCATGGTATTTTTTTGGAAAGAGCTTGAACGGCAGGTGCGCATTACCGGCGATATAGCAAAAGTTTCGGCGGAGGAAAGTGATGCTTATTTTCAATCGCGGCCAAAAGAAAGCCGCATTGGCGCCCTGGTATCGCAGCAAAGTGCGGTTATCAGCAGCAGGCAAATGCTGGAAGAAAAATTTGCAGCCCTGT
>JAHEMO010000076.1:0-9012 GCA_024643625.1 Chitinophagaceae bacterium
CAGGGTATTAAGAAAATAGCCAACGAAAGGGCCAAGAAGGCAGCACTCAATAATAAAAAACTTCGCGACTGCAATGTGCATTACAACGATAATCCTCCTGCCAAAAACAAAGAGGAGTATCAAAATAAAATGAACCTTGCTACGCTCTTTATTACCGAGGGCGATAGTGCCAGCGGCTCTATAACCAAGGCAAGAAGTGTAGATACACAGGCAGTTTTCAGTCTGAGAGGTAAGCCGCTAAACTGCTACGGCCTCACCAAGAAAATTGTGTACGAAAACGAAGAATTCAATTTACTGCAGCATGCATTAAATATTGAAAATGGCATAGAAGATCTGCGGTACAATCGCATTATTCTCGCCACCGATGCCGATGTGGATGGCATGCATATCCGCTTGTTGATGATGACATTTTTTCTGCAGTTTTTCCCCGACCTTATCAAGCGCAGCCACCTGTATATACTTGAAACACCATTGTTCAGGGTGCGCAATAAGCAAAAGACCATCTACTGCTACAACGAAAGCGAAAAGCAGGCTGCCATGCAGCAATTAGGTAAATCGGCAGAGATAACACGCTTTAAAGGACTTGGCGAAATTTCTCCCGGCGAGTTTGGTCAGTTTATAGGCGATGATATAAAGCTGCAGCCCGTATTACTGGAGCAGGGCGATCATATCCATAACCTGCTTGAATATTACATGGGTAAAAACACGCCATCGCGGCAGGATTTTATCATTGATAATCTGAAAGTAGAATTGGACCTTGATGTTGCGGTACCCGAAGCAGCAGAAGCCTGAGTTCCCGCAATCAAATTATTACCAACAAACACCACAAAACCATCTACGAAGCAGCTGAGCACCGCCAACCGACACCACAGTACAAAAGAAAATATTACATGAAACATATCATCTTCAATGAACCCGACGAGCAAGTACTACAGGCAGCGCTTGCATTGGATGAAACGATGCAGGGCGACATTATACTCATTCGCGACGACTACGCCGTAGGCCCCATTGCAAATGGCTACACCGGCGAAGGCATACAGGCCCGCTTTGCATGGTGGCAGCAGATGCACGACACTATTGATGCTGCAATGAACAGTGAAGTAGACGACCAAAAAACCATAGCAACCCTGGTGGGCGAACTGCGACGGAATCCTGAAGAAATAGTATGGCTATGGGTAGCGCAAAACAAACACGATGTAAGCGGTTATTACTGGACCCTCCGCTATCTCCGTGAATTTCAGGGCAGGATTTATATTTTGTACCTCAACAACCTGCCGTTTATCAATGAAAGTGGCGGCATATTTTATCCGCAATGGCTGAGCGAGATACCCGCAAAGGAATTTTTGAAAGCAAAAAAACTTGCCCGACCCATAACGCTATCCGAGTTTGAAATAGATCCCGACGAATGGCAGCGGCTGATGCAGGAAGATATGCAGGTGCGCCTGCTGGAAGGCGGCAAAAAATTGATACAGGCCGATGTTGATTATTACGACAAAGCCCTGGCAAAATATGTAATGGGCGACTGGCAGAAAGTAAATCGCCTTCTGACTTCCTTTTACAATAAAGAAAAAGAAACAACAGGCGATACTTTTTTGCTGTGGCGACTAAAAATAATGAGCGAAGCCCATGGCTGGGAATGGCGCAACGATGGCAAGGGTATGCGCATGGCAGAATTGCGTAATCCGTTGTTGCCTGCATTGCGCGGAGTAAAAGCTGAAGCTACATCGGAAGAGTAAAAATGATGAACCAAGTTCAACAAATCGAGGGCGGCAGGTAGTTATAGCATTAACCCAGAGGATAAGCAAGACCGCAAAATAAAAATACAATCAGCAAGCGCAGATGGCAAATAATGAATTCGATAAGCTTCATGAAGACGATGGTAATATTGGCGTGAAGGATTTGTATCGCGGGTGGTTTCTTGAGTATGCTTCGTATGTAATTCTGGAGCGTGCAGTACCCGCTATTGAAGACGGACTAAAACCTGTGCAGCGCCGCATACTGCATGCCATGAAGGAAATGGATGATGGGCGCTACAATAAGGTGGCCAATATCGTTGGCCAAAGCATGCAATTCCATCCGCATGGAGACATGAGTATTACCGATGCACTGGTAAACATGGGGCAAAAAGATTTGCTGATAGACACTCAGGGCAACTGGGGTGATGTACGCACGGGTGATGCTGCTGCAGCTTCGCGATACATTGAAGCAAGATTGAGCAAGTTTGCGCTTGATGTTGTTTTTAATGCCAAAACAACACGCTGGCAATTAAGCTATGATGGTCGAAAGCAGGAGCCGGTCACTTTGCCGGTAAAATTTCCATTACTGCTGGCACAAGGCGCAGAGGGAATTGCCGTTGGGCTTTCTACCCGCATATTACCGCATAATTTTATTGAGCTATGCGATGCTTCTATTGCCATGCTGCGCAATAAGCCATTTCATTTGTACCCCGATTTTACCACCGGAGGCCAGATTGATGTTGCCAATTACAACAACGGTATGCGCGGCGGTAAAGTGAGGGTAAGGGCAACCATTGAAGAAGTAGATAAAAAAACACTTTGCATAAAAGATGTACCGTATGGGGTAACAGTTAGCAGTTTGATAGACTCCATTACCAAAGCATCTGAAAACAAAAAAATACAGGTAAAAAAAGTAACTGATATTACTGCTGCCGAAGTGGGAATACTGGTAGAACTACAGCCCGGCACAAGCACCGATATTGTAAGTGATGCACTGTATGCCTTTACCGATTGTGAGGTAAGTATTTCGCCGAATTGCTGTGTAATTGTTGACCAAAAGCCGCGTTTTTTGGGTGTAGACGATTTGATGCGATGGAATACCGCGCAAACCAAAGACCTGCTGCAGCAGGAATTGGAGATAAAGCTGAATGAGCTGAATGATAAATGGCATTATACTTCTTTGGAAAAAATATTCTTCGAAGAAAAAATATATAAGGAGCTGGAGAAAAAGCATGAAACCTGGGACAAAGTACTGCATGCCATAGATAAAGCATTTGTACCTTTTAAGCCAAGGCTCAAAAAAGATATCAGTCGCGAAGACATACTCAAGCTTACTGAAAAACCCGTACGCCGGATTTATAAACTCGACATTGATGAACTTGACGCACAGATTAAAAAACTGGAAGATGAAATCAAACAAGTAACGCATGATCTTAATAATCTTACAGACTACGCCATTGCCTGGTATACCCGCCTTAAGGAGACTTATGGCAAGGGCCGTGAGCGCAAAACGGAGATCAAAGAATTTGATACCATACAGGTAAAACAGGTAGCGGTTGCCAATGAAAAATTATATGTAAACTATGAGGAAGGCTTTATAGGCACTTCCTTGAAGAAGGATAGCTTTATAGGCGACTGTTCGAGCCTTGATGATGTAATTGCTTTTACACGTAGCGGCGTAATGAAAGTGGTAAAAGTGTCGGACAAGGTTTTTATAGGTAAGGACATTATCTACGCTGCCGTGTTTAACAAACAGGATGAGCGCCTCACCTACAATGTGGTGTATACAGATGGCGCAAGCGGCGTTAGTTACGCCAAGCGATTTAATGTAACCGGCGTCACCCGCGATAAAGAATACAATATCACCAAAGGAACACCGCGGAGTAAGATTCAATATTTTACTGCCAACCCCAATGGTGAAGCAGAAGTTGTAAAAGTGACCCTGAGCCCCAATTGCAGTGCCCGCAACAAAGAGCTCATTTTTTATTTTGAAGAGTTAGGCATAAAGGCAAGAAGCAGCATGGGTAATCAAGTTACCAAATACCCTGTGCGAACCGTAAAGTTTAAAGAAGAAGGACGCAGTACACTTGCCGGCAGAAAACTATGGTACGACGATAAATTCGGAAGGCTGAATACGGATGAAAAAGGCATGTACCTCGGCATGTTTGAAGGCGATGATCAGCTGCTTGTTGTTTATAGGGATGGCAACTACGAAATCACAGATCAGGAACTTACGCAAAAGCTAGACCCCGAAGAAGTGTTGTTGATAGAACGCTTTGATCCGGAAAAGGTAATTACCGCAGTGTACTATGACGCTGAGAAGTTGCAATACAACATGAAGCGGTTCCATATTGAAACATCCACCTTGAAACAAAAGTTTCAGTTTATACGTGAAGGCAGGGGCAACTATCTGGAAGCGGTAACTACACAGGATGAACCGGTGATGATTTTACGTACCGGCAAAGCTGAAAAACAGGAAGCCCAAAAAATTAAAGTGTCCAACTTTGTTGAAGTGATGGGATGGAAAGCTGTGGGCAGCAAACTTGTAGATAAAAAGGCTGTAGAAATTGAGTGGGTACAACAGGAACCAAAAGATGAACAAGCAAGTCTATTTTAGTAAGTACTAACTACGACAACGCAAAAAGTATGATGGCTTTGCAGAGTGGCATTTTATTGGGAAGCCTTTCATCAGTAGCACCACTGCGCATTATTTCCCTTGTGCCGTCACTAACCGAACTTCTATTTCATCTCGGCCTTGAAGAACGTGTAGTTGGTATTACAAAATTTTGTGTGCATCCCCCACATTGGCTTCACAGCAAACGCCGCATTGGTGGTACCAAACAAATTAATCTGGATGAAATACTGGCACTTAAACCTGATTTGGTAATTGCCAACAAAGAAGAGAATGTAAAGGAACAGGTAGAAGCCCTCAGCCAAAAAGGTATTGCGGTATATGTGAGCGAAGTGAAAGATATAAATGACGCTTACGGTGCGATTGCCGATATTGGATTTATTACAGGCACAGAGGAAAAATCAAACCTCCTCAATAATAGCATAAAAACCGGCTTCATAGCTATGCCGGTACTTCCTCCAATTTCGTTCGTCTATTTTATGTGGCATAACCCTTATATGGTGGCGGGTGCAGATACATTCATCAGTGAATTATGTACGCAGGTAGGCTGGCATAACGCCATGCACCACCACAATCGCTATCCTGAAGTATCGCTGGAGATGGACGCAATAAAAAATGCTGACGTTTTGTTCTTTTCATCTGAGCCATTTCCGTTTCAGCAAAAACATATCGAAGCATTGCCGGTGGCATTGCAGCAAAAAGCCATATTGGTTGATGGTGAAATGATGAGTTGGTATGGTAGCCGGCTTTTACAGGCAGCGGCGTATTTCACACAATTAAGCAGGCAGATAAATAATTTGTCCAAAAGCTAAGGGTACCCTTTGCAGAGTACCCTTAAATATGAATGCTGTTTGTATTACTTACTTGCCGCCTTTCAATTCGGCTTGCAGAGACTTAAGTTCGTCCCATTTTCCGGCTGCTGCAAGTTTTGCCTGTTTAGGCCATGTAGCAGGATCGTGTACTTTGAAACGGCTTCCCGCTGCTTCCAAAATAGTTTTGATTTTCTTAGGGGTAGCTTTTGACAATGTGGCAAAGTCTGCAATGCCATCGGCCTGCAAAAGCTCAGCTATTTTTTTTCCGACGCCTTCAATTTTTGTGAGGTCATCGGCCACAACCACCACTTTAGGAGCAGCTGCCTTAGGAACTTTTGGTGCTATTGCTTTTGGTGCTTTAGCAACAACTTTTGGAGCTTCTGCCTTTTTAGCGGCTGGCTTTTTTGCCTTTTCTTCCACTACAGGTATTTCCACTTCTGGCTCTACGGCAATAATGCAATTGTCAACGCCATATTCTTCAACAAAATTGTAGGCATTGGCATTGCCATCATTTACCCAGCGGCCATCATTCAGCAAATAGCGATATTGATAAATTCTGCCGGCTTCCAGTGATAACATGGCTTTCAACGAGCCATCTTTTTGTTTTTTCAGTTGAACACCTTCTTCTACTATCCAGTTATTGAAGTCGCCCAGCAATACACCGGCATCAGCGCCGTTTACAATTTCAGGGGCCAGGCTAAAGGTTACTTTCTTGGTCATGATTTTAGTGTTGGTTTTACAATGATTGGTGATAAAAAAGCGGATAATAAATTATCTGCTGTACTCAGCATTCATCATATGGCAATACAAATTCCCGGTAAAGGTAACCCATTCATTGCAAAGGCAATTTCGACAGTGGATTAAACGTGGGTAAGTGCCTGCAAAATATCAGCACTTATATCATTGATATGCTCTAAACCTACGCTGATTCTAATCAACCCTTTTGTAATTCCTACCGCCTCTTGCTCAGCATTGCTCAACTTGCTATGCGTGGTACTTGCCGGATGGCTGGCAATGGTACGGCTATCGCCAAGATTGCTGGTAAGGCTAATCATCTGCAACGCATTCATAAATCGTATACCTGCCTCTGCCTCACCTTTCAAATCAAAGGTTATCAAGCCTCCGCCCATCTTCATTTGTTTTTGGGCTATGCTATAACCTGGATGCGTAGGAAGCAAAGGATACTTAACCAAATTTATTTTCTCATGGCCTTCCAATGTTTTGGCAAGAGCCAATGCATTATCACAATGCCTTTGCATGCGTACATCCAGTGTTTCTAAACTTTTGCTTAAGACCCATGCATTAAAAGGGCTCATGCTTGGTCCTGTATTTCTACAGAACAGATAAATCTCTTTAATCAAATCCCGCCGACCTACTACAATACCGCCTAAAACGCGTCCCTGCCCGTCCATCCATTTGGTAGCACTGTGTATTACTACATCGGCACCAAATGCAATAGGTTGCTGCAACAATGGCGTGGCAAAACAATTGTCAACTACCAAAATGCAATTATGCTTTTTTGCAAGTTTTGCCACCAATTCCATATCTACTACATCAAGTCCGGGATTAGTTGGTGTCTCCAGGTAAATCAGCTTTGTATTGGGCTGAATCAATCTTTCCCATGCAGTAGCATCATGCACATCAGCATAGCTATAGCTTATGCCCCAGCGGCCCAGATATTTGGTTATTATGGTATGTGTGCTGCCAAATATGGAAGATGCGCTAAGGATGTGATCGCCTTGTTGCAAAAAAGTCATAAAGGTTCCGAAAATAGCCGCCATGCCGGTAGCGGTAGCAAAGCCATCTTCCGCTCCTTCCAAAGCACAAACTTTATCAGTAAACTCCCGTACGGTAGGGTTTACAAAGCGGGAGTAAATATTCAGATCATTTGTTTCTGCAAAAGCGCCCTGCATGTCTTCCGCCGTTTCAAACTGAAAGCTTGATGTAAGAAACAATGGGGTGCTGTGCTCTAACTGTTGCGTTAGTGGCGTTTGAATGCGAATGGCATTTGTTTGCTGATGTTGGTCCATTTGAAATGCTTTGCGGGGAGCGCAAAACTAAGGGTATGCCGCAAATAGAGAACCCACAGATTCGCAGCGGTATCAGTTATTCCGCTTCGTCTTCGTTCAGTGCTTTCAGGTCGCTTTCAATACCGCGGAGCCGTTCGTCGCAATATTTAATCAGTGTCTTGGCTTCCTTCACTTTTGCGGCTAACTCGTCTAGTGGTATTTCATCATTTTCAATATCGGCTACCAATAGTTGCAGTGCACTCCATGCATCATCAAATGACATTTGTGTTTTCATGTTTCAATAGACTTTATATCGCTGATTACTTTGGCATTTTTAAGGATGGTCAATAATGGTTTATCAGTTTGCAGCGCCGCCGCATCAGTTATCAACTTATCCTCCTGCATAACCATGGCAAAACCACGGGACAATATTTTTTCGGGGCTTGCTTCTTTCACCAATGCCGCTATGCCCTTCAACTGCTGCGCGGTCTGATGTAGTTTCAATACAGGTAAATGCTGTATTTGAGACTGCAATAGTTGCAGCTGCTGCCATTGTGTTCTTATGCGTCCACTGGCATGCATCATAAGTATGTGGGTACTTTGCGCAAGATGCTGCTGCCGTCGCTCAAGGCGACGCGGCACCAACCAATGCATGGTCATTTTTGCCTGCTGCAATGCAGTTTTTGCAGTTTGAATGCGCCTGATGTAAATGTCCTGAAGCGTATCTGAAACTTGCATCAACTCACTGGCAAAGCGCAGTGCACTATCCACAATAACTGCTGCCGCTTTGGTTGGTGTTTTTTGAGGCCAACCCATCATGTCGGCAATGGTTATATTTCTATCGTGCCCAATACCGGTAACTACCGGAATAGGAAACAAAGCAATACTTCTGGCAACTTCAAAATCATCAAAAGGACTGAAATCGGTGTCACTACCGCCACCTCTTACTATGGCTACCACGTCGAAGTTTGAAGCGATTGGATGAATAGCTTGTAACGCAGCGGCAATTTGCTGCGCGGCAACCGTTCCCTGCACCTGCACGGCAAAATGTTGAACCTGAAAATAAAAGCCTTGAGGATTTGTCTCCAGTTCCCGCATGAAGTCGCGATAACCATCGCTATTGGCCGCTGCAACCAATGCAATGCGTTGCCAAACACGTGGTGCCTTTAGTCGTTGATTGAAAGTCACCAATTCGCCATCCACCATCTGTATAGCATTAGGATATGTTTTAACCAGCCTTTCTATGGTTTGCTGCTTCTGCATTTCGTGCAAGCCATGCGTGTAAGCGGCATCTACCTGTACTACTTCCAACCGCAAACCAAATCGCTCATGAAAAACCACTTTTACCTGGCAGGCAATTTGCAGACCCGAGCTAAATTCTTTACCCGTCACTTTCTCGAAACGCTGCACACTATTGTATGCATTGGACCAAATGTTGGCGTACATCTCGCACACCATATCAGCACCATCTTTTTCTATAAGTTTCAGAAAACACCAACGCTTCTGTGCATATTTTTTCACATCGGCAGTTTCGGCTATCACCCAAAAAGTCTGTTGACCAAAAATTGTCTCTACCGATTCGCGAATAACGGCAGCCAGGGCAGAGAGAGGGATATGATTGGTCATGGTGTGTAAGTTAGACTGTTGTATCCAAAAAATAATGTGTTGTGGTGCGAAAAAAAGCTGCAAGGCTATTCTAAAACCACAACAATCTTATGCGATGTTCCTCCGGCACTAATGGGTATTTGCAGCCAATACTGATTACCAGTTTTTTGATAGACTACTGCGGAAGTTTTATCTGCCCCATTTATGGATATTGATTT
>JAHEMO010000076.1:9112-13466 GCA_024643625.1 Chitinophagaceae bacterium
CGTTCTTCCACCAATTGCTTTACGATGCTGCGATAGGGTTCATTTTTATACACGGGTTCGCTGGCCACGCCTAAGGTACCTTCAGGTTGCATGTCCTTACCAAGATTGGTGCCATGCGGACGCAGTATGGGCGTAAATATGGCCATTTGCAGCCATCGTGTGTACAGCTCCTGATCATCTTTATCTACCATACTAAAGCCCCCCGCATCGCTATGGATATAAGGCACTCCGCTGAGGCTTGTGCTTTGCAAATTATACAATTGCGCTTTCAGGCCATTCCAGCTCCTGCTAACATCGCCGGTCCATGGAAATATGCTATAGCGCTGACTGCCGGCGTAGCCCGCTCTGTTCAGGTAAAACAGCCTTTGTCCCGGATAGTATTTGCGCCAGCCATCATACAACATTTTGCTCCACATGTGGCCATACATATTGTGCACATGATCGGCAGGCATGCGACGGCTAATGCCAAAACTGCTAAGGTTATGCATGACGCCCGGCGGATGCTTTTCGGGCTCACCTAAATCGCCCCACCAACCTGCGACACCCATATCAGTAAACTGCTTGTAAAAATTAAAAAACCACTGCCGCACATCGGGTCTGAATAAATCAAGCATACCGCCATAGCCGAAGTAGAAATCGCTTAGCATGAAGGGCTTTCCTGCAGAATCTTTGGCGAGGAAGGGCTGCGCTTCAACAAAGTTTTTTGTGTTCTGCAATATGAAGGGTTCCGTTACTAAAATAGTTTGCACTTGCTTAGCCTTAAGCTTGTCTATCATGCCCTTGGGGTCGGGCCATTTTTCCTTGTCAACAAATGCAAGATTGCCCAATGTATGCTGTATGGTATTGCCAAACCAAAACACATCAATCACCACTGCATCAATGGGAAAACCTGCCGCATCCATGTCAGCAGCGGTTTGCAATACCTCCTGCTGAGAGCGATAGCCAAAGCGACTCATAAAATTTCCTAGCGCCCATCGCGGGGGTAGTGGCTGCCTACCTGTGAGTGCGGCATAGCGTTGCAATATGATATCGGGTGTAGCACCCGGAATTACAATCATATTGACGTTGCCACTTACAAAACCCACTTCTAAAATTCCGGGGCTGCTTTTACCAAAATCCATATAGCCCGTAGCCGGATTATCGAACAACAAGCCGATGCCGTTAGCACAAAAAACAAAGGGCACGGAATAGTTTAGCTGCAAGGCATCAAGTTCGTAGCCGTACTGTGGTGCATTATACAAGGGAATGCGCTGCCCACGCCTGTCCAGCGGAACGGTTCTTTCGCCACCACCAAACCACGCTTTCCCATTTTCCATTTGTATGCGAAATCCGCGCACACCCTCCTTGTCAAAACCTTCAATTTGTGGTAGCACAAATGACCCTATAGCCAACGATATGATGTTGCCGGATAATTTACCTATTCCATTACTTAAACTTTCTGTAGTAACGGGCTTAAAGTCGGCATGGGTTTTTGCCACCAGAGCATCCCCAATATATTCCTGGTGTGGCATTCCATCATGGCTCCACTGAATTTGTATAATGCTATCCGCAAGTATCCGATAGTTGTAGCTACCAGCTGTTTGCGCAATGGCCGGGGCCAGCAAAAAAAACCAATAGTTTATCAACAGAAACTTCTTCATAAGGTGCTTTTTATGCAAGAGCCATTAAAAATATCAACAGCCATAAAATGGTCACGCTAAAGGCTTCGCGATTATCTGTGTCTTTCTAAATCACTTTTCAATGCGATATACCGGATAGCGCATATGGGCAGGCTCGTAATATGGTGACTTTTTATATACCCAATCCAACATGGCATTAGCATTGCCTGCAAACGCTGTATCCGCCTTTTTCTTCTCCTCCAGTTCCTGTCGCAAGGCGGGGTTATCCTGCAGCCATTGCGCTGCCACATCTTCCCAACGATAATTGCTATAGCCTTCCTTTTGCTGCAGTATGGCATCGAAATAGTTCCAAGCAAAAAATGAATCATCGCCCGTCGGTTCCAGCATTTCAACCAGATAACGGATGCCGGGCTGACGTAGATTAATCAACCAATCCCCCTTTAAAAAATGCATGACCTGCTGAGATTTTTTCACTGAAGTATTATTATGCCGGTAATGCTTTTCGTAAGCGCGCTGAGGTGTATTGAAATTGTCAATATGATAAACGGTAACTTCAATTGCCGTATCTGCCTTTAGTGGCTGCATGGCAATACCCTGCTCCTGCAATCTTTCGGCCACCGCATGCCAACCTTGCGGCAACACATACCATGCGGGTACTGATACTATCGATTCCGGCGTGAAATAGCTGTAGAACTTTACCGGTCCGGTAAATGGCTTTGCTCGATTATATCGCATACGAGGTAAGCCCGTCACATCGCTGATAACGGTATCGCGTTGATAGCCTAAAAAACTCAGGGTATCAAAATTGCTCCTACCCGGCTTCCATGTCATTGGAATACCCTGGGCATTCTGCATGCGTTGCCGGTGGGTATTGCGTGAAGTCACTATCGTACTTTGCATCTTACTTCCCTGTTCCAGTACACTTAGCATAAAATCGTAGGTGCTTGCCACACGTTGTTTGAAAGGCTTTAGCATATGCGTTTCGGGCACAAAACCCATGCAGCCAAATAATGCCGCATAACCGCTACTGTAGCGGGGCGGATCGTAAAACTGCGTCATACCGCGGCTTAAATCGTAAGCATCAAAGTTTACATATGGAAATACATCCCATCCCTTCGCCTTCATGGATTGATATAAAGCAGGTTCAAAATTTTGGCGCAAAAATGAACCTAAGGGTTCGCCAAGTTTATCGTACTGCGTGGTAAGCAGCGTAAATACATGTTGAAAATCGGCACCATCGCTAACATGGTTGTCAATGAGAATATGTGGATCGAGCCAATGAAATGCTTTGGCAAAAGCACGTGCATTGTAGCTATCAGCTTTTGTAAAATCGCGGTTGAGGTCAAGATTTTGCGCATTGCCCCTAAACCCATATTGGAGTGGGCCTTGTTGGTTAGCACGGCTATAACTGCCACGGTTTAGCGCCCCGCCAATATTGTACACAGGCACAATGCCCAACACAAGGTTCTGTGGTAGTTTTACTTTCCCGGCCACAATATCTCTAACCAACAACTGGCTGGCATCTATGCCATCAGGTTCGCCGGGGTGAATACCATTGAGCACCATTACTATCAATTTACCCTCTTTGTGCCATGCCGCCGGATCTGCATTGCCGTTAGCCGAAACCGTAACCACATGCAAAGGATAACCCGCATCGGTTTGCCCGATAGCATGCATGGAAACAAGATTGCTGGCCTTATCTATTTGCTCATAAAAACGGATGGTTTCTGCATAGGTAGCAGAGGCTAAGCCATTTGAAGTTTCGAATACGGTTTGTTGAGCCCTGGCGCTCAGTTGCAAAGCCATCATTGTTAGTGCGACTTGTGTAACTGATAAAAATTGCATGCATAGCCTGTTTGTAAAAATCATAGCAGGTAAAAATGCCGCATTCTGCCCAATAATCCATTGCCCGGGCTTGGGTCTGGCGGCAAAAAAATAAGCCACCCATTCGGGCGGCTCAAGTATTGTAAGCTATGTACCTATTGATTAGGCGGCAGCGGTTGCCTTGGCTCCATTGATGTGCCTGGCCAGCTTGCTTTTGAGGTTTGCAGCTTTATTCTTATGAATTACGCCACGCTTTGCCAGTTTGTCTATCATACTGGCTACCGATGAATAGCCTTCAGCCTTAGCATCAGCTTCGGTAAGGTTACGGAGATCGCGGATGGCGTTACGGGTGGTTTTACCATAGTAACGGTTGCGATCACGACGGGTAGCAGTTTGTCTTGCGTGCTTTTTTGTTGCCTTATGATTAGCCATATTTTCTACGATTGGGCGGCAAAAGTAGGCGGAAAAGGTATCTGGCGCAAAAAATAATTGATTTTGCTGTATCAGAAATCTGTTAAAAGTGACCGCAAAGTCGTGCCTTAGCTGAAGAGGTAGGCAATATCGTCCCGTGACAGTTTCTTCACAAAACCGCTATCATCTGATATCAGTTCTTTGGCCAGAAGGCGCTTTTTCTCCTGCAACTGAATGATTTTGTCTTCGACGGAATCGCGACAAATCATGCGATAGGCAAAAATATTCCGGGTTTGACCGATACGGTGGGTACGGTCAATGGCCTGTTGCTCCACGGCAGGGTTCCACCACGGATCCACGATGTACACATAGTCGGCTGCGGTAAGGTTAAGCCCTACGCCACCGGCTTTAAGTGATATGAGAAACACACGGCACTCGTTGTTCGATTGAAAATTATCAATTGCCCTTTGCCGTTCATTAATGCTTGTGCTGCCATCAAA
>JAHEMO010000077.1 GCA_024643625.1 Chitinophagaceae bacterium
ACAATATCGCTTTCGCGGTAGCCAATAGGATGATAGTCGAAAGAGGCATAGCCGCGGGTTTGGCTTTTTAGTTTATCGTAAAAGTCAAACACAATTTCTGTCAGCGGGATTTCAAAAATCAATTCCACACGGGTGGCAGTTAGATACCCCTGGTTTATAAGCATGCCACGCTTGCCAATACACAGCGTCATGATGTTACCGATATACTCCGGTTTGGTAATGATTTGCGCTTTAATAAATGGCTCTTCAATCTTATCAATCTTCACCACATCGGGCATTTCAGCAGGGTTGCTGATGGTAGTAAGATCGCCCTTGGTGGTCGTGCACAAAAAGCTAACGTTGGGTACGGTGGTTATAACGGTTTGGTTAAACTCACGTTCCAGCCGCTCCTGAATAATTTCCATGTGCAGCATGCCTAAAAAGCCGCATCTGAAACCAAAGCCCAAGGCCTGCGATGTTTCCAGTTCAAACGTGAGGCTGGCATCATTCAGCTGCAGTTTTTCCATGCAGTCGCGCAGCTCTTCAAATTCATCGGTATTTATCGGAAATATGCCGGCAAACACCATGGGCTTCACTTCTTCAAACCCCTTGATCATAGGGGCAGGACGATTGGCCAGCGTAATGGTATCACCCACTTTTACCTCGCGGGCCACTTTTATGCCCGTAATAATATAGCCCACATCACCGCAGCCCACTTCGCTTTTAGGTTGCAATCCCATTTTCAGAATGCCTACTTCGTCGGCTTCATATTCCGTTCCGGTGGCGGCAAATTTAATTTTATCGCCTTTTTTAATTACGCCGTTCAGTATGCGGTAGTACACTATTATGCCGCGATAACTATTAAATACGCTATCGAAAATGAGGGCCTGTAGTGGTGCTTCGGGGTTCCCTTTGGGTGCCGGTATGCGCTCCACTATTTGCTCCAATATGGCGTCCACTCCCAGGCCGGTTCGGCCACTGGCGCGGAGAATATCTTCTCTTTTGCAACCAATAAGGTCAATAATCTGGTCTTCTACTTCTTCAATCATGGCGCCATCCATGTCTATCTTATTGATGACAGGAATGATTTCCAGATCGTTGTCAATGGCCAGATACAGGTTGCTAATGGTTTGGGCCTGAATGCCTTGTGCGGCATCTACCAGCAATAGTGCGCCTTCGCAGGCTGCCAGCGCCCGGCTCACTTCGTAGCTAAAATCTACGTGGCCCGGGGTGTCTATCAGGTTCAGGGTAAATTTTTGCCCTACAAAATCGGCGTGGCTACCGGAATAGTCATAGTCGAGTTGGATGGCATGGCTCTTAATGGTAATGCCTTTCTCTCGCTCCAGATCCATATCGTCAAGCACCTGATCCATCATTTGCCTTTCGCTAATGGTATTGGTGGTTTGCAACAAACGGTCGGCCAGGGTGCTTTTACCATGGTCGATATGGGCAATAATGCAAAAATTTCTTATTTCCTTCATAATTACGCTAAGGGCGCAAAGATAGGCGGGGCAGGGGCTTGGCCCCATAATAGCAGCAGGTTTCAATCCCTAAACCTTTGCTAACCCACCCTTTATGCAATACCCTTGCTTTTAAATTGCGCAGCAATCAGCTATGGCAGATTCTCCCGGAAAGCAAAAAAAGGCATTCGACACCGCCCGGTTTGGCCGCGTTATGCGCTATGCCAGGCCTTACCGTTTGTATTTCTGGGGCGCCATGGTGCTTGCAATTTTGCTGGCTATCATTTCGCCGGTACGCGGGGTGCTTATTCAATACACGGTTGACCGGGGCCTCAAACAGCAGCCCGGCAAACTGCCGGATTGGTTTGATAGCTTAACGCAGCAATGGAGCGGTGGCGATGCGGTGAAGTTTGTGGTGGTGCTAACCCTTATTCAGGTGGCTATTATTGTTGTAGAAACCATTATGCGCTTCTTTTTTACCTATGCTTCGGGCATATTAGGCCAAAATGTGATCAAAGATTTGCGTGTAGAAGTGTACCGTAAAATACTCAGCTTTCGCCTGCGGCAGTTTGATCGTACTCCCATTGGCACCCTTACCACCCGCACCATTAACGATGTAGAAGCCATCAACGAAATCTTCAGCAACGGCTTTATTCCTATTGTAGCGGATATGCTCACCATTGTATTTACGCTTGCGGCCATGCTTTGGATGGATTGGCGGCTGACCCTGGTAAGCCTTATTCCTTTTCCCTTACTGCTTATTGCCACCTGGTATTTTAAGGAAAGCGTAAACAAAAGCTTTATAAAAGTGCGCAATGCCGTTACCCAACTCAATGCTTTTGTGCAGGAGCACATTACCGGCATGGCAATTGTGCAGGCATTTGCTGCCGAAGACCGTGAGTACAACAAGTTTGAACGCATAAACCGCCACCATCGAAACGCCAATATTCAAGCCATTTTTGCCTATTCCGTTTTCTTTCCCATAGTAGAAGTGATTTTGGCGGTAAGTCTTGGCCTGCTGGTATGGTGGGTAGCGGGACAGCGCCTCGATAGTGGATTACTGATTGCCTTTGTACTTTTTCTAAACCAGATTTTCAGGCCGCTTCGCTTTATTGCCGATAAGTTTAATGTTATACAAATGGGTATGGTGGCCAGTGAACGGGTGTTTACCGTACTGGACAATGAAGATACCATGGCAGATGCCGGCACTGTAGAGCGCAAGCTGCAAGGTGAGGTAGTGTTTGACCGTGTAAATTTTGCCTATAACCCGCCCGATTGGGTGCTCAGGCAGGTGAGCTTTACCATAGCCAAGGGCGAAACCCTGGCCATAGTGGGTAGCACGGGTAGTGGCAAAACAACCATTATAAGCCTGCTCAATCGATTGTACGATGCTACCGATGGCAGTATTTTGCTGGACGGCATACCCGTTAATGAGTACAAATTGCATCCGCTGCGCGAACAAATTGGCGTAGTGCTGCAGGATGTTTTTCTGTTTAGCGGTTCCGTATTGGAAAATGTAACCATGTTGCGACCCGATATAAGCCGCGAGCAGGTAGTGCATGCCGCGCAACTGATAGGTATCCACGACTTTATTATGCAATTACCCGGTGGATACGATTATAAAGTGCAGGAACGTGCGGCCACCATTAGTGCCGGTCAGCGGCAGTTGATCAGTTTCTTGCGCTGCCTGCTTTTTAACCCTGCCATTTTGGTGTTAGATGAGGCTACCAGTAATATTGATACAGAAAGTGAGCAACTCATTCAGCATGCTATTGATACCATGATTGCCGACAGAACAGCCATTGTAATTGCCCACCGCCTGAGTACCATACGCAAGGCCGACAAGATTTTGGTGATGGAAAAGGGCGAGGTCAAAGAAATAGGTACGCATGACGAATTGCTGGCTGCCAACGGCCATTACTCCCGACTTCACAAAATGCAATTTGAACAAAGCGGTATCCTCAGTGCGTAATCAGCGGTTCGCCGCACAATCATATGTTTCTAATCGACAAATACCCGCGGGCATGTTTTTCAATTTCAGCGGCGGGCATATGGTCAGGCTCATTTTCTTTGCGCTAATTTTAAAATTTACATGCAAAAGCCAATTATAGCACTGGTAACGGGTGGCCTCAGCGGCGAAGCCCAGATTTCATATCGAAGCGCCAAAACTATTTACGATAATCTTTCACCGGAAAAGTACACCGTATACCTGGTGGATATTCGTTCTAACGGTTGGTTTTGTATGATTGATGGAACGGAATATCCCGTGGATAAGGATGACTTTAGTGTAGCAGGACCCAACGGGGCTATTTATTTTGACATGGCACTTATTGGTATGCACGGCACACCGGGTGAAGATGGGCGCTTGCAGGGTTATTTTGATATCATTGGCATGCCCTACACGGGTTGTAATGCACTCAGTTCTGCAGTCACTTTTAATAAGCGGTATACCGTGGCCGTGGCGGCGTTCAGCGGTATTCATGTTGCAAAAAGCCTGCATTATTTCCGCAGCGATAATATTGATCTGGCGGCTACGGCAACTGCTTTGCAATTTCCGGTGTTTGTAAAGCCGGCCAATGGCGGCAGTTCCATCGGCATGAGCAAACTCCTTACACCCGATGGATTGGAAGAAGCCCTGCACAAAGCGTTTGCAGAAGACAATCAGGTGCTTATTGAAGAATTCATTGAGGGGAGAGAATTTACTGTAGGTGTTTGCCGGCTCAATGGAGAGCTGACTGTATTGCCTTTTACAGAAATAACCACCACTAATTTATTTTTCGATTTTGAAGCCAAGTATCAGGGTAAGAGTGCAGAAACCACACCGGCTAATCTTGATCCCGCTATACGGGAGCGCATAGCACAGGTAGCAAAAAAAATATATCACGTATTCAATTGCAGTGGTGTAGTAAGGATTGATTTTATTTACAACGAAGCAAAGGGCGAACCTTATATGCTTGAAATAAATACCATACCGGGGCAAAGCGATGCCAGCGTAATTCCACAGCAAATAAAGGCATTGGGACTGCCGCTGAGTGCTTTGTATGAAAGTTTGGTGGCAGAATGCTTGCAAAAATCAAAAAATTAAGTTGTGTTTAGATTGATAACAAGAAGAGGATTTTGGGTGAATCTGTTGCTGGCTATAGCAGTATTCGTATTGCTATGTGTGGCCGTGCTTACCGCTTTGGAATCTATCACCAATCATGGCGAATACACCAATGTGCCGGAAGTAACCGGAATGTCTCTTGCAGAAGCTACCAAATCGCTGGAGGCCAAAGGCTTTCGTGTAGAAATACAGGACAGCGTATGGATGGCTGACATGGAACCCAAAGCCGTTGTAAAGCAATCGCCGGAACCAAACGCCGTTGTAAAAGCAAAACGAAAAGTTTTTCTTACCGTAAATCGTGAACAGCCGCCGCTTATTGAAATGCCCAATCTTGTAGGCTTTACGTTTAGAAATGCCAATATTTTTATTAAGCAAATGGGGCTTGAACTCGGTGATACTTCGCGCAAGCCCGATATAGCTAAAGATGCTGTGCTGGAGCAGCGGTTTAACGGCAGGCCCATAGCACCGGGCACCAGAATATTTGTTGGTAGCGCAATTAGTTTTGTATTGGGCAGCGGCCTTGGCGATCAGGAACTTGATGTGCCCGACATGTTTGGCATGCGATACAGCGAAGCATTGGCTGCGCTGCAGGGTGCCGGCCTGAATGTGGGTGCTATTATTGCCGATACAGATGTACGCGATACTGCCAATGCTTTTGTTTACAAGCAAAACCCTGAAAAGAAAAAGAAAGATGAAGAGGGAAAAACCATCATCAATAAGATAAGGATTGGTCAGGCTATTGATCTTTTTTTGAAAAGGGAAATGCCTGCGGTCAGAGAAGAAGACTTGGAAATGAAGGAAGACAACAAAGATGAAGTACAAAAGGAGGGCAATAATTAATTTTGCCACTGATTAACTCAATAAAATAAAGATAACAATGACAACGATTACAGCAGAAGCATTGAAAGCAAGACTGGATGCAGGTGAGCAGGTGAACTTAGTGGATGTGCGTGAGCCCGATGAACGCGCAGCTTTTAATATTGGAGGAACTCATTTGCCCCTTGGTCAGATTATGGGCATGCAGGTAGATGCCATTGACGATATGCGCAACGAGGAAGTAGTAGTGTACTGCCGCAGCGGCAACCGTAGCGGTCAGGCGTGTATGTTTTTGGAGACCATGGGCTTTACCAATGTGGTAAACCTCAGCGGCGGTATGATGGATTGGGAAGCAAAGTTTGCCGGCTAATAATCATCGCCATACAGGCTGCGAAACATGATGTTTTATTTATGTCTCGCCGATAAAATCTGGGTTACATCCTGCAGGGTGTAACCTTTTGCTTGTAGCAGCACGAGGTAATGAAACAGCAGGTCGGCGGCTTCATTTAGAAAAAGCGACTCATCGTTGTCCTTGGCTTCAATCACTAGTTCCACAGCTTCTTCACCTACTTTTTGGGCTACTTTGTTTATGCCTTTGGCAAACAGTGAACTGATATAGGAATTTGCGGTGGGGTTGGCTTTTCTGTCGGCAATTATTTGTTCAAGTCTTTGCAGGAATGCCGTGTTTTCTGTAAGATTAATTTCGTTGAAACAAGTATCGGCGCCGGTATGACAGGCCGGGCCATCCGGTTTTGCTTTAAGCAATAAGGTGTCATTATCACAATCGCTGGCTATGCTCACCAAATGCAGATAATTGCCTGATGTTTCGCCCTTGGTCCAAAGCTTTTGTTTGCTTCGGCTGAAGAAAGTTATCTTTTGCGAAGCCAGGGTTTGATGCAGGGCAGTATTATTCATAAAACCAACCATCAGCACTTTTCCTGTAACATTATCCTGAACAACGGCAGGCATTAGTCCATCAGCATATTTATCAAATGCAAGTTCTTTTGGATTAAACATATTTCCCGAATGAAGTTTACGATTTGTTTTTGTCCTGATACTTCTTCAGCATTTCCAGATAATCTCTTATCTGATTGTCCATTTTTTCTTTGGACTGTTTATTCTTATTGGGGTTAAAGCCCATAATAGCGCGAATAATAACCATGAGTATCAGCGCAACAATAATGGAAACAATGTAAATCATAATCGTATGGGAATGTTTCGTGCTGAAAGGTACTGTTTTAATTGGGGTACAGGTATTTCGCCAAAGTGAAAAATGCTGGCTGCCAATGCAGCATCACATTGTGTTTGCTGAAATACCGTTTCAAAATGTGCCATGCTTCCAGCACCGCCCGAGGCAATTACCGGAATTTGCACCGCCTCGCATATCATTTGCGTGATGCGCAAATCGAATCCCTGTTTTACACCATCAGTATCCATACTCGTAAGCAATATTTCGCCGGCACCACGACGCCAGGCTTCTTTGGCCCAGGCTACTGTATCCAATGTGGTGGGTGTTCGGCCACCATGCGTATGCACAATATCCTGTCCCTCAATATGGCGTGTATCAATGGCTACCACCACAAACTGATCGCCAAAGGCTGTTGCTAATTCATTAATCAAATCCGGACCGCGCACCGCAGATGAGTTGATAGATACTTTATCTGCACCGGCATTCAGTAAAACACTCGCATCGGCCACGCTGCTGATACCGCCACCAACTGTAAACGGAATATTGATATGACGGGCTATTTGTAATACCAGTTCAGCAAATGTTTTTCTGCCTTCTGTGGTGGCTGTAATATCTAAAAACACAAGTTCATCAGCCCCTTGCTGTGCATATTGCGCGGCAAGTTCTACAGGGTCGCCGGCATCGCGGATGTTTACGAAATTTACACCTTTTACAGTACGGCCGTCTTTAATGTCGAGACAGGGTATTATGCGTTTGGTAAGTGGCATAGTGCGGGTGTTATTGAATAAAATGCTTGAGATCTGTGAGCAGAATATTGCCTTCGTATATGGCTTTGCCAATGATTGCGCCATGCATCCCTAATGCCTGCAGAGCCTCAACATCTGCCATATGCCGTACACCACCACTAGCAATCAGTTCAATACCTTGATGTTTTTCCAGCAAGTTTTGGTAAAGCGCTGTGGATGGTCCCTGCATCATGCCATCCTTTGCTATATCAGTGCAAAAAAAGCTACGCACACCAAGCGCATGATAGCGCTTTATGAAGTCGTCAACATGTACATCGGTATGTTCTAGCCAACCGTGTATGGCCAGTTTTTCGTTGTTTACATCAGCACCAAATAAAAATCGATCAGCGCCATGTGCATGCAGCATTAGGGCCGTGGTGGCTTCATCTTTTACTGCTATGCTGCCAAGTGTTACCAGCATAGCTCCGCTGTTAAAAATAATATCTGTATCGCTAATGGTTTTTACACCTCCGCCAAAGTCTATTTGCAGCTTTGTTTTTCCTGCAATTT
The DNA here is from genome assembly GCA_024643625.1 of Chitinophagaceae bacterium. Taxonomy (GTDB): domain Bacteria; phylum Bacteroidota; class Bacteroidia; order Chitinophagales; family Chitinophagaceae; genus Phnomibacter. The sequence goes on from JAHEMO010000077.1 coordinate 7,843, forward strand.
TTTCCAGCACTTTCCAATTGACCACTTTGCCGGCTTTGGCGCCATCAAGATCTACCAAATGCAAACGTTGTATACCTGCATCTGCAAAAGCAAGGGCTACTTCCAAAGGATTTTCATTATAAATCTTTTGCGTATTGTAATCGCCGCGGGTGAGGCGAACACATTTGCCATCAATAATATCAATAGCAGGAATTATAGTAATGCGCTTCATGCTTATAGCGATAAAAAGTTTTTGAGAATGATTTCGCCATCAGCGGCACTTTTTTCTGTGTGAAACTGCACACCAAAAAAATTATCCTTTTGCAGCATGCTGCTAAATGGCAATCCATAATGTGTAATAGCGGCTGTGTAGCTGCACTGTTCTGCATAATAGCTATGCACAAAATAGGCGTAAGGTTGGCTGCTTAAACCATTACAAAGCTTGCCGCTGGTTTGGTGCAGGCTGTTCCAGCCCATATGCGGAATTTTCAGCGCCAATCCGGTACTATCGGTTGCAGGGAATTTCTTCACGGCAGCATCAATAATACTCAGGCATTCCGTGTCGCCTTCTTCGCTATATCTGCACATCAGTTGCATGCCGAGACATATGCCCAGAAAGGGTTGCGTAAGCGAGGCCAACAGTTTGTCGAGACCCCGGCTGCGCAGATAAGGCATAGCTGTAGCGGCAGAACCTACTCCGGGAAATATGACATGCGATGCTGCGCGTATTTCGCGTTCATCGTCGGTTACGCTCGCCTGTACGCCAAGCCTTTCCAGCGCAAACAATACCGATCGGATATTGCCGGCATTATATTTAATAATTGCTATCTGATGCTTGTTGGACATTATAAAACGCCTTTGGTGCTTGGCAAATAATTTTTTAGCGGATCTTTTTTTACAGCCATTTTTATGGCTTTGGCAAAAGCCTTGAATATTGCTTCAATTTTATGGTGCTCATTGTCGCCTGCTGCATTTACATGCAGGTTACATTTTGCTGCATCGGCAAATGATTTGAAGAAATGGAAAAACATTTCAGTGGGCATATCGCCGATTTTTTCGCGGGTAAAACCTGCATGCCAAACCAGCCAGGGCCGGCCACCAAAATCAATGCTTACCTGTGCTTCACAATCGTCCATCGGCAGGCAAAATCCATAGCGTTCAATGCCTCGCTTGTCGCTTAATAAAATGGCGAATGCTTCGCCCAAAGCGAGTGCGGTATCCTCAATAGTGTGGTGCTCATCTATGTGTAAATCGCCGATGGTTTGGATGCTCAAATCCATACCGCCATGCCGAGCCAACTGATCCAGCATGTGGTCGAAAAAATGCAGGCCGGTTTGTATGTTAGCTTTGCCTGAGCCATCAAGATTAAGGTCAATTTTTATTTGGGTTTCGTTGGTATTGCGCACATGCGTGGTGCGACGAAGTCCATCGCGCAGAAACAAGTAAATCCTTTGCCAGTCGCAGGTTTCAAGCGCTACCGTATGGCTGCGTAATGCGGCAACATCCATGGCAGTGTCAGTTTGGCCAAGGGTATCGTCAGCATTCATCCAAACAGCTTTGCACCCCAGATTTTTTGCCAGTTGAACATCGGTAATGCGATCTCCTATTACAAAACTGTTGGCAAGATCATAAGCATCATTCATGTAGCCGGTAAGCATGCCGGTGCCGGGCTTTCGTGTTGGCGCATGCTCGGCCGGAAAGGTTTTGTCAATATGAACGGCACTAAATACTATATCCTGACTGGCAAATGCATCCATAATAAAATTATGAACAGGCCAAAACGTATTTTCCGGAAACTGCGCCGTGCCCAAACCATCCTGATTGGTAACCATTACCAGTGTATAATCAAGCTCTTTGGCAATGCGCTGCAACCACGGAAAAACGTTGTTATAAAACTGCACTTTACTGAAATCGTCCAGCTGATATGTTGGCGGCGCTTCCTTTACTATCGTGCCATCCCTGTCAATAAACAATATTCTTTCAGGCATTGCTTTTTATTTTAGGTAAATAAGTATGCGCTATATAACTGCCAAGTGCATCCACCAGCGCGGTATTTTCCTGTTCGGTACCAACGGTTATACGCAGGCAGTTTTCAATAAGTTTTACATTACTTCTATCGCGCACTACAATGCCTTGCGTAAGCAGGTAATTGTATATGCTTTGTGCATCTTTCATGCGTACCAGCAAAAAGTTAGCATCACTTGGATACACTTTTTCAACAATAGGCATTTGGTAAAATACTTCTTCCAAAGCTTCACGCATATCTACCAGCGCCATAATCATATCGTTTACGGCCGCGGTGTGCTGCAATGCTTCGGTTACCAATTGTTGGGTGTGTATGCCAATATTGTAAGGGGGTTTTACTTTGTTTATCAGCTCGATAATAGCTGTGGATGCCATCATCATTCCGAGGCGTAAACCCGCAAGTCCCCATGCTTTACTAAGGGTTTGTAGTACTACCAGGTTAGGGTATTCTGCCAGGTCGGCAAGCAAACTGCGTTGTCGTGAAAAATTGATATACGCCTCATCTACAACTACCAGTCCGCTGAAATTATTCAACACCATTTCAATATCGTGTCGGTTGATGCTGTTGCCGGTGGGGTTGTTGGGCGAGCATATCCAAATGATTTTGGTGTGGGCATCAATCAGTTGTTCTATATGTGCCAGATTCAGTTGAAAATCGTCGAGTAACGGTGCTTGCCGGATTGAGGTGTCATTAATGTTGGCACTAACCGCATACATGCCATAGGTGGGTGGACAAATAATTACATTATCCATGCCGGGTATGCAAAAGGTGCGGTACAAAAGATCAATACATTCGTCGCTGCCGTTGCCAATAAATATTTGTTCGGGTGCAACATGTTTTATGTCTGCAAGTTGCTGCTTTACCTTCCATTGCAAGGGGTCAGGATATCGGTTATACCATTTTAGGGTAGGCGAACCCAGACTGTTTTCATTGGCATCCAGGTATACGCTGGCCTCACCTTTAAATTCATCGCGGGCAGATGAATACGGAACCAAATCGCGTATGTTAGGGCGTACTAGTTTATCTAAATCAAAGGCTGACATGGTGGCGATAATTATGGGGTTAATCTGATTTTTACAGCATTGCTATGTGCCTGCAGTCCTTCTGCTTCGGCCATGGTGGTAATGGTGTTTCCCAATGCCGTCAATCCTTGCTGCGTTATATGTTGCACAGTAATTTTTTTTACAAAGCTATCTACACTTACACCGCTCCAGGCTCTTGCGTACCCATTGGTAGGCAATGTGTGGTTGGTGCCGCTTGCATAGTCGCCTGCGCTTTCGGGCGTATAATTACCCAGAAAAATTGAGCCCGCATGATGTATGTTCAGTGCTTTCTGTTCCGCGTCTTTGCAGCAAATAATCAGATGCTCGGGTGCGTACTGGTTAATGAAATCAGTGGCATGGACGGCATTGTCAAAGATTACTGTGCGACTGTTATCCAGTGCCGCTTGGGCCGTTTGCATCCGGGGCAGAGCCTGCAGTTGTGTAATCATTTCTTCAGCTACCTGCCGCGAAAAATCGGCACTGTTGGTTATAAACATCACCTGCGAATCAGCACCATGTTCCGCCTGACTGAGCAGATCAGCGGCTACAAATTTGGGCACAGCAGTTTCATCGGCCCATACGCATACTTCACTTGGGCCGGCAGGCATATCAATAGCCAGCCCTTGTAGTTGCGCCAATTGTTTTGCAGCTGTTACATATTGGTTGCCGGGGCCAAATATCTTTTGCACGGCAGGTATGGTTGATGTGCCATACGTCATAGCCGCGATGGCCTGTGCACCGCCTGCTTTGTAGATATTGGTAACACCACAGATATGTGCCGCTAATAGTATAGCAGGATGAATGCTACCATCTTTTGCCGGTGGCGTGCACAAAACTATTTTTTTGCAACCTGCAAGGCTTGCCGGTATCGCCAGCATTAATATGGTGCTGAATAATGGTGCGGTACCGCCGGGTATATACAGTCCTACGGTGTCAATTGGCTTCATTTGTCGCCAGCATAACACACCCGGCATGGTTTCTATTTTTTCTTCGGGCTTAAGTTGTGCAGCATGAAAGCGTGTAATGTTGGCCTTTGCGGTATTAATAGCTTCAACAAGTGCAGGGTCTGCATATTGCATGGCTATGGCTATTTCTTCTGCTGTTACCTGTAAATCTTTCAGCACCACGCCATCAAATTGTTGCGTATACTGTCGCAAGGCATCATCGCCATCCTGCTTTACAGCCAGCATAATGGGTCTTACTTTTTCTATTATAACATCCAGTTCCTGCACAGGTCTTTCGGCTATGGCAGCCCATTTGTCGGCAGATGGATTGAGGTGCAATTGCATAGTAAAAATGTTATCGTGTAACTATCAGGCAATCATTTTTTCGATGGGAATAATAAGTATGCCTTCCGCACCGGCTGCTTTTAGTTGTTCAATAATATCCCAGAATGCTGTTTCGCTTATTACGCTATGCACACTGCTCCAGCCCGCCTCCGCCAGGGGTAGTACGGTTGGACTGCGCATGCCCGGAAGCAAGCTGCATATCTTTTCAATATTATCGTTAGGTGCATTAAGCAACACATATTTATTATCCCTTGCTTTCTGCACAGACTGTATTCTGAAAACAAGTCTTGCTAATATCTCTTCCTGTTCTGTGCTTAGGGTCTGATGGCGAATGAGCACCGCCTGACTGCGTAAAATGATCTCCGCTTCAGCCAGGCCATTTTGAAACAAGGTACTGCCGCTGCTCACCAAATCGGCAATAGCATCGGCAAGGCCAATGCCCGGTGCTATTTCCACGCTGCCACTTATTTCATGAATAATGGCTTCTATTTTGTTTTTGCTTAAGTATTGCTGCAACAGATTGGGATAGCTTGTGGCAATATTTTTTCCTTGTAAAAATGCCGCGCCTGTGTAGTTGCTTTCTTTGGGAATGGCGATAGAAAGTCTGCATTTACCAAAGCCTAAAGGCAATACTACGGGGCAGTCTTTCTGTTTTTCGTAGAGTACATTTTCGCCTACGATACCAATATCCGCCACTTTATCGGCCACGTACTGCGGAATATCATCATCGCGTAGAAAATAGATTTCCAGTGGAAAATTTTCGGCTTCCACTTTAAGCTTATTCATGCCGTTTTTTACGCCAATACCACATTCTTTCAGCAGTTTCAGGCTGTCTTCGTACAGTCGCCCCGACTTCTGAACCGCTATTTTTAGTTTTGTTTCCATAGTTGCCATATGCTTAAAAAAAAACAGGCCTACCGGTAGGTAAGCCTGTTTTGCTGGTTATGTTATGCATTCCCATACACCATTGGCCTACCCTTGTGGGTTGGTATGATGATGATGTATGTGGAATAGATTTTTCATTTATGCGGCAAATTTAGCGGTACTTACCATATTACCAAATCCAAAAAAATTATTTTAGCCGCCCTTCACAGATATCGGAGGCATTCAAAAATACCGGCATGCATAAAATTCAGGATACTGTAATTGCTTTGTTTAATGATTATAGCGGTAGCCCGGACATTGCGATAGACGCTTTGCCCCTAAGCGGCAGTAACCGCCGCTATTTTAGAATAGCGCACAATGGGCAAACCTATATAGCTACCTA
>JAHEMO010000002.1:0-5460 GCA_024643625.1 Chitinophagaceae bacterium
GCAGCAGGAGTGGAAGCGGCAAACCCTGACAAAACAAGCGCTGCAGCAGCGAGGAGAGAGAAAAATTTTTTCATGGTTGAAATAAAATTAGTTAGGCTAAAAGTAGGGCCTGTTAACAAAAAAAAGTCCGCCACCACACACTTAATTTTATTCACTTCTACAAGAGGTGTTGGGGAAAAGTAAAATTCAGCCCCTACGCCAATCCATGCCCGCATCCACAGCAAAAGCAAGCGTTTGGCATAAAACTGGTTGCGGGTAAAATGGCCATAATAGTTTACTTGTTCATATAGGCGGATATGGTTTCCATTATTTCATGCTCATTGTAGGAAAGGGTATGGCTGATAGGCAACCAAATTTCATGCACATCTTCCTTACCCGATGGATAGTATTGGATAAAAAGAAAGTCCTTGGGGTGTAAGCCCATAGTTTGTTCCGACGCTTGCCATTCAGCTTGCAGTATTTGCTGCCAGTGGGTTATCAGTGTACCCTTATACCATATGCCATGGCTATTAATGGTTAGTGTAGACTTTTGTGTGTATATTTTTTGGGCAAAATAGATGGCAGGCAATAAGCAGGCTAAACTCACATACTTGAAATACCGAAAATCGGGCGGGGCTTTGCTGTCGTCCACACCAAGGCTGTACAGTGCTACGCAAAACATGGCGCTAAACAGCAAGCATAAAAACACATTGATGCCTGCGGATTCCTTTACATCAATTTCCTTTTCCTTACTATGTGCTGCCATGCTAACGGTAGTCCTATTGGCGTTAAATGTACTGTTAGATTGAACCCTGGAAATCAGCAAATGGTTATCAACCAAAAGATTTACGGCAGCAACATATAATTCCTAACCAACCTTATGCACTTACATTTACCGCCATGCCTGTAAAGGATTATTATACCATGCTGGAATTGGAGCCCGGAGCCAATGCCGAAGAAATCAAAAAAAGTTTTCGGCGTTTGGCGCTGCGCTATCATCCGGACACCAACCAGGGCAACAGACATAGCGAAGCATGGTTTAGAGAATTGCAGGAAGCCTACGATGTGCTTACGGATCCCATAAAAAAAGAGGCTTATTTGCAGGAACGTTGGCTGCGTAAAAGTGCAGGCAAAGGCTTTGATGAACCTGTGGCGCTTACGCCGGAACATATTCTGTATAAAGCACAAATATTGGCCAGAGAAGTGAGAGGCATGGATCATTTTCGCATGAACCATGTGGCGCTTCGCAGGCGTATAGAAGAGCTGCTACAATGGCAGTGGTTGGATATGCTGCAAAGCTTTGAAGACGATAAAGCGAATGATGAAATTTTGCGCTTGATTCTCCAAAGCTGTGAGCCTTTGGAGTATAGGCAAATAGAGCAGTTGAAAGAATCGTTTACTACTGCAGAAGATATGATGCCTGCATGGAAACAGTCCTTGCAGGCATATATCAGCAAGCGTCGTAATGCCTATTTCTGGGATCAGTTTCAGGCACCCATCATCATAGGCCTTAGTCTCCTGCTTTGTGCTTTGATTTTTGCTATTTCATCGCGATAAAGAGCCTGGCATTTGTTACAATTCAATCTAATGAGCGTAATAATGTTTCAAGCCCCTCTCCACTCATTTTCAATTGCTTATCTTAGCCACATTGTGTAACGATAAATAAATCTATATGGGAAAGTTTGTTATGTCTACCCGCAAGAACGGGGAATCGCAATTTGTATTAGTAGCCGATAACGGCCAAACCATTTTGAGCAGCGAAGGATATTCCAGTAAAGCGGCTTGTGAAAATGGCGTTGCTTCGGTAAGAAAAAATGCTACTGAAGATGGTCGCTACGAAATGCTTACTGCCAGTAATGGGAAGTTATATTTTAACCTGAAGGCTAGCAATGGACAGGTAATTGGTACCAGTCAGATGTACGAATCGGAAGAAACCCGCAGCATCGGTATGGCATCGGTTAAGAACAATGCACCTGAAGCGACTGTTGACGACCAGACGGCTTAGAAATTTCTTCGCATCAATAAGAGGCGATTAAAAATTATTTTTGTATTACCTGCTGTAGTTCAGCAGGTTTTTTTATGATGCTAAGGCAAACATCATGCCGTATCAAGCGGTGCAGGTCGGTAAGTTTTCGCCATGGTTTTTATGCCAAATGCCGTTACGAATAACAGGACTATTAAGACTAACCATAACATGTTATAACCAAACTGTCCGGCTATCCATGCGCCGCCGGCAGGTCCTATTACCTGAGCCACACTCCAGCTTAGGGTATAGCCGGCAGCATATTTGCCACGGTTGTATATGGTGGCCCGTTGCATGCAGGTACTGTTCATAAAGGGCATGGCCAGCATTTCGCCAAGGGTTAGCAAAACCACACAGCTCAATGCAATTACCATTAGCATCCATGGGTATCCGGGAAGCATGAGTAAGGCATAAGCGGCGGCTGTGGCAAAAGCACCGGCAATAATGTAGACAAAAGGTCGGTTACGACTTTCCCATCGGTTTACCAATACCATTTCGACCAGCGCAATAATGATGCCATTAAGACCGAGGAGCATGCCAATGGTTCGTTCATTCAGCATCCATACTTCTTTCCAGAAAATGGGTACCAAACGGAATAATAAAAAGAAGCAGGTATTAAATAGCATGACAAAAAACAGAAAGCGCAAAAACCATGCATCCTGCCAGGGGCTCAACACTTTGGTACCCTTGGGTGGTTTTTGAATTTTGGTTTTGGGTTGTTTCGATATTCTTTCGCTGAGTAGTATCCAGATTAATACACCGGCCAGAATATTTGTAGCGCCGTCAACATAATACAACAGATCGTAACGAATGCTTGCCAGCAGGCCACCTAACGTACCGCCCAGGGCCCATCCGAGGTTTATAGCCAGTCGGTTAAGCGAATACGAGCGTGTCATAGTACCCGGTAAGGCGTAGGCAGCAATAGCACTATAGTTTGCCGGCCTTAGCGCTTCTGCCACAATAGCCAGCAAAATAATATGCCCGCACAGCAAGGTGAAATCCTTGATAAAAGGCACTGCCAGAAACAATAATCCACTGATGATGGCAGAAGCAACCTGTACGGGCCTGAATCCAATTTTATCCGTAAGCCAGCCACCTAAGGAAGCGCCGATTATGCTGCCCACGCCAAACAAGGTTATAAGCAATCCCGCATCTTTCAAACTGCGATGCAAGGCCTGCGTAGCATATATACCCAGGAAAGGTATAGCCATGGTACCTGCCCTGTTTACCAATAATACGGTACTCAGTAGCCAGGTTTGTCTGGACAAACCCGTAAATGAGCGCTTGTAGGATTGTATGGCGCGTTGCAGCATTTGGATAATTGCCTTCAGCAATGTAGGAGTAGCTAAGGGCGGCTGCAAAGTTTATAGAGATGCAGGCAATGCATAACAATTGTTATCACCAATTACTGCAGGCATTACTCAATTGATGTTGCCTTTGCCAAATTGTCTCCTCATCAATACAATGTTTTGTCGCCGCTACGGTCCCATGCAGCAAAAACGCGCAACGCGTAATCGTCTTGTATTTGGAGCATAGTAATGGTGCGGGCTTTGGGCTCTTTGTCGAGTTCTTCATAAATAAAGGCATCATCAAAGCCAATGCCGGCAGCATCATGTTTGGTATTGGCAAAAAAAACGCGGGCAGGCCTTGCCCAATAAATGGCACCAAAACACATGGGGCAGGGCTCACAACTGCAATACATTTCGCAACCATCCAATTGATAATGCTGCAAAGCCTCGCAGGCCTGCCTTATGGCTTGCACTTCGGCATGAGCAGTAGGATCATTATTGGCCTGCACCATATTGTGTGCACTAGCTATTACAACATCGCCTTTTACAACAAGACAGCCAAAGGGGCCGCCATGGCCTGCGGTAATTCCCTTTTCACTTTCGGCGATAGCCAAATGCATAAAATGCTTTTCTCTGTCCGTAATCATTGATGGCAAATTACATCGTGGCCGCCATTTATTCATCATCAATTTGCCATTCATCCATTCTATTTACTATCATTATACATTAGGGCTTCAATTTTTTAGTTGGGCTAATCATATTTACGCTTAAATCTTTTTTGCTTGCATAACACAAGAATTTCGACGATTGATGCCCTAAGAGGCTTTTGCTTGTTGGGCATTATTTATGCGCATTATGTGTTTTGGCATAGCGGCGGGCCTTTGCCCGAGGAAGTGTATACGCAGACCTACGATATTGGCAGCACCGTTGCCATCTGGGTAAATAATATTTTGATTTTTGGTAAGTTTTTTGCGCTGTTTTCTTTCTTATTTGGGCTAAGTTTTTTTCTGCAAATGGATAGCGGCATGCGCAGCGGAAAGCCTTTTTTGCAGCGCTATCTGCGGCGAATGTTTTTATTGCTGCTGATTGCCGCCATTCACCAAACCTTTTGGATGGGGGATATACTCATTATCTATGTACCCCTGGGCTTTGTTTTGCTTTTGCTACGCAAACTGAGTGACAAATGGGTAGGCATACTGGCCGTTATTTTTATTATGAATGTTCCCGGCAAGCTTTGGGAGATACTCAATTTTGCTTTTTTTAATGTAGATACAAGCAATGGTGGCTTTGAGCAGTCCGGTGCTGCTTACGAACAAATTATTCGTTCCGGAAGCCTGCTGAAGCTTTGGGCTTTCAACTGGCAAATGTATCCCGCCAAAATGCATATGCAGGTTTTTAGCGGCCGGCTATCGCAGACACTCGGTTATTTTTTGCTGGGGATGTATGTGGGCCGTAAGGGTTGGCTGCACGATATCATAGCATACAAAACCTTACTGAAGCGCTTTTGGAAAACGGCAAGTTGGTGGGGTCTTGCTTTATTATTGGTAACCGCAGGCATGGCCATTGCCAATGAGGTAGGTAAGTTGGGATGGGAAAAAAGCCCGGTTCTGGGTTTTGTTTTTCAAACGCTTTTTGATGGCTTCAATTTTGCATTGGTCATTTGGTATATCACCGGCGTATCGCTGCTTATGATTCGTTCAAAACTTAAAAGTGCGTTGATGTTTCTGGCGCCTGCCGGCAGAATGGCGTTAACCACTTATTTGACACAAACTGTTATGGGCATCAGCTTGTTTTTTGCCGTTGGATTTGGTTTGTACAGGGTCACAACTCCTGGCGTTAATTTCCTGATAGCTACCGTTGTGTTTGTGTTGCAGGCAGTCCTGTCGCAATGGTGGTTTCGGCATTTTTTGTATGGTCCTGTAGAGTGGCTGTGGCGTTGCGGCACTGCGGGCAAATGGTTGCCTTTTCGCAGGCAGGAACTGGCATAAAAAATACCCTTCAGAAAGAAGGGCATTTTTTAAAAAACTTGTAGCGTTACTATTACTGAATTTCGAAGGTAATAGGGATGCTAAACTTTGATTTAACAGCAACTCCGCCATGCCTGGCAGGATTCCAGCGGGGTGAAGTCATCAAAATGCGACGAGCTTCTTCTTCGAGGCCATAACCAGC
>JAHEMO010000002.1:5560-50867 GCA_024643625.1 Chitinophagaceae bacterium
TTTTGCAAAGGATTGCGGTGAATTACTATGGAAACTTACGGAAAGATTTTACTGATTGCCATGCCGGCTTTTTTGCTGCTTGTACTGTTTGAAAAATGGTATGGCTGGCGAAAAGGCTTTGATACGGTGCGAACGATGGATATGCTCTCGAGCCTGAGTTCGGGCGTAACCAATGTGGTAAAAGATGTGTTGGGGCTTAGCATTGGTCTCCTTAGCTACGGTTGGCTATTAGAGCATCTTGCCATAACTGAAATAAAGGCCACCTGGCTGGTATACCTTGTGGCGTTTATTGTACTCGACTTTCAGGGCTATTGGGTGCATCGTTGGAGCCATCATATCAATATTTTCTGGAACCGGCATATCATCCATCACAGCAGCGAAGAATTCAATCTTGCCTGCGCCTTACGGCAAAGCATATCAAGCGTGTTGCAGTTATTTACTTTCTTACTTATACCGGCGGCCATTTTGGGCGTGCCCGAAAAGGTGATTGCCGTAATTGCACCACTGCATTTGTTTGCGCAATTTTGGTACCATACCCGTCATATTGGAAAAATGGGTATACTCGAAAAAATTATTGTTACGCCAAGCCACCACCGTGTACATCATGCCATCAACCCTGAATACCTCGATAAGAACCTCTCACAGATTTTTATATGGTGGGACAAATGGTTTGGTACGTTTCAGGAAGAATTGGATGATGTGCCATGTGTGTACGGTATCACCAGACCAGCGGCCACCTGGAATCCTGTAAAAATTAATTTTCAGCATGTATGGTTGCTGATGAAAGATGCCTGGCGCACCAGCAGTTGGTGGGATAAGTTGCGTATATGGTTTATGCCTACCGGTTGGCGCCCGGCCGACGTAGAGGCAAACTTTCCGGTACCTAAAATTGACGATGTATATCATTTTGAGAAATACAATCCGGCGCATCACAGGCTATTACCGGCATGGAGTTGGTTTCAGATGCTTGTTATTTTAGCGTTTATCAGTTATTTTTTTGCCAGCATAGCTGCTATTGGCTCACCCCAAATTTTCATATACGGAGCCTTTGTTTTTGCATCCATTTATGCGCTTACGGAATTGATGGATGGCAACCCTTATGCAATTTTATTTGAAAGCATCAAGAACATTTTTGGAATTGTTTGGCTGCTGCAAACAAATGATTGGTTTGGGGCTGTGGGGGCGTTTCCTGTTGTCCGATGGATATTGATCATCTACTTTATAGGCGCTACTTTAATAGTGGGATGGTTTTGCCGGGAATTGATAACAACTGATGCTACCGTGAGTGTTGCCACCTGATGCATGGCATAGTTGTGAGGGCTACATTTGTTTAGCTGAATTGTTGCTATGCCTAATATTCGCATATTTATTACGGGTGGTACTTTTGATAAAGAATACAATGAGATAAATGGTGAATTGTATTTTAAGGATACACATTTGCCAGAGATGCTTAAGCTTGGCAGATGCAGATTGCCTGTGGATGTGCGCACGCTGATGATGATTGACAGTTTGCAGATGAGCGAACAGGATCGGGAAATTATTGCGGACAATTGCAGCAATGCACATGCCGATAAAATTATCATCACCCACGGTACAGATACCATGGTGGAAACCGCAAAGCTTCTTGCATCCAAGGTGATTCCAAAAACGGTTGTGCTTACGGGTGCCATGATTCCTTATAAGTTTGGTTCCTCCGACGGGCTGTTTAATTTGGGCAGCGCTCTGGCCTTTGTACAGGCCTTACCCCACGGTGTGTATGTATGTATGAATGGCCGCTGCTTTAATTGGAATAATGTTTGGAAGAATAAAGAAAGCGGTGTTTTTGAAGAGCTTCCTTAGCAAAGGCCGTCGCTGTAAGCAGCACCGAATATTATCAGCAGCCCAAATTTTACCGGCGTTTTTTTATGATGATTGTAAAAGAGTTACGGGGCACGCTCCGAATTTCTGTTCCCCTTATTATTGGCAACCTCAGTCAGATTGCATTAGGCTTAATTGATTCGGCTATGGTGGGTGCTATCAGCTATATTCAGTTGGCTGCTGCATCATTGGCTACCAATCTGATCTCTATTCCTTTTACGCTTTTGTTAGGCATTCCTATTGCTACGTCTATTCTCACGGGAATTGAGCGGGGCCGTGGTAATCAGCGTGCTATTTGCCGGCAATTGTTTACCGGACTTTGGGTAAGCCTTGTGCTTGCCATCATAGTTTTTGGTATTTGCTGGTGGCTGTCTCCGCTGGCATGGCGCCTTGGTCAGGACGATGCAGTAACTGAGCAGGCCATCCCGTATTTCCGCATTATGGCGCTCAGCCTCATACCCAATGCCATCTATCGTGCTTTTACAGCCTTTAGTGATGGCCTATCGTTCACCCGCACAGGCATGTTGCTTTCATTGGTTTCGCTGCCGCTCAATGCATGGCTCAATTACATATTTATTTATGGGCACTGGGGTGCACCCAGACTGGAATTGTATGGTGCGGGCCTTGCTACATTTTTGGCCAGGGTTATTATTATGCTGGCTATGCTATGGATTGTTTTTAATCATCATGCGTATAGGCCCTATATCCGTCATTGGCGATTGTCCATTATGGTGCGGTGGGGGCTTGTGAAGGAAACCCTGCGCATTGGTGTGCCCAGCAGTTTACAAATGATGCTGGAGGGTGGTGCTTTTGCGGTTAGCGGCATCATGATTGGCTGGTTGGGCGCTACTACGCAAGCGGCGCATCAAATCGTGCTCAATTGTGCCAGCACCACGTTTATGGCGGCGCTAGGCCTGTCGTTGGGTGCCAGCATTAGGGTAGGGCATGCCCATGGTTTAGGTAGCAGGGCTTTGCAACGTAGTATTGGGTTAGGGGCCATTATTGCGGGTATTGGCTGGGGCTTTTTGTGCCTGTTGTTCTTTATTGCTTTCCGGCATCAGCTACCCTATATTTTTAATAATGAACCGCAGGTGGTGCAATTGGCTGCCGGCTTATTTATAGTTGCTGCTATTTTTCAGGTGTCCGATAGCCTGCAAGCCATTGGTGCAGGATTGCTCCGTGGCACTAAAGATGTAAATAAGCCTACGATACTTATAGCCATTGCCTATTGGGTAGTTGGTATACCCGTAGGGTATTGGCTGGCTTTTAAGGCAGGGTACGGGGCCTATGGTATTTGGTGGGGTTTTGTAGCCGGTTTAAGTATGAGCGCCTTGCTGCTTAACCTGCGTTTTTTGCGCAAAGTGGGTGGCTAACGGGTATAAAAAAAGCCCGCGCTTTAGCGCAGGCTTTCAATATCTTGTATTCACTGATTATTCAGCTACTACATCAAAACTCAACTCTGTTGCATGGCCACCGCCAAAATCGATTTTGGCTTTGTAAGAACCGAGTTCCTTAACGTCGTCAAGAATCTCAATTTTACGGCGGTCAATTTCATAGCCCTTTTGCTCACGGATAGCCCGGCTGATAAGCACGCTGGTAACGGCACCAAAAATCTTGCCTGATGTACCAACTTTAGCGCCTACAGTAACGCTGCCGTCGTTAAGCTTAGCTACTACTTCGTTCAGTTCAGCCAGCATTTTGGCTTCTTTCTTAGCACGAACTTTTTCCTTTTCGGCCAGCATTTTAAGGTTACTGGAAGAAGCTTCGACAGCAAAGCCTTGCGGAATAAGGTAGTTACGGGCGTAGCCATTTTTCACGGTTACCAGTTCATTGGTTCCGCCGAGGTTGTCTACCTCTTTAATCAGAATTACTTGCATGTTATTATGTGTTTGTTTCCCAGAGCCCAGTGTTTTGCACTGTCTCCCGCAAACCGGGATTAGGGAATGGTTACAAAATGATCGGTGTACGACCCTTTTTATTTCATCAAATCAGTTACATAGGGCAACAATGCCATTTGGCGTGCACGCTTAATAGCTTCTGCTACTTTGCGCTGATACTTAAGGCTGTTACCGGTAAGACGACGGGGAAGAATTTTGCCTTGTTCGTTAAGGAACTTTTTCAAAAAATCGGCGTCTTTGTAATCGATGTACTTAATGCCCAATTTCTTAAAGCGGCAATACTTCTTAGGGCGTTGCTGTGCTTTGTGGGCGGTCAGGTATTTAATGTCGTTTCTTGCCATTGCTTAGTCCTCCACTTTTTCTGTTGATTCTTTAAGAGTAATGCCATTGCGCTTGCGCTCGTTGTAGCTAACGGCGTGCTTGTCCAGCGCAAATACCTGGAAACGCATTACAGATTCGTCGCGAAGCATTTGGATTTTCAATTTCTCATTGAAAGTTGCATCGGCAGTAAATTCAAGTACCCAATAAAGACCGGTAGTCTTTTTTTCGATTGAGTAAGCCAGTGACTTCAGGCCCCATGGGTTGCTGTTGACAACAGCACCGCCATTTTCCTGTAAAAAGCTGATGTACTTTTTTTGCTCAGCGCCAAAATCGTCATCGCTCAAAACGGGCGTGAAGATCACCATCAATTCATAATTTTTGGTCATCCCTTTAACTTTTTAGTTTAATAATGGACACCTTTTCCGATCGCCGGAAAAGGCGAATCAGGTCTTTTCGCCTGATTTGGGGCGGCAAAAGTAGGGGAAATGGTGTTTTGATGCTTGCCAGCTGACCAATCTAATTGACAAAAACCTGCAAATATTATGGCTTCCACGGTATTGGCATGCGCCGGCTTAACGGCTAAGCCTTCGTGAAAATGCCTGTAAGGCTGCAAACTTCAACGAATCCCTAGCCTGCCTGAAGGGTGCAAATGCGTTCTTCAACCACAAGCCGGTGCCGGGCGCCTAATTGCATAGCCATATTTAAGGTTTGGTGTCCGGCAGGGAAATTAAAGCATACAGGATAGGGGTATGCAGCCACTTTCTCCATAATAATTTCGCCGATATTCATGGCAAAATCGTCGCCGTTGTCTTCCCGCAAACGGGTGAAGCCCCCAAGCAACAAACCGGCAAGTTGATCCAGTTTGCCGGCACGTTTCAGCGTCATCAGCATGCGGTCGATGGTGTATTTGTATTCCCGCACATCTTCCAGAAACAAAATTTTACCGGCTGTATCCAATTCTCCGGTACTCCCCATCATGGCAACCACCATGCTCAGGTTGCCGCCTACCAGCAGGCCATCAGCCCGGCCCGTCCTGTTGTAGCCCGATGGAGGAATGGTGTAAACGGCTTTGCTTCCGGTGAGTATTTCGTATAAGGTATAGGCCGAAGAATCAAGGGTTTCGTTCAGGCCGCTTGCCATATCGGCATGTATGGTAGGCAGGCCAAATTGCTGATGCAAATGACAATGCAGGGCTGTAATATCGCTGAAGCCAATCATCCATTTGGGATTGGATTTGAGTGGCGAAAAGTCAATACGATCAAGTATACGCATCACGCCGTAACCACCCCTTCCACTAATGATGGCCTTTATTTCCGGATTGTTGATAAGCGCCTGCAAATCTGCAGCTCGTTCCTCATCTGTGCCCCCAAATACCATCCATTGCTTGCCTATTGTGCTGCCCATTACCGTCCGGAAGCCCCATCTTGCTAACAGCGATTGGCAGGCAATAGCCTCCTGTTGCTGAATGGCACCGGCGGGACAGGTAATGCCAATGCTATCGCCGGGATAAAGAAATGGTGGAGCTGCCGCGTCCCGTATCGTTTGCTGCTGCGCCAATAAGGACGAACCGGCAACTGTTGCCAATGTGGTAGGCAGGATATTTTTTAAGAAAGTGGAGCGGTTCATGAATTCGGATGCAAATTAGCGAATCAGTTTTCTTGTTGCATACCCTTTGTGCAGTATAATTTTTTAGTAACTATTCGCCGACGTTTACCCTTATGCCCTGACTATGAGTGCTGAATTCCGGCGCATACATGCATTGCAGGGTTGTAATACCATTGGTAAAATTGCCATCTATTGTGGCCACCATATCGTATTCAAAAACATAAGTGCCTTTGGGTAAATAGCCAATGAAAAAATTGGTAGCCACATCGCCCGGTGCTTCGTAATAACCCAACCCACCCTGGTAACGATATCCGCTCAATTGCATTTTGGGTTCAAAAGTGGCGGCACGCATATCTTTCAGATGCACGTATTCCAATGTACGGTCCGATTTAATAACCAGCCTCACCGTAACAGTACTGCCTTTTTTTATGGTTTTGCCATCCGAAATGGTGGTTAGCACAGGACCTTTTTGGGAATTGGTTTTCAGGTAAAGTTGTTTTTCCATTTGCACTCCTGTGGCAGCCGTAGTAATGTTTTCCAACTTTTCGTAATACTGCCAATATACGGCGCCCCAACCCGGCGGAACTTCCGTTGCCGAAGTACTGATGCTATTGGTGGTGCGTACTGTTATCTTACCCATCTCGGACTTCACAGCTTCGCCATCAAATCGTTGCTTGATATAACCTGTACCGGGTTCGGCTTTTTGCGATACTTGCGCTTTACCTAAAGAGATATTCACAATTGGAGTGGCATTTATCCAGTTACTACCCGTTGCCAGCAAGGCATAGCAGGCATCGGCCGTGGCTTTTGTGGTTTTCCAGTGTTGGGTTTGTTTTTGCCTCAGCAGCCATGTTTTTAATTCATAAACGGTTTGGCGATCCTGTTCTATTTCATGAAAGGCAATGGTAAGCAAGGCATGGCTTTCCACAGGTGCCTGCCACCAATAGTATGATGGGTTATTAAACTCCTTCCAGTACCGGCCAAACTCATCCTGCGTGATGCTGTATTGTTTAAGCGAAGCGATGATTTCTTTAGCTTTTGCAGTGGCATTGGTACGGTGCGCATATAAGGCTATCATGCCTTGTTGGTATTTACTGTGCTGCAGCCAATATTGCAAGGCCTGCTTGCGATAAAAATCAATGGCCTGTTGCAGTTCGGTACTGTTTTGCTGTGCCGGAAAATGACTGATGGCAAAGAGGTATTGAATATCGATGGCCCGCAACAAATGTTTGTTGAGATCTTTTTCCCGCTTTATCAGGGCTTTATAATCCTCTACCGCGAGGTTATTCAAATAATTAAGTGCTCTGCTCTGCAATTGTTGCAACAACTGCATTTCATTGCCGTTGGCAGGCCATGCATTCAATTGCTTAAGCTGCGCCATTGCTGTTACAATATACTGCGTCATGTACCGGTCGTCGGGACCGCCTTTAAACCAAACAAAACCTCCGTTAGGTGACTGCAATTCGCGCAGCTTATTCAGGGCTTTCAGGCTTTCTGCCTGCATACGATCTGCCTGCATCAGCATGGCAAGTTGTTGCTTTTGTTCGCTTTCTGTTTTGCCTGCCAGTAGCCATGGTGTTTCAGCCAGCAGTAGTTGTTTTAGTTCTTCATTTTTCTGCAGATTACTGACCAACGCTTCAGCATTATTATTACGCCATTGCTGCACTACTGTAGCAATAGCGGGATTGCTGTTAAGTATATAGGCAGCAAGCCTGTTGGCATAGTATCGGTTCCAGGTTTGCTCGGCACAATCGTATGGATATTCCATGAGGTAAGGCAGCGACTGTACCGCATACCAAACCGGATTGCTACTGTACTCAACGGTTACCGATTGGTGCTGCAATGTGGGCGATTCGTTGCTTTGCAGCAGTTTGGCAAAATCCATTTGCTTAGTGCCTGCACCATTCATGTATATCGGCATCGATTCGGTTACCAGCAACCTATCCGGTAATACCGGAATAATGAGTTCCTCACCATCGCTATTGCCATTATTAGCTTTTGCTATTACACGATATACCAGGCCGCCATCATATTGTGCGGGCGCTTCAATGGGAAAGCGTAAGGCAATGCTGCCCTTTGCCGATGCTGTAAAATATTGATTGGGAAATACATTTTTAAAATAACCATCAACAGGCTTGAGCGTAGCAGCATCCAGCAATTCGAGCGTAGCAGAACCAGTGGTTTCTTTGTCGGTGAGATTCACAATTTTAACCATCAGTTCCATGGCATCGCCCTGCCGCATAAAGCGGGGTGTAAAAGGCTGCACCATAAGTTCTTTTTGTGTAACTACCGAGCCCTGCCATTTGCCAAAAGCCAGTTCGCGGGTATGCGCCAGCAATTGAATTTTCCATTCCGTAAGTGCTTCAGGCATGGTGAATGAAAAACTTATGCGGCCCTTATCATCCGTTTTTAAATCCGGGAAAAAGAAGGCTGTTTCATTAAAGTTTTTACGTACCTGAATATTGCCGGGGTTGGTTGCATCAATTGGATTTTCTTCGGATTTATTTTCCTGCCCGGGCGGCGGTGCTGCTGCTTTGTTCATCGTGGCGCCATATCCTATAACTACTACCTCCTGCAATGCGCCATCGGAGGCCATTTCTGCTTGCATAAGTTGAACACCTGCGGCGCGGTGGGACACTTCCCCGGAAAAAACTTTATTGTAGTCTGCCTCCATTACGCTGCCGTATCTATTGCCATACACTCCTCTTAAACGGGCATATATTTTGTTATACTCCTTGTAGGTATTGGCCGGTACTTTTTGGTTGCCGGCAATGGATTGAAAATTGTTATTGCTTTGAAACTGATGGCCAAAATATCGGTTGGACCAAACGTTGGGTATGGCCCAGTTAAAAGGTTTTATCTGATCGAGCGAAGCATCGTACATGCCTGCAAGCGCTTCGGCAGCCACCATCTCTCCAGCCATACCTTCAATAGTTGCTGTCCATGTTTCCTGAGCGCCCGGCAGCAATTTATCTCTGAATGTTTGCCAGCTAATCTTGAGTTGTTTGTTGGTATAGGGTACGCTTATGTAATAGTTGGTTTGGTAAAAGCGGTTATTATATACAAACATCCGGGCTACATTAAAACCTCCACGGTCTGCTTCCCCTACCGCATACTTTGTGCTGTGCATTGTACCTGTAAGGTGGTGGTAGCGGAAAGGCTGCGGCACCATCTCGTCTTTTTCTTGTCTTGCTTCCTGTTCTATCACAAATAATGCGGGTGCAGATGTTGCCTGCACTATTGTTGCCTGCATACCGGGCTGCGCAGTAATTGTAGTTTGTGGCGTATAGTGTGCCAAAAATCCTGGTAACTTTTTGTTGGCTTCATCAATCATCGCAAAACGCTGCGCCGCCTGTACTGGTAAGCCATCTTTATCTTTTGCTTCGGCTACTATTTCGTACCAACCTACGGCTAGCGCGGGCAGATTGACGCTGTGCGCATGATTGGTGTCGGGTAGTGAAATGGTTTGTACTAATGCACCTCGTTCCCATTGTTGTTTGTCATCTTCATTGCGATAGGGGTCGGCAGGAAAAAAACTTTTAAATGTTTTGCTGTCCATTACCACAGTATCCGGAGCATCCCAATAGCGTTCCCGTATTTCGCTATCAGGATATTGCAGTGCATAAATCTTTAGCTGCACGGGTGTTTGTACAGCGCTGCCATTGAGTGTGGTTGCGGTAACGCTGATCGGTTTATTACGCTGCACATCATTATACTCTTGCAAGCCATTTATCGTTAGCGATAGCGATCGGTATCCCGCGGTAATGGATTGAGAAACCTCATGGGTTTCACCATTAATATCTGTTACAGTTGCTTCAATAGTATAGGTATAATTGGGCAAAAATGTTTTGTCGATAGCCAGATCGGCCATGGCTGTGAATGCAATGTTGTAATTGCCTTGGGCATCCGTTGTAGTATTGCCTGAGGTAATTTCCTGTCTGCTATCATTCATCCACGGCGGCATTATTCTGCCATAGCCTCGAAATAGCCATGGATAATCGAAACGGGCATTTCTATACACACGATATGCTACCGCCGCACCATCCAAAGCGTTGCCGGCAAAGGCTTTTGCCAAGCCGGTAACCCTAATACTATCGCCCACTTTATACTCTTCTTCAGGTGGCGCAAGAGTGGTGTAAAATTTAGGTCGTTTGTATTCTTCTACTGTAAAATTAGCACTGATGGCGCTGTAGGGTGTCACGGCAAGTCTGAAATTGCCGGTAAGTACCTGTGCCGGTAGTTTGAAGGAACCATTGATGCTGCCAAATTGATTAACCGTTAGCGTGACGCTATCTATTTTTCTGTTGTTAGCATCGTATAATAATACCGCTACTGGTTTTTGCGGCATAAATACAGTCGATGCCATAGTTTCCGGATTGCGGGTAATAGCTATAGCTTTGAAAAATACCTGTTGCCCCGGTCGGTATAATCCGCGGTCGAGGAAAAAGAAGAACCTTGCATTTTCGTCCTTAAATTTTTGCTGCCCGCTGTTGGTATTAAGATTGTAGCCTCTTCCACCGTTGTTGCCGGAGTAATACACAGGAAAGGCATTTACTTCCGACCGGATATACAGTTTATCGTCACCATAGCTTACGTCAAAACTGAGCCCACCTTGTCTCTTCTCATCAATATCAATACTTATATGGCCGTTGGCATCGCTTACTGATGTTTGCCGCAGTTTGGTGCTGCGTTTGCGATCGTCGTAGTCGTAATAACTTTCATACACTTTCACTTCTGCATCTGCCAACGGCTTTCCGGTGCTGCGGTTGAGTATAAAATGATCCTGGCCCATGCCCGCATGGCTGATATTGCTTACATGAAATAAGGTATACGACAGACTATTTTCACTGAGTGAGAAATCCTCAGTCACAGAAGCAATCACCGCATATTGACCGATGGGAAGCGCATCTATTTTTATTTCAGCACTATGTGTGCGCATATCGGTAATAGCCGGAAATGACTGCTGCCATTGCTTTTGCGGCGTTGCTTGCACTAAGGCGTTCCATAGTTTTGTTTCCCGTTCATTGTCATAATTGTGTATGAGCTGCTCCAGCTTTTTATCTATTTGCACCACCCGCAGCCAAACCTGGTTTGTGTTTTTCCAGTCGGCCTTTGCTCTAAAGGGTAGGCCGGGTACATTGACCAATTCTGTTGTTAGTCCTATCTGTTTTTCGGTTAATTCATGCAGGAGATTTTGCGCTTGCTTACCGCCTTCACTGTCAGGAAATTTAGCTATCACATCTCTGCAATATTCTGTAGCAATGGTGTAGCCATTTGCCGCTTCCGGGTCATTGGAGTGCGGCAAATATGCCAATGCTTGTTCCTGCCACCAAACGGCCAGCAAATACCCCGCCTGCATACCATATTTATTACTGGCATATTGCGTATAAATATGATCGAGTGCTTCTTTGTATTGCCGCTTTTTGTATTCGCCTTTATAGTTTTCATAGGCAAATTGTACGCGTTCGGTCTCAATGTCTATCAACGCATTTTGCTGTCCGCTTTTTAAATGGAATGCTGTAAGCTGCTGGTAAATACGCAAAGCTTCCAGTACATGGTTACTGCTATCGGTGCTGGAAAAAGTATGCCTGATAAACAGGCGGCCCGGCGCAAAGCTTGCAGCATCCTCCAATTCGAAGGCATCTGCTGGTTTGGTATTGTCTATTTCATTTTGCTTGAAGAACTCGAGCGCATTGTGTGCGAGCAAATCGTAAAGTGTTGGCCGAAGGCCGGGTTCATTGCCTTCAATAATCATAGGAGAAAAGGCAGAAAGTTTTGTTTGTTGCGCTATGCCCGCATCCTCCAGCGACGCTTTAAAATGGAATGCAATAAATTCCTGAAAGTCGCTGGCCGTCCATGTTTCAGGGTCGTCGTTTTTCCTTTCTGCCACTGCCGTGCGGTTGTATATCTTCCAGCGTTGGGCACTAAAAAACTGCCAATAGGTTTGGGCCAGCAGGCCATGCGCTACTTGTTTGGCCGGTGCTTTCAGGGTGGTAATTTCTTGTTGCAGCAGTGCCATGTTTTCAAGCGTTGCATTTTCGGCTATACTTTCCGTAATGGCCATGCGATACAGCAAAGCCCGCAATTGCTCCGGGGCCTTATTGTTTTTGGCCGCAAGGCTATAAGCCGCATTCGCCTGTTTCAAAGCATCTGCGGGTCTGCCATTGACTATCAGGCTGTCAATGGCTTTCCATCGGCTATCAAAATCGTTGAATTGTTGCGTCATAATGGGGAAGGCGAGTAATAGTGTCAACAAGCCTATGGAGAAACTAATGAGAATGAAATATGCTTTGCTCAAGGGAATGTTTTATGATGGAGATGCATGCCTCTGCCAAATTACACAAATGCTTTACCGCAAATAAAAAAGAGGCTGTTGCAATTAGCAGACAGCCTCCTATTTTATCAGAACCTTGTAATTATTTTTTTAATGATTGGGCCATCATTTTCCCAATATCTGCGGGGCTGGCCACTACTGCAATGCCGCATTCTTCCATTATTTTCATTTTGGCTGCCGCAGTATCGTCTGCACCACCTACAATGGCTCCCGCATGACCCATGCGGCGGCCCGGAGGAGCAGTTTGACCGGCAATAAAGCCGACAACCGGCTTGGTGCCATTTTCCTTAATCCAGCGCGCAGCTTCGGCTTCCATGCCACCACCTATTTCGCCAATCATTACAATGCCTTCGGTAGCAGGATCGTTCATCAGTAATTCTACCGCTTCTTTGGTGGTGGTACCAATAATGGGGTCTCCACCAATGCCAATTGCAGTGGTAATGCCCAATCCGGCTTTGGCTACCTGATCGGCGGCTTCGTAGGTGAGCGTACCGCTTTTAGAAACTATGCCTATGCTGCCATTCTTGAAAATGAAGCCTGGCATGATACCCACTTTACACTCGCCGGCGGTAATTACACCGGGGCAGTTAGGCCCTATGAGTCGGGTATTTTTCCCCTGCAGATAATGCTTCACTTTTACCATGTCCTGCACGGGAATGCCTTCAGTTATGCAAACCACAAGCGCAATGCCTCCGTCAGCGGCCTCCATAATAGCATCGGCGGCAAAAGCAGGGGGCACAAAAATGATGCTTACATCGGCAGCGGTTGATTTTACAGCGTCGGCTACGGTGTTGAATACCGGCCGGTCCAAATGGGTGGAGCCACCTTTTCCGGGCGTAACACCACCTACTACTTTGGTTCCGTATTCAATCATTTGGGAGGCATGAAATGTGCCTTCGGAGCCCGTAAATCCCTGCACTAAAACCTTGCTGTTCTTATTGACAAGTACACTCATCGGTTCAACCGTTTTTGTTTTTAAGTAGAGGCGCAAAAGTAGGGGAGTGAGCCTAAAGTAATGGGTTAAATGCCCCGGGTTGAAATATCAGCCTTTGCTCCTTAGGTCCCGCATGCGCTGTTCTTTGGCATCCTGCAGAAACTCGCTGGCAAAAATGAACTCGTTAAGCCGCTTATTATCACTAAATATGATTTCTTCCCGATTACCCTCCCATTCTTTATAGCCCTGGTACATGTAGATAATATGGTCACCAATTTCCATCACGCTATTCATATCGTGCGTGTTAACGATGGTGGTTATATTAAATTCGGTGGTAATGTCTTTGATCAGTTTATCAATGAGCAAACTGGTTTGGGGGTCGAGGCCGCTGTTTGGTTCATCGCAAAAAAGGTAACGGGGATTGAGTACAATGGCCCGGGCAATACCTACCCGCTTTTTCATACCGCCGCTCAGTTCGGCGGGATATTTTTTGTTGCTGCCGGTAAGATTTACTTTTTCCAAAACCTCATTTACACGATCGAGTCTTTTGCGCTGGGGTTCGTTGGTAAGCATTTCGAGCGGAAAAAGTATATTTTGCTCCACCGTCATACTGTCAAACAGCGCAGAACCCTGAAACAGCATGCCTATTTCCTGACGGAGTTTCTTCCGTTCCTCGGTAGACATGGTGTGCATGTTCTGATCTTCATATAGTACTTCGCCGCTATCGGGGGTAAAGAGCCCAACAATACATTTTTGAAATACTGTTTTGCCACTACCCGATGAGCCGATAATCAGGTTGCATTTACCCGGTAAAAAATCGGCTGATATATCGAACAATACCGTCTTTTCGCCAAATGACTTCTTGATATTTCTTGCTGTAATCATGGATTGAGCATGAGGAGGGTGAGTACATAATCGGCCAGTAATATCAATATGCAGCTTACCACCACTGCCCGGGTACTACTGCGGCCTATTTCGAAAGCACCTCCGCGTACGTGGTAGCCAAAAAAAGCAGAAACACTGGATAGCAAGAAGGCAAATACAAAGGCCTTGGTCATAGCTACGGTAACATTAAAGGGTATAAATTCTTCCCGAAGCCCTCTGTCGTAACTATCCGTATCAATAACGCCAGCCAAATCGCCCACAACCCGACCACCCCAAATGGCAACAATTATACTGAGGGAGATTAGCATGGGTACGGTGATAAGCGAAGCCAGAATTTTTGGAGCTATCAGATAAGTTTTAGTGTTAATACCCATGATTTCGAGGGCATCTATTTGCTCTGAAATGCGCATATTACCCAGTTCGCTTGCAATTTTGCTGCCCACTACACCGGCAAGTACCACGCTAATTACGGTGGGGCTAAGTTCAAGCAGGAGGCTATCGCGCACCACAACTGCAATGGTAGATTTCGGTATCAAATTACTTACCAGCTGATAGGAGGTTTGCACCGTCATTACTGCGCCGAGAAATGCGGAAATAATCAGTACAATGGGAAGTGAGCCAATGCCAATTTCAACGCATTGATGCATAAACTCACGCCAGTACATTTTCGGATTTTCAGGCCGGGCAAACATGCCTTTGAGCGTAAGCATGTAGCGGCCAAGATGTGTGAAGATGCTCATATTTCGCTTGCAATTTAAGCTTTGGCAGCCTTTCTACGTTTCCACCATTGTCTTTTTGTTATTACTGTCTCGGCCTCCTGCTTGCGCGGGCACTTGGTTTGCGCATCTAAAACGGCAATTATGGTCATATTAATAATGGAGCGAATAGAACTGCCTAATTGCAAAGCATGCACAGGCTTGCGCATGCCCAATAGTACTGGTCCAATGGCATCGGCGCCGCCGACTTCGCGCAGCAGGTTATAGGCAATATTGCCACTACTCAGGTTGGGGAAAATGAGCGTGTTTACATCCTGCCCCACCAATTCACTAAAAGGATAGTTCTCTTTCAGAATATCCTTGTTGAAGGCCAGAATGCCTTGCAATTCGCCGTCAATTACCAGATCAGGGTCGCGTTTCTTCACCAATTCCCGCACTTTGGCCATCATGGTTGCCTCGGGAGTTGGGCTGCTGCCAAAATTTGAATAGCTGAGCAAGGCTATTTTGGGCTTAAGGTTAAAGCTTTTCACTTCCTTGGCTGCCAATAGGGATATCTCAGCCAATTGTTCTGCGGTTGGATTTAAATTAATAGTGGCATCTGCCAGAAACAAAGGTCCTTTTTTAGTTTGCAGAATATACATACCAGCAATCCTGTTTACCCCGGGCTCCACGCCTATAGTGCGCAGTGCCGGTCTTATCAGTTCGGGATAGTCGCGTCCGGGCCCGCTAATAAAGGCATCTACTGACCCCTGATGCAGCATCATGCAGCCAAAATAGTTGCGGTCTTTCATGGCTTTTACTGCTTCGTAGTGGTTAAAGCCTTTCCGACCCCGCATGGCAAAAAAGGTTTCTCCATATTCCTGCCGCACATCGGAAAACTCATCCTTTTTAGGGTCAATAATGGTTATACCCTCAAGGTTGAGACCAGCTTCTTCGGCAATACGGATGATTTTTCGCTCTTCGCCCAGCAAAATGGGGAAGCAAATACCTTCCTCCATACAGATATGGGCAGCCTTTACCACTTTAGGATTGTCGCCTTCAGCAAAAGCCACATGCCTCGGATCTTTTCGGGCCTTGAGTCCCATGATTCGGAACAACTGATTGTCCAGGCCCAGGCGGTGGTTTAGTTCAACCTCATATTTTTCCCAATCTACAATGGGATCGCGGGCAACACCACTATCCATAGCCGCACGGGCTACGGCAGGAGCCACAGCGGCCAAAAGGCGCGGGTCCAGGGGCTTGGGAATGATATAATTAGCGCCAAAACTGATGTTTTTTTGATTGTAGGCAAGCGTTACAATTTCCGGTACCGGCGTTTTTGCCAGACCTGCCAATGCCTTAACGGCCGCCATTTTCATCTCCTCATTGATTTGAACACTCCGCACATCCAGTGCTCCCCGGAATATGTACGGGAACCCCAGTACATTGTTAACCTGGTTGGGAGTGTCGCTGCGGCCAGTGGCTACAATAACGTCGGGCCGGGCCTGATGCGCCAGGTCGTAGTTAATTTCCGGATCGGGATTGGCCAGTGCGAATACAATTGGGTTCTTGGCCATGGCTTTTATCATGTCCGGTGTTACAATATTGCCTACACTCAAACCCAGAAATACATCGGCATCCTTAAAAGCCTGGGCAAAACTGATGCCGGCTTTGTTCTGATCAACAGAAAAGCGCTGCCGTATAGGGTCAAGGTCATTCCGACCCTGATGCAAAACGCCATTTACATCAAAAAGGGTGAAGTTTTTAGGATTGGCTCCCAAAGCGGCATACAACTGCACACAAGCCAGTGCTGCCGCTCCGGCGCCGCTTACGACAAACTTCACTTTGGAAATATTTTTCCTTTGAATTTCCAATGCATTGAGCAAGGCGGCACTGCTGATAATAGCCGTGCCATGCTGGTCATCATGCATTACCGGGATATTCATTTCTTCCCTCAATCGCTTCTCAATATGAAAACACTCCGGCGCTTTAATGTCTTCCAGATTAATACCGCCAAAAGTGGGCTCAAGTGCCTTTACAATTTCCACAAACTTGTCCGGGTCAGTTTCGGCAATTTCAATGTCAAACACATCAATATCAGCGAATATTTTGAACAAAACACCCTTGCCTTCCATCACCGGCTTGCTGGCTTCAGGGCCAATATTGCCAAGGCCTAAAACTGCCGTGCCGTTTGATATTACGCCTACAAGATTGCCTTTGGCGGTGTACTTGTAAATATTGGCGCTGTCGCGGCTAATTTCTTTGCAGGGCTCCGCTACACCCGGGCTGTAGGCAAGACTTAAATCGCGTTGTGTTTTTGCTTCTTTTGTAGGTATTACTTCAATCTTTCCCGGACGGCCATTGGCATGATATTCAAGCGCTTGCTGGCGCTGCAATTCGTTAAGCATAGGTGGCAAAAGTAATGGCCTGCGCCCTGCAATGGCTAATAAAAAAAATAGCCCGGAGTGGACACTCCAGGCGTTTTCAAAACCCTAAACCCTTAAACGTGCCGTAAAGGTAGCCTTGCTTTATTATGAAACAAAACTTTCCTGTTTTTTTTTGAAAAATATTTTCTGCAAAGTGATTAACTCATCACACTCAATTAGCCAAACCCTTGCCAATCAAGGCTTTGCCTAATGCTTTGTTCCAGAAGTGGAATGGAAGAAAATTGCAATAAGTGTCATATAAACACTTGTTAGTGTTATTGACGTGGCTCCCAACCCGCACTAATTGTTCATCAATATAATTGGCTTATGAGCGTTGGTTCACAAATGGCTGAGGCCTCCCTATCGTGTGTGCTTATTGCGCCATGCTTTTCAAAATATCGTATTTGGTAACAATGTGGAAGTTGCCCGATTCGTCCTTTGCCAGCACTGCACCATTTTGCTTATCCATTAGTTTGCTGAGTTTCTCTACAGTAGTGTCAAATGCTACAACCGGATAAGCGGCTTCCAGCACCTCGGCTATTGGTTTACTCCTGAGCTCCGGGTCTTTAAACAGCTTGGCAAACAAACCAGCCTGACTAATGGCCCCAAGTGGTTGGCCATCAGCAAATACGGGAATATGTTCTATGTCGTATTTATCCATCAACGCAACGGCATCAGCCACCGTTTGGGTGGTGGTAAGTGTAACTAGTTTTTGGGCTTTTCGTGCGCCTACCAATTGTTTGAAATTTTTGGGTTCCAAAAATCCGCGCTCCATCATCCATTGGTCGTTATACATCTTGGCGACATAGCGACTGCCATGGTCGTGGAATATTACCACCACTACATCATTTTTGGAAAGCCTGTCCTGTAGTTGCAGCAGACCCTGAATAGCTGCTCCGCAACTATTGCCGGCAAATATGCCTTCCTCTTTGGCCACCCGCCGGGCCATTATGGCACTTTCTTTATCTGCTACCTGCTCAAAATGATCGATCCATTGCATATCATAATTCGCAGGCACAAAATCTTCTCCTATTCCTTCGGTGATATAGGGATGTACCTCATTGGTATCAAGTTCTCCGGTATTAAAGTATTTGGTAAGCAGGCTACCATAAGCATCAATAGCCCAAACCTTGATATCAGGATTTTTTTCTTTCAGGTATTTGCCTGCTCCGGTTACGGTTCCTCCGGTGCCGGTAGCCACGACAAGGTGTGTAATTTTGCCTTCTGTTTGTTCCCAAATTTCCGGTCCTGTAGTCTCGTAATGCGCAATACGGTTGGCCAGATTGTCGTATTGATTTACATACCAACTATTGGGAATTTCGGTGGCGAGTCTCTTGCTTACGCTGTAATAACTTCTGGGGTCTTCGGGCTCCACATTGGTAGGACATACAATTACTTCAGCACCTACAGCCTTCAGGATATCAACTTTTTCTTTGGATTGTTTGTCGGTGGTGGTAAATATGCATTTGTAGCCCTTGATAATGGCTGCGAGTGCCAGGCCCATGCCGGTATTACCGCTTGTACCTTCTATGATGGTACCCCCGGGTTTCAGCCAGCCATTTTCTTCGGCAACTGCCACCATTTTTACCGCCATGCGGTCTTTTATGCTGTTGCCCGGATTAAAATACTCCACTTTGGCCAGCACAGTGCAGGGCAGAGAAGC
Source organism: Chitinophagaceae bacterium (assembly GCA_024643625.1). Classification (GTDB taxonomy): domain Bacteria; phylum Bacteroidota; class Bacteroidia; order Chitinophagales; family Chitinophagaceae; genus Phnomibacter. Next base: position 24,179 of record JAHEMO010000002.1, read on the forward strand.
AGTAACGCTGTTCAGTTGAATAAGAGGGGTATTGCCAATAGTTTCGAGTATATTTTTCTTCCAGGCCATAAAATGATAGTTAGTGCAGGTTAGTGACAAATGTGCAGGTAAAAGGCCATGCAAACCAAGCCCTGCGGCTAAAGTTATGTGAACCTTACGCACGTAAAGGATACAGCAGTAGGCCGCCATTATATTGCAGCCGCATGAAAGAACTTGCTGCACTAAACAAATATTTCTATAAATACCGAAAACGCTATCTGGCTGGATTGTTGTTTGTGGTTATCAGCAATTATTTTGCCATTCTGGCCCCACAGATTACGGCTTATGTGGTTGATAAAGTGCAGCAAGTGCTGCCGGGCTACGTGCCAAGACCGCTGGCTCCCCAGATAGATCCCCTGGTACGAGCATTTGTTAATTGGGTGGAAACCTCTGGGTTTAGCTTCAACGCCATCATTGCCCTCTGCGGCGTCAGCATATTAGTGCTTGCCCTTATACGCGGATTATTTATGTTCCTCATGCGGCAAACCATTATTGTAGCAAGCCGCTATATTGAGTATGAGCAGAAGAACGAAATTTTTGGTCATTATCAAAACCTGGATGCCGTTTTCTACAAGCGCAATAATACCGGTGATCTCATGAATCGCATATCGGAAGATGTAGGCCGGGTGCGCATGTACACAGGTCCGAGCATCATGTATCTCGCTAATCTGATTACCATGATCGTGCTCTCGCTCTACTTTATGGTAAAGAAAGATCCGCTGCTTACCCTTTATGTGCTGGCCCCGCTGCCCATACTTTCCGTTACTATTTATATCGTCAACAATATCATCCATAAACGCAGCCGAAAAATTCAGGCCATACTGAGTGACCTTACAACAGATGCCCAGCAAACTTATAGTGGCATTAGAGTGGTAAAGAGCTATGCACAGGAAGAGGCCATGTTGCGTGCTTATGCGCAAAGGAGCGACGACTATCGAAAGGAGTCAATTGGTTTGGCAAAAGTGGAAGCTTTCTATTCTCCGGCTATGTGGTTGCTCATTGGATTAAGCACACTGAGTACCATAATGATTGGCGGCATCTATTATCTCGATGGCAGAATAACGGAGGTAGGGGTCCTGGTAGAATTTGTGATGTATATCAACATGCTTATGTTTCCGGTAATGGCCATTGGTTGGGTTGCAGGTATGATACAAAGAGCCAAGGCATCTCAGGGCAGACTGAACGAATTGTTGGTGACCAAAGCCGAAGTGCATGATGAAGCAGCAACAATGCCAAAGGAAAGCCTTGACAGTTGGAACGGGTCTGTGTCTTTTAAAGAAATCAGTTTTACCTATCCTAACACAGGGATTACAGCTATCAAAAATTTCAATCTAACAATTACCCCCGGTGAAAAAATTGCCATTATTGGCAGAACGGGTAGTGGCAAAAGCACCATAGCCCAACTCTTGTTGCGAATGTACGATTTGCAGGAAGGTAACATACTCATTAATAATCATCCAATTGAACACTACGCGGTTGATACCTTACGCAGCCGCATTTCGTATGTGCCGCAGGATGTGTTTTTATTTAGCGATACTATCGGCCATAATATCAGCTTTGGTAAAGACGATGCATCCGAAACTGAAATTGAAGAGGCGGCCAGGATGGCTTCGGTTGCCGGTGAAATTGAATCTTTTGAAAAAGGATATGAAACCGTAGTAGGAGAGCGGGGCATTACGCTGAGTGGTGGCCAGAAACAACGGGTATCTATTGCCAGGGCATTATTGAAACCCGCAGGCCTAATTATTTTCGATGACTGCCTGAGCGCGGTGGACGCCGCAACAGAAAAGGCGGTACTTGGCGAACTTGGCAAGTACTTGCAGGATAAAACTGCCATTGTGATTACCCATCGCATATTTGCCTTGATGGACTTTGACACCATTATTGTGATGGAAAATGGCAGCATTGCAGAGCGTGGCCGACATGCAGACCTTATGGAGAAAGACGGTGTTTATGCAGAATTATTTCGCCGTCAGCAATACGAAACCACAGTACCGGCGACAGACGCTTAATTATGTGCGAAACAGCAGCAATAATGTGCAGAACCCCGCACAAAATGTGCTAAAATCTGTGCTAAACAGGTTTATATCAAAGGGCCTTTTTTTTTGGCTGCAATACCATTGAAGCGCTACTTTTATGTTGTCAATGAGTTCTTTAACACCACGGCCAAAAATTGCTGAAGCAGCGACTAAAGTCTTCGGACTGAAACAAAGCAACGGCGAAACAGAACCAAACTGGTTCCGGTCAAGATCCAATAGCGACGTAACAGAAGCAGAAAGGAACTGAGATCGCAGTTGTTCGGTTATGTTTAATGTTTGCAAGTTCAAACTGTCAAAGGGGAGGAGTGCATTTATTAGGTATAAAAGAATGCCTGAATTGGCCATTCAATAGTGTATCGGTAAAACGGTGCCGAATGGTTAGGCTTTTGGGGTTAAATGAATGAATTGATACAACTAGAACACATCAGCGGGATACGCAAGTATCACTAACCGCTGATGTTTCTTTTTTTAGTAAAAACGACAAACCCCGATGCAGTTGCACCGGGGTTTGTTTATGAAAAAACCTACTTAATTAGTAGCGGTAAAGGTCAGATTTGAAAGGTCCATTTTTACCAATACCTAGGTAAGAAGACTGTTCTTCGGTAAGTTCATCAAGTACCACACCAATTTTAGACAAGTGCAGGCGGGCTACTTTCTCATCGAGGTGCTTGGGTAATACATACACCTGGTTTTCGTAGTTCTCATGAAATTTCCACAGCTCAATTTGTGCAAGCACCTGATTGGTAAAGGAATTACTCATTACAAAGCTGGGGTGGCCCGTAGCGCATCCCAAATTCACCAAACGACCTTCGGCAAGCAAAATTATTTCTTTGCCATCAATGTTGTACAAATCAACCTGCGGCTTAATAGTGTCTTTGGTATGACCGTAATTGGTATTTAACCATGCCACATCAATTTCAATATCAAAGTGTCCAATATTGCATACAATAGCTTTGTCCTTCATCAGGCGGAAATGTGTTCCGGTAATCAAATCGCGGCAGCCGGATGCGGTTACCACAATATCTGCTTCCTGAACAGCGTCAATCATTTTCTTTACTTCAAAACCGTCCATAGCAGCCTGCAACGCACAAATTGGATCAATCTCGGTAACGATTACCCGGCAACCTGCGCCCTGCAATGAAGCAGCTGAGCCTTTGCCAACATCGCCATAGCCACCAACAACGGCTACCTTACCGGCAAGCATTACATCTGTGGCGCGTCGTATACTATCTACCAGACTTTCCTTGCAACCATATTTATTATCAAACTTGCTCTTGGTAACACTATCATTTACATTGATAGCAGGCATGGGTAAGGTACCTTTAGCCATACGCTCATACAGGCGATGTACGCCGGTAGTAGTTTCTTCACTAAGGCCTTTGATATGATGAACCAACTCGGGATACTTGTCGAAAACCATGTTCGTCAAGTCGCCACCGTCATCGAGAATCATATTGAGGGTGCGATCGGCACCTCCAAAAAACAAAGTTTGTTCAATACACCAATCGGCTTCTTCCTGCGACTGACCTTTCCATGCAAACACACCAATACCGGCTGCAGCAATAGCAGCGGCAGCATGGTCCTGAGTGGAAAAAATATTACAGCTGCTCCATTTGACCTCAGCTCCCAGGGCCACCAATGTTTCAATGAGAACAGCAGTTTGGATTGTCATGTGCAGACATCCTGCAATGCGGGCACCTTTTAAAGGTTGATTGCTGCCATACTCTTCACGCAGGGCCATCAAACCCGGCATTTCGGCTTCGGCCAAACGAATTTCTTTGCGGCCCCAATCGGCCAGGCTAATATCCTTCACTTTGTGTTGCAGGCTGAAGTCAATCCTGTTGGTAAGCGTTGCTGACATATAAATTGTTTTTTGTTTTAAACTTGCCGCAAAGCTATAGTTCCAGCATAAAATACTATGTGAAAAGGATATTTTAGGATGAAATACACATATTGGCTATATTGTCAGGATAAAATATAAGTAATAGATGGCGGTAAGCACAAATTCAGGAAAAACGGCTAAGGTCTGGACAGCAGATGAAACGGACATTTCAATTTTGCGGCTTTTGCAGGACAATGCACGAATAACAGTAAAGGAAGTTGCGGAGCAGGTAAATCTCAGCACCAGCCCGGTGCATGAACGCATAAAACGAATGGAAGAGTCGGGCGTAATTAAACAGTATGCCACATTGCTGGATGCAGCAAGCGTAAACAAAAGTCTTACCGTAATCTGCTTTTTATCGCTAAAAGAGCATAACAAAACAGCGGGAGCACATTTTATTGAAGCCATCGGCCATATGCCCGAAGTAGTGGAGTGTTTTAATATTTCCGGTGAATTCGACTTTATGCTAAAAATTGTGGCCAGCGATATGGATGCTTATTACAATTTTCATGTCAATAAACTTGGCGCACTCGATAACCTTGGGCACGTGCAAAGCATTTTTGTTATGGGTGTACTCAAGCAAACCCATAAGCTTGTGTAGGTGAAGAAATGGCCGGCCCAACATTATTCTTTGTTGGTGCTAGAAATATATTGTTGCAAACGCATGTGATCAATGAGGGCGGTATTTACCAGCACGTTCATATTGTTATTCCATGCTTCGAATTGCACTACCAACCTGTTTGCCCCTTTTTTAAGCTGTAATTTTTTTGCATTGCTATAGCCCCAATCGCTCCACTCGTCGGTACCGCGTTGGGGCATTACCAACACGCCGGCATAATTATCATTGACAAAAAGCGATCGGATGGCACATTTGTTTTCGGTATTCCATGGCCCGCTTCCATTGGCATATCGCAGATCAACAAAGTATTCGCCATCAGCCGGCAATGTTATTTTAAAGGTGATGGTTCTATTTGCCGTTGTAGTGGTCTCGATGTAGCCTTTACCACTATAATTGGTCGATGTTTTTTTGACAGGTGCAGCAAATGTTTCGGCCTCCACAACAATTGTTTTTGTGCTAAAATTCAACGGCTCACTTATAAAAGATTCGAATCCCTTGTTATCAATGGCTGAAACACTATACTCAGCAGGCGAAGCGTCGAATTTTGCCAAAGCGTTGGCGCTTGTTGTTTTAAACAATGTGCCATTCTGGTATACACGGTATTCCTTTGCCCCACTAACTTTCGGCCAGTTCAGGTTGCCAAGTGAATCAATTAAAAGCTGTGGAGTGGCCAGGCTGAAATGATTGTCCGTAAGATTAATATCTGATGGTGTAAATCCACTGTTATCCATCGTTATATCGATAGTATGATTGCCTGTTATTTCGGCCGGCACAAAACCATTTTGAAGCGGTTGTCCATCCATGGTAATCTTACTGATATTTTTACCATAGCCCGATATATTTATTTGCAGTATTGCGGCCCTGTAACGGAAGTTTTTTAATGATCTGTTCCCGCCGAAGGACCTGGGAATAGCGGGGTTAAAGTAAAGCCCGTTTGTTTCGAAAGACATACCCATAAATACACGATGCACCATGGCAAGGTTACCCGCCATACTCCACAGCATGCGGTCGCTGTTTATTTCAGTACCTAAAAAGTCGCCGGACTCTGCTACAAAATTTTCATAGTTGGTAAGAAATAATGCGGCCGCACGATACATGGCGCCAAGGCCATGTGTCAGTGCTTTTTCATTTCCTGCTTTTGCTGCGGCGAGATTCCAATAGGCTTGCACAAAAGGCCATATGCCATTGTTGTGATACGGCGGAATACCCGGAATTTGCGGATAAATGCAGGTAGCTCCAAAAGGTGTGAGTGGTGAAGATTGCATAATTGATTGCGCCTTGTCGGCACCGGCAACATCAAATAATATACTGAGGGCTTCACCCAAAGCTTCAAATCTTGGAGAAGCTACCAGGTGTTGCCGGCCATACAGATATTGGTGGTAGTAACCCTTTTCGGACGACCACAAAAATTTGTTCATGCCTTCCTTGATAGCCGTGGCTCTGTTCTGGTATAAATCAAACGGTTCGCCTATTAGTTGAGCCATTTGCGCCAGTATGCGATGTGCTTGATAATGTACGGCATTGGTGCCAAGATTTTGCGAAACATAGATGTCCATATTGTTCATCCATTTGGGATAGGTTTGTTCGCGCCAGTCAAGAAAAGATGATTCACCGCTAAACAATCCGGTAGAGGGATCGAAAACGGTTTTGTAATCGTCTTCCAGCGTGTTTTTGACAATAGGGTACACTTCCTGCAACCATGCTTTGTCGCCGGTTACTTTGAATATTTCCCAGGCGGCCAATACCCATGTGGTACGGTCGCTCGACACCGGCCATGCACCGCCGCTTCCCGTGTCCTGCACTATGCGTCCGCGGTTCACTTTTTTTCGTAAACTAATTTTTGCAATATCGGGCTGATGATAGGCAAAAGCCAGCAGAATGGAATAGCTAATATCACGGGTCCATACACCTCCCCATTTGGCACCTGTACGAAATGTGCTGTCGGGTTCAATATTTTTTAAGGCTTCTTCAAGCGATAAGTTGAATAGTGCATCCACAATGGGTTGTTCCGATTGGTATTGGGGCTTGTTGCTAACATCAAGTGTTGGCTTCCATTCACGCTTCCGCGTGGCAGGTGCTTCATAGGGATTGAGTGTAACTGTAATAGCATAAATGCCGGGTTCATCTGTAGCTTCCAGTTTAAGTCCTTTGTTGTCAAGATTGACAAAATCCCATGACAGGGGTAGTGACCCGCCGGCCAGATATATGCCTTTAAAATCGGCTTTGGCAATGCGGGAACCATCATATGCTTCATAGTATCCGAGTGAATCCAGCTGACGCAAAACAGTGGACACATCAAAGCGAAAAGTGTATGAATAATTAGCCGGCAAATAGCCGAAACTACTGTCGGGTATGGCTTTGGGCATGGCACCAAAAGGTATTACAGGCGAAACGGAGTCGTTGCCAATCACCAGCCAGTGATTACTGCCTACCGGTAATTCATTGTCTTTTTCATTTATGCTTAGTTTAAACGCTACCAGTCTTGAATAACTTTCGCTTGCAGGGCTTATATAGTTGCTCAATAAATGCGTGGACGACAATGCTTCTGCTTCGTTTGTGCCTTGTACTACTTTGTCTGCGTATAGCGTATATGCATCATTACTGTACAATACAGTATCTTCATCTGAAGATCGGCAACCGAAAAGCAGCATAGCCATAATCAAACCATGTATTAATCTTTCCATGAAAATTGAAAATGAAATGGACCAGTGTAAATGCCTCAGTTATTATTATTGTCGAGCGTTAGATTACCCTTAAAGACAAAAGTGGCGGGACCGCATAACCATACATCAGTGTATTTGTTTTCGTCAGCGCGGTCGTATTCCACATAAAGCTTTCCGCCAATTGTATTAATGTCAATATGATTGAATCCCCGCTCATTATGAGCGCTCATTAAGGCAGCAGCAGTAACACCTGTGCCACAGCTGAAGGTTTCGTCCTCTACGCCACGCTCGTAGGTGCGGACAAAAATCGAAGACTGCCCGGTGGTTTCTACAAAGTTTACATTGACTCCTTGCTCTTTAAAACGATCACTGTTTCTTATATCGCGTCCTTCGGATGCTACATTAAATGTCTCCAGGTCAGTCACCTGTTTTACAAAATGTGGAGAGCCCGTATCCAGCAAGTCATAGCTGCTATGGCGTTCTACGTTTTCTACATCTTTCATCTTCAACCTTATCCAACCATTCCGTTCCACGGTGGCTTCATGGGGGCCATCCGATGCCATGAAACGATAAGGATTGGCTAGTAATCCTCTATCGTATGCAAACTTTACCAGACATCTGCCGCCATTGCCACACATTGATCCTTCGCGTCCGTCAGCATTGTAATACACCATTTTAAAATCGAACCCTTCCTGCAATCGCAGTTCCATCAATCCATCTGCACCAATCCCAAATCGCCTGTCACACAGACTTTTAATTTGAGATGTACTCAGTTCAATTTTTTCGTCGCGGTTATCTATTACTATAAAATCATTTCCGGTACCCTGATACTTAAAAAAACTAAGTTCCATTTGCTTCTAATCTTCTATCTGTTCAATAATGGTTAATGCGTTGTCTATAAGATTTTCTACTGCCTTTTTACCATCAGCAGAAAACTGTTTTACTACCCGGTTGGCCACCACCACATTCAGGCTAAGGCACTGATGGCCAAGCAGATGTCCCAATCCATAAATGGCGCTGGTCTCCATCTCAAAATTAGCAATGCGATGTGGGCCGTATTTAAAATGCGTAAGCATATCCACAAGTTCCGGCTGCCGGAGGCCCAACCGTAATACTCTGCCCTGCGGACCATAAAAGCCCGGGCAAGTAACTGTGATGCCTTTGTGATATTGCGGGCCAAAATGCTTTAGCAGCTGCATACTTCCGGGAACGAGGTAGGGGCGTGAAAATGTTTCATGAAATTGCGTTTGGGTAATAAACTCCTTCATGATTTCGCTTTCTGCCGCGGCCATCTCAAAACGATAATAATGCATCAGATTGTCGAGGCCAAGGCCATGTGTGCCTGCCACCCACTCATCTACACCTATATCGCCCTGCAGGCTTCCACAGGTACCAAGCCGCATTATTTTTAGCGATTTTAGGGTTGGGTTCACCTCTCTGGTATTGAGGTTAATATTCGCCAGCGCGTCCAACTCATTCATCACAATATCAATATTATCGGTGCCGATGCCCGAACTCATTACGGTGAGCCGCTTGCGGCCAATTTGGCCGGTATGGGTTACAAATTCACGATGTTGGCGCCTGCATTCAATGCTGTCAAAGCGCTCACTAACCACAGCCACGCGGTCCGGATCACCTACAGTTATAATGGTATCTGCCAGTTCCTCCGGCCTAACATCGAGGTGGTACACGGCGCCACGGTCGTTAATAATGAGCTCCGATGGGGCAATTGGTGTCATAGTAAAAAATTCCAATGCCTGCAATTTCAGGATTAGCAATCGTTTTTGAACTGCTAATTTTACAGAAACATGGTTTCCCCTATTTTTGCCCGCCCCTAAAAAAGGTACCGTGGCCGAGTGGCTAGGCAGAGGTCTGCAAAACCTCGTACAGCGGTTCGACTCCGCTCGGTACCTCAAAACATCAATCATGGATTACCTTTCGGGTAGTCCATTTTTGATTTTATAAATCACTTTTACTTATGCGTTGGAGAATATTTGCAGGAATTCTGGCTTGTGCTTTAATCATTATTGCCAGCTTTTTGCATTGGGCCTGGTATCCCGATATTGACCAGTATTTTACCGGCTGGCACTCAGAACAGAATTACTATGGCAAGCCCGCTAAAGTGATGACATTTTTTGCAGCAGCGGGCATAGTATTTTTTGCGGTAAATAAGATGTGGAGCAAACGCCTGAATTTATTTTTTGCTGCATTGAATATGGGATACGCCATCAAATCGTATATCCTGTTTACCTCAAGCTACAGTGGCTTTGTACCCAAACCGCAACCAGGTATTTTCCTGATGATGGCGGCTTCAATTGCCTTTGTGGTGATGGCGGTTATGGTTTTTGGGTCACGTATGGTTGGAGCAAAGCCCGTTGCTTAAATCAGATATTTGCTCATCACATAATCCTGCATAAGAAAGCCTGCCCCTATATCAAAATCATCCTGATACAGAACCGTGTATCCGTTTTGTTCGTAAAATGTTTTTGCCTTGTTGTTCCTGTTTACCTGTAATTCCATGGTCTTGCTCCCAAGGCTAAGCGCAAGTTCCTCCGCATGCTGCAGGAGTTTTAGCCCCAGCTTTTTGCCATGCATGTTTGGCTGCAGGTAAATCTTATTCAGTTTACATGTGCCCGGCGTTTCAATGTTTTGATTGATATGGAAAAAGCCCACTGCATCATCTGCCCGATGGTACAACAGGCTGAAATAATGACCCTTGGATTTAATTTGGTCTTGTAATACAGCATGGCTATACATCATATGCATCATATAGCTTATCTGCCTGGCAGTGAGTATATCGGCATAAGCAATGGGCCATGTACTTGCTGCTATCTGTTGTATAACGGGAATATGGGCTATAGTGGCCGCTGAAAATTGCACCATACTTACATGATTTTAATTGCCACAGGCTTGGCACGGCGTATTTTCCCTGCTTTCTGATTTTTCACAATGATATCTTCAAACAGTATGGTTTCGCCACTTTGCAGGCTTTCTTTCAACTGCGATTGCCAAAAAACGGTAAGCCTTGTTGAGTCCTCAATGGTTTCGGCATTAAAAGTGAAAATAGTTTTGGCAACCCCCGTTTTTATGTCGCGGCTTTCTTCTTTTCTGCGCCAGCCAACGCGGTACTGCATTATTTGCCAACGGGTGCCCGACGAGTCTGTAATGATCAACTCTGTATTCAGTAATTTTTTAAAATCCTCCGCCATGGCTGTTGCTTTATCGCGATAGGGGCCAAAGCGAACATCCAGCGCAATACTATCGGCAAGCGAAGGTTTTTCCTGAGCGGAAAGAAAGGAAGCCGTGCCAACGCATAGCACTATTAAAAACAATTGCCGGATATTCATACTGCAAATTAACGAACCACGCAAAGGCAAATTGCATGCTGAGGCCGAAGCTCCATAATTAAAAGAAAGTTTTATACACCGTGGTAAAAAATACAAACAACAGAATGAAAGGAATAATATAAGGCAGGGCAATACGCATATAGCGCTGCAGCAAGGAACCCTGATAAGTGGGATTTCCCAGCGCCAATTCAGCATCCATATTTTTCATGCGCCAGATATGCGAGGCAAAAATTACAATGAGCGATCCGCAAAGCGGAAGCATAGAATCGTTGGCTACATTGGCGACAAAACTTAGAAAATCTGTGTGTTTTTCGTGGTTGGGATATCTTATAAAATTTGTCAGGTTCGCTGAATAGCCTGCGCTAAGTAAAGAAGGTATTCCCATTACAAATATTACAGCGGCTACCAGCCATGTAGCGGAGCGCCGTTTTAGTTTCCAATCGTCTACCAGATAACTTACAGGAACCTCCAGCAAACTAACCGTGGAGGTGAGTGCAGCAAAGCAAAGCAACAAAAAGAAGCAAGTGCCAAAAATGGTGCCATATGGCTCACCCATACTGGCAAACACATGGGGAAGGGTTACAAAAACCAATTCCGGACCCTGCGGAATATCATTCATGGTGCCATTGGTAATAAAGCCAAGCAGCGGGAAAATCATAAATCCTGCCAGGATCGCAATTGTTATATCAGCCAATGTAATAATAACGGCGCTCGATACTATATTTTCCTGCTTGCCTACATAACTGCCAAACGTAATAAGAGCACCCATGCCCAGCGATAGGGAAAAGAAAGCCTGACCCATAGCGCCCATAATTACTTTGCCATTCAATTTTGAAAAATCGGGTAGCAGGTAAAAACGAATGCCTTCCATGGCATGTGGAAGTGTAAGTGCATATATGGCCAGCGCCACTATCATTACCAATAAGGCAGGCATTAATAACTTGGACGCTTTTTCTATTCCGCCGCTCACACCCTGGGTTACAATTAATGCTGTAATCAGCATAAACACTGCACCATAGATGCCAATCTTCACCACATTGCTGGTAAATGCACCAAAGGAGTCGGCTATGCCAAAGTTGCCATTGGCCATTTCGAGCGTATAGCCAAAAGCCCATCCTGCTATTACATTGTAAAAAGAAAAAATAAGTAAGCCGGCTATTATGCCCAGCATACCAATTCCCCGCCATTTGCGAAAGCCTAATTTGGCGAATGCACCTACTGAATTGCTCCCGCTTGCCCGGCCAATAGCAATTTCGGCAAGCATAACAGGCAGGCAAAAGGCAAAGCAGATAATCAGGTAAACCAAAACAAATATGGCACCACCACCGTTGCTTACTTTGTACGGGAAGCCCCAAATATTACCCAATCCAACGGCAGACCCTGCGGCCGCGGCAATAAATCCAATACGACCGCTAAAACTTCCTCTTTGCATAGTAATTTTTCATTTCGTGTAGGTACTATTCTAATGCCTTACGGGCTAAGTTGTCCTTATCTCCCCGGATTGGTAAAGCGAAGACTGTTCACCTGGCTCCAGCCAATAAGTTGATCTGCACGTCCACCAAAATCGCGGTAATAAAAGAAGGCGATGTATTGATTTTCGGCCTGCCACACACTGCCCTCCGTGTGCAAAATAGTTAAGGGCGTTTTGGCTGCTCGCTTGGGTTGAGTGGCGTAGTAATAATTATAGTATGCATTCTTCAGCATCAGCGTTGTTTCATATACTTTCAGGTTGGGGTTCCATTCCATTTTTGCGGCTGCATCTGCGGTGTAACCCGTCATTTCGCCGGTTATATATAAGTCATCATCCTGAAACTGATCGTAATTTCCAATGGGCATATAGGTGAAATGTACTTTGGCGTAATCCGTTTGCCACCAGGGATTAATGTTTTCAATACTTTCCACTACATACATGCCGTTAATATCCCTGAAATATATATAGCTCTGCAACGGTCGCAGCGAGTCAGGTCGCATATATACTTCGTATGATTTTGGCTGGTAATCTACACTGCCAACGCGGTCGGACTGGAAACGAAAGCTCCTGAGATCGGCCCATCGCCATTCTTTTCCGCCTTCAAAAATAAATTTGTCTTCAAAATTATATTCAAAAGCTCGGTCGCGGATAAAGGTTGGCACATCGGCCATTTGGGCATTATCCCATCGGTTGTTTTGTATTACAACAAGTTTTACCTGCTGTGCAGGATTAAATACATCAAGTTTGCCAAGTGCTACATTGGCAATTATTTTTTGATGTGTGGTATAATGTTGCGATGCAAATGGCTGACGTACGTCAAGTGCAATATTTATGCGGTCTTCCACTACCATCATACGCTTTACAAAAAGCAGCTTACTGGTATCGCCGTTTTCAAATACCTTAAGCAAATAGTTTCCGGACCGGCTGGGCATGCAATTGCTGGTGGGCAGATTGGTTTGGTAATGCACATATTTAGTGAATGTGCCGCTGGCTAACCGATATTGATTAATTCGATTCTGCGTAAAGCCTTTGATGTAGTCCATCTGGCTAAGATTTACGGCCGACCAATCTGCATTTCTCAGTTCGTAGGTGTAAAAATAATTCATCGGTCTGCCACCGAGATCATCAAAATGTAATTCCAGTTCTTCCATGCCACCAAGCCGTACTACAGCTACCGATGTTTGGTCACCTTTTCTGAAAAGCTTTATAGACTTAATGGTTTCCTTCAAAACTTTTTCCGATTGGGATTTACCCTTGTCTGGCATAGCAAGCAGAAGCAAGGGCAGCATTAATGATAGTAATCCAATTCGCATGTATAGAACAGGGTGGTGAATAGAAGCGAGGAAGGTAAGTAATTGCCGGTAAAACGAAATGTGGGCAGTCGTTGGTATCATTGCGCTTTATATAACCTGATCCTGCCAGTTGAATACCCCTTACTATATCGCCCGAAAAATAATTGGGAATGACGAGCCTCGATTTTCAGGGTTCATCATCAGGCTGGCTATAGCGGCTACTGCACTAAGTGTGGCTACCATGGTCATAACACTCGGTTTGGTAAATGGATTTCAGCAAACGGTAGCGTCCAAAGTGTATAGTTTTTGGGGTGATGCACGGGTGCAAAGCATTGCACCGCCACGTTCGCAGCTTGCTGAAGACCTTGTGATGACTACGGATGACAGTCTTGAGCTAATCTTGCGTCAGGAGCCGGCGATAGCGGGGTTTTTTCCCTACCTCAGCAAATCGGTGGTTTTGAAAACCGGTAGTCAGTTTGAGGGTGTTATGATTAAAGGCGTTGACAAACGCTTTAACAGCGAGGCGTTTGGCGTATTTCTAACCGGCGGCCGTATGCCCGCATTCCCCGATACGGGATACACCGATGAATTACTGATAAGTGAATTTACCGCAGGTATGTTGCAGGTGAAAGCGGGGGACAAACTCAGTTGTTTTTACATCAAAAATGGCAGCGAAATCCGGTCAAGGCTCATGACAGTGGCAGGCCTGTACAAAACCGGTGTGGAAGAGTACGATAAGGCCTTTGCTATAGCCGATATCAGATTTATGCAGCGACTGCAGCAAGTGCCCGGCAATACCATTACTGGGTATCAAATTACCATGGGTGGCAATAGAAATCAGCATGCTGCCCAATGCAAAACGATCAGTGACAAATTGCCGCAGGGAATAGTATGTAATCCTGTACGCGAATTGTATGGCAATATTTTTGACTGGCTGGAAATACAAGATCAAACCAAACAGATTGTGGTAGGTATTATGATGGCCGTGGCGGCTATAAATCTCATTACCTGTTTATTGATTTTGGTTATTGAACGCACCCGCATGGTGGGTGTACTTAAAGCTGTAGGCATGGACAATGCCCGCATCAAACAAGTGTTTTGGTACTATGCATTGTATATATCCCTAATGGGTATTGGCATTGGTCTTGCCATATCCTTACTGCTATTATGGTTGCAATATCAATTCGGTTTTATTCAAATGGACGAATCCACCTATTATGTTGCTGTGCTCCCCGTAAAGATTATCTGGTGGCAGGTAGCAGCTATTGTGGTGGGTACATTTACCGTTTGCGCCGTCACACTTCGCCTTCCATTGGTCTACGTGACCAAGACTAATATTGTAAAGGCCTTGCGCTTTAGCTAGTGCGGCATATATGCGAGCAAAGGATACCGGTAGCTACAGCAGCATTCAGGCTTTCAGCTGCACCAACCCTTGGTATGGTAAGTGCATGCGTTATTAGCTGCTTCACTTCCGGCGATATGCCTGCTCCCTCACCGCCAATAACTAACGGCCCGGGTTTGACGGTTGCGGTTTCCCAAACAGATTGTCCGGATAATAGGGCACCATAAATGACAGGAGCACCGCCTAGCCAGCCGCTTAGGTTGGTTTGCAAGGTTTTTACCCGAAAAATACTTCCCATGGATGCCTGAACAGTTTTAGGATTGTAAGCATCTGCAGAGCCTTCTCCGCAAATTACCTGAGGTATGCCAAACCAATCGGCAATGCGAATGATAGTACCAACATTGCCAGGGTCCTGCACGCCATCGAGACATAAGGACCACTGATGATCCTCTCTTTTTTCGGTGGAATAGTCTGGCATTTGGAGCATCAGCAGCACGGGGCCTGGGGTGGATAGCAAAGTAATACGCTCCATGTCAGTAGTACTTACTTCTACGGCTGATAGTGCGCCAATCCGATCTTTATTTGCTGCTATCCAATGGGGTACCGCGTATATCTTAAGGATGTTTTGTGCAAAAGATTGTAAGGCCTCCAAAGCCATGTGATTACCTTCGGCCACAAATTGCCGCTGCGCTTTCCGGTGCTTTCCGGCGTGCAAACTTTGGATATATTTGATTTCACTTCGTGTTACCATAACTCACTAAATGTTTTTTCGCAGGCCTGACAAACATACGTTTCCGCAACTAACCTTACCGTTATGCTGTTTTCTGGTGCTGGTTTTTGTTTCTGCCTGCGTTGAAGTAAAGAATATGCCCGCAAGCGGGGTGTACACCCGAAACAATGAAGTGGACATTGTAAACAACAAGGTACTTTCCCGACAGGATGAGCGCGATGCAGAGGAGTTATTGTCCGAGTATGTAGATGATTCTATCAAAACGGCATCAACGGGCTTTTTTGGTATCTACAAAAAAATTATTGCCGCCGGTGAGTTTGATTCCACTTATCTGGAAAGCAGTAAGCGATTTTTTCGCGGATACCTGAATGCGGAAGGCTTTTATAATGCCAGCATGGATACCGTGATCATCACCTACGATACTACCATGCGCCGAACCAGTTTTTTTGGCAAGGAAAGGGAAGTGGTTGAAGTAAAAAATAAGTTTATCATTAATCTCGGTCCCCCGTTAAGGATTGATACTATTACTTACACATTTCGCGATTCTGCCCTGCAGCAATTGGTGGAACAAAATAGTAACAAGTCTTTTCTGGCAAAAGGAAACCGATACAAGAAGGCCGATGTAGCGGCCGAAATGGATAGGCTATCCAATATTTTCCGTAACCAGGGGTATTTCAAAATGTCGCGGTCCGCATTGCTTACAGAAGCCGATACTACAGATCCAGCCCTGGTGAGTACTGAAATATTGGATCCATTTGAAACCATTCGTGCGGCGCAGCGCAGGCTGGAAAGTCCCACCGTTAAATTGCGCATTTTTCAACGCCCCGGTACCGACCCTGAAGCCTACAAAACATTTAAAGTAGATTCTGTTTTTATCTATCCCGATACAAGGGTTCGCGATAATCCAGACTCGCTCATTGGTACGGAATTTGCGTATGTCGACAGTCCTACCCGTGGTCCTATTTATGTGCTGGAAAATAGTCAGGCATTTTTTGGCAGAATAGTGCGAAGGCAAAATTTTATTTACCCCGGCAGACTGTATAACGACAGTTCATATTTCCGCACCATTAATAATTACACAGGGTTGGGGCCATGGCAGCAGATAGATTTACGCACCAAAACCAGTATGACGGACTCAACGGGACTGATTAATTTCCACCTGTTCCTTATTCCTGCAAAGCGCAAAAGCCTGCAGTTTGATATTGAAGGAAGTCAGAATAATAACATATCAGTCAGCAATGCATTGGCGGGTAGATTTTTGGCGCTGTCCTTCAACGTTTCACACAGAAATCGCAATACTTTCCATCGCGCTATTCAAAGCAATACTATAGCAAGGGCGGGCTTCGAATTGAATAATTCCCGCGATGGTGTTAATAGCGGATTGTTTCAGACCTTTTTAATAAACCTTAACCATAGCTATACTTTTCCCCGATTGGTTTGGCCCTTTGCCTTTGTTGATAAAAAGCAATATTTGCTTAGTCGCACTAAATTTTCCGCAGACTGGCTGTACACGGATAGAATCGATTTTTTCCAGCAATCGGCAGTCGGTGCCCGCATGCAATATACCTGGCGAAAGAAAGTAGTTACGCATACCGTAACCATTCCCAACTTCGAAACAGTTTACCTAACGGTGACGGATAGTCTTATTAAGGTAATTCAGCAAAATCCATCCCTACTATTGTCGTTCAGGCAGGGTACTATATTTAGTACGGGCTATACCTATTTCAGACCAATAACTTACAAAAGCGATAAACATTCAAGCCTCGTACGAATAAATGCCGAGGTGACTTTTCCCGGCCCCGACTTACTTTTCGACAGAGCATACTTTCAGTTCTTTAAGATTGATGGGCAAATTCAGCATCAGATAAAGACATCGCTCACTAGTTCATGGAATTTCAGGTTGTTTGGCGGTGTTGGTTGGGAATATGCATCTATAGGACAAGTGCAGCGCACTTTGCCTTATTACCGGCAATTTGTGGCGGGCGGTGCCAATAGCATGCGGGCATGGCCACTGCGACAACTTGGTTTGGGTAGAAGCATTGTAAGTGATACATCCTCATTCTTCGATCGCTTTGGCGATATACAGCTGGAAGCAAATGCTGAGTATCGGTTTAAGCTCTTCAGGTTATTTGGTTTTGATATTAATGGGGTTGCTTTTGCCGATATTGGTAATGTTTGGAACCATTTTGACAATGCCGATGGTGAAGGCGAGCTGCGGTTTGACCGATTGTATAAGGACCTGGCAGTTGCCACAGGAACAGGAATGCGTTTCGACCTGCAATTTTTAATTCTTCGACTCGATTTTGGTATCAAGCTCAAAGATCCTGTAAGGGATGGGGCAGGATGGATGCGTGATTTTACATGGAAAGGCACCAACCGAATACCGGGCAGTGCTGAGAAGCCAAATTATGCATTACAATTTGGCATTGGTTATCCCTTCTAAATACCAGAAGAAACATCACACTGTGTGATCCGTGTTTTTAAACGCTTTGTATTGTGCTGCAATTTCATCCGGCGTAAGGGCACCCTTAATGTGGTATTGGCCAATACGGGTACGCACCAATCTGCTGAGGTGGCCTCCTGTGCCCAATGCTGCGCCAAAATCGTGGGCAAGGCTCCTGATATAAGTGCCTGTGCTGCAAACTACTTTGAAGTCAACCCGTGGCAATTCAACACTAATGATATCAAATTTGGTGATGGTGATTTTACGAGGTTGTATTATCACTTCCTCGCCGCGTCTTGCTTTTTCATATACCCTTTCCCCTTGTTGCTTGATGGCGGAATGAGCTGGTGGCACCTGCATGATTTCCCCGGTAAATTTTTCCGCTGCCTCGGTCAGTTCCTGTGCTGTAAGGTGCAGGAAAGGCCGCGGGTTTTGTGGTTCGCTTTCCAAATCATAGGTGGGTGTAGTATGGCCAAGCGTAATGGTTCCTTCATATTCTTTTTCCATCCCCATATAGTTATTAATGAGTTTGGTATGCTTGCCGGTACATACAATAAGCAGGCCGGTAGCCAGCGGATCCAGCGTGCCTGCATGTCCAATTTTTTTGATGTTGAATATGCTGCGGAGTTTGCCGATTACATTAAAACTTGTCCATGTAAGCGGTTTGTCTACCAACAGCGTTGCGCCGGCCAGCAGATCATCTTTGGAATATTGCCAATTAGCCATAGGTATGTGAGGTTGCACGACAGATCGTTCGTTGCTTTAAAGGGCCTGTCTGCTTTTTATTTCTACGTATTTGTTAATGGCATTAATGGTAGTTTGCTGCGGAGTGCTTAGCATGGCCATTATGCCCTGTTGCTGCAATTCGCGTACCATCAGCCGTTTGTCGTGCAAAAATTTTTCTGCAATTGTTTTGCGATAAACATCTTCTACATTGTCAATCGGTTTTGCTGCCAAATCAATTAATTCTGTGTTCTCAAAAATGATGACTAATATAAGATGATGTTTTGCCATTTGTTTCAAATAGGGCATCTGCCTGCGCAGGCCTGTGGTTGATTCAAAGTTGGTAAACAGAATAAGCAAACTTCTATGCCTGATATGGGTTCTTATTTGCAAATACAATCGCTCAAAGTCACTTTCCAAAAACGCGGTATCCTGTTTGTATAACGCTTCCAGCGTATGGCTAAGCTGCATTGGTTTTCTATCTGCTGCCAATACCGTCCCATGCTCATGCGAAAAAGTAATGAGTCCGAACCGATCCTGACGGTGCAAACAAATATTGCACAATGCAAGCGAAGCATTAATAGCATAGTCCAGCAGCGTAAGTCCTTCAAAAGGCATTTTCATAAGCCTTCCTTTATCTACAATTGCATACACCTGCTGGCTTTTTTCATCCGTATAATGGTTTACCATCAATTGGTTTTTGCGCGCCGTAGCACGCCAGTTTATGGTGCGCCTGTCATCCCCCGATACGTATTCTTTAATTTGCTCAAACTCAAGGCTATGGCCAATCTTGCGAATTTTCCGATTGCCGGGTTCGTTGATTTGTAATGGTTGTGCGATTAATCTTTGCTGCCGCAGGTAATGAAAGGAGGGATATACTTTTATCGTTTGTGCATTGGGACATACCCATCTTCGACGGACTAATTTTAATCTGCTGGCAATAAATATGATGGTTTCGCCAAAATGATAACTGCCGCGCTGTGTAGGTAAGAGGCGGTACGAAATATGCTGTTTTTGCAGGGGTGCAAGTTTTAAGCTAACCCAATTTTTCCGCATTTGCAATTGTTCCGGAAGCTCTTCAATAATTTCAAGATGGCTGATGAAATTCATCCTGCTTTGCAAGTGCAGCGTTATAGCGTTATTATCTCCGTTGCTAAAGCGATCAGCCATTTCTCGTTTTGCTGCAATGGGTCGGGCTATGCGAAACAAACCAATGGTGTCCACAACAATTAAGAGTACAACAATACCCAGTGCAATTTTACCCGGAAGAATGGGGGCATTGTACAACCATATGAAAAGAAAGCAGGCAACAACAAAGCCAAGCAACAGGTACGCCCTTGCAGAAAGATAAAATTGCTTGAAAAATGTACCCGTTGTGCTCATAGGTTATCGCCTTCAAACCAACAATATTTTTGCCAAAGCAGCTAAAATATTGCAGCCGATGGCAGCTATGGTTGGTATCTGAAACGGATTACCGCATTCTTTTCATCGGAGCTTGAAATACGGATATTGTAGCGTTCTGTACCCGCCTGCACAATTACAAGTGCTGTATTTGGCGGAATGCTGCCCTGGTTTTCAGCAACCACTAATATTTCATGATCGGGTTCGTCTTCGCTTAGCTTAATGGTATAAACCAATGGCTTGGCACTAAGCAGTTGGCCCGACGACAGCATTTTATTGTTGTGAAATACCGAAATGATATCGCCATCTACTTCGCCATTATCGTACATGCTAATGGTAATTTCTTTGGCGCGGGTGGTAATCACGTCAAACACTTCGTTTTTGCGCTTGCGCACTTCCTGAGGTAATTCGGGTTTGGGAATTGTCTTTTCCGGTGTAGCCGGTGCCGGCTTTTGCTCGGTTTTTTGTTGGGCCACCACAGGTGGTATTTCTTTAGCCGGGGGCTTGGTGGCCGGAGGTTTTGTAGCCGGGGGAGGAGTGGTTTTCTTTACGGGGGGCGGTGTAGTTTTTACAACGGGCGGAGTGGTTTTTGCCGGCGCGGAATCTTTTTTTACCAAAAACTCTTCCTGACCCGGTTTTATAGTGGGGCCTGTAGCTTTTGGTGCCGTATTGCGTTTAGCCTCATGTTCCACCAAAAAATCTTCTTTCCCAAATTCGGAATCTGGTACTTTTTCCAACCGGACGCGGCCACCGCCACAGCCGGCTTCCTTGTTGTTCATGTTTACACTGGTGTATGTACCTTCTAAAATCTCTACACCATCTTCTTTGCGGTACTCCAGATAGCAGGTCATCAGGCATCCGTCGCCACCACCTTCAATTTTAAGGTCCAGCATTTTATCCTCCATCAGGGTAAGCACTTTGCTCTCCGGATTCCAAATGCCCATGCAACTGGCTTTACCGTAAAAGCGCTTATCCTGATAACTGTAAGTGACACCTTGTGCACCTTTCATGCCCGAAAAGGCTTTATCGGCACTTACAAATTGTAGCTCGTAACGGTACTTGCTGCCGAAATACATCAGTTCCCGCAGGTTGTAAAATTCGCCTCTCCATACGCCCGACAAATCCTGGGACTGTCCTTGCAGTGAAAAAAGAACAAAAGCGAACAGCAACTTCAAGTATGTATGCAAAACCTTCATTATTGCGTGAAAAGTAAAAATATATTGAAGGTTAGGGGAGAGCCTTACCGTCTGCGTAATTGTTTGTTAATTTGCCGCCCTTTTAACAGCACATTTAATTAGCTATACATGAGTATTTCAATGCAGTTTCCTGATGGTTCGGTGCGTGGTTTTAATGAAGGCGTTACTGCCATGGACGTGGCCAAATCCATTAGCGAAGGCTTAGCACGCAATGTGTTGGCGGCTCGTGTTAATGGCAAAGTCGTCGACCTTAGCAGACCACTTAGCCATGATGCTTCAATTGAGTTTTTAAAGTTTGATGATGCCGACGGCAAATCTACATTTTGGCATAGCACGGCGCACTTAATGGCAGAAGCTATTGAAGCCATGTTTCCGGGTGTAAAATTTTGGGTTGGGCCACCTGTTGATAATGGCTTCTATTATGATATTGATTTAGGCGATAGAAAACTTACAGAAGAAGACCTGGGTAAGTTAGAAAAGCGCATGACTGAATTAGCAAGGCAGAAAAATGTTTATGAAAGAAAAGAAATTTCAAAAGCGGATGCCATTCAATATTTCACAGATAAAAACGATGAGTATAAACTTGACTTATTGCAAAACCTTGCGGATGGAGAAATAACGCTTTACTCACAGGGTAATTTTACTGACCTCTGCCGTGGGCCACATATACCGCATACCGGTTTTATTAAAGCTATTAAGCTTACCAATATTGCAGGAGCCTACTGGAAAGGCGATGAGAAAAATAAGATGCTGACACGCGTGTATGGTGTAAGTTTTCCGTCGCAAAAAGAGTTGGACGAATATGTTGCCTTATTGGAAGAAGCTAAAAAACGCGACCATCGGAAATTGGGCAAAGAACTCAGCATCTACACCATGGATGATGATGTAGGGCCGGGCTTAATTATGTGGCTCCCCAATGGTACTATCATCATTGAAGAGCTGGAAAAATTAGCCAAAGAAACGGAGGAAGATGCAGGCTACCACAGGGTTGTAACGCCGCATATTGCCAAAGAGAGTATGTATGTTACCAGTGGACACCTTCCATACTATAAAGACAGTATGTATCCGCCCATGCAGCTGGATGGTGAGACCTATTATTTGCGCAGCATGAACTGTCCGCATCATCACAAAGTTTTTGCAGCATTGCCTAAAAGCTATCGCGACTTACCTTATCGCATTGCCGAATATGGCACCGTATATCGCTATGAGCAAAGCGGCGAATTGTTTGGCCTGATGCGTGTGCGTTGCCTGCATATGAACGATGCACATATTTATTGCACGCGGGATCAGTTTGAAACGGAGTTCAGGGCAGTAAATGACATGTATCTGAAGTACTTCAAAATATTTGGAGTTGATAAATATGTGATGCGTTTATCGTTGCATTCGCCTGATAAACTGGGCATAAAATATGTGGACGAACCTGAACTGTGGAAGGAAACCGAAGAGATGGTAAGACAGGTGCTTATTAACAGCAATATCCCTTATATAGAAGTGCAGGATGAAGCTGCCTTTTACGGACCTAAAATTGATGTGCAGATATACAGCGTAATCGGGCGTGAATTCACCCTCGCTACCAATCAGGTAGATTTTGCACAAGGGAGCCGATTTAAATTATCTTATACCACGGCTGATAATAGTACGGACACCCCGCTCATTATTCACCGTGCGCCGCTGGGTACACACGAGCGTTTTATTGGTTTTCTGCTGGAACATTATGCCGGCAGGTTGCCGCTATGGCTTAGCCCGGTTCAGGTAAAAGTGTTGCCCATTAGCGATAAAGTACACGACTATGCCGAAGCAGTGGAAGTTGCTATGCGCAAAGCCGGCATTCGCTGTCAGCTAGACGACCGGCAGGAAAAAATAGGTCGTAAAATCAGGGATGCCGAGTTACAAAAAATACCGGTGATGCTGGTTTTGGGCGAAAAAGAGGCCGTAGACGGCATGCTTTCGCTACGCCGGCATGGTGTTGAGGGGTCAGAATCCGTAAAAACGGAAGATCTTATTGCTGCGCTTCGGCAGGAAATTGACAACCGTTTATAACCCTGATTTTGTAATTGATAAATTTCTTTTCCTTTGCAGCTCCCAAAAGGGCTTTATTTCTTAACTAAAATATCTGAATGGCTTTTCCCCCTAGAAGAAACCAAAATCGGCCAAGGTTCCGCCAACCCGAGCCTGAGCACCGCATTAATGAGAGGATCCGCGTTCCCGAAGTAAGACTGGTAGGCGACAATGTAGAGCAGGGTGTATGCCCTACAGCGAAAGCGCTGCAAATAGCCCGCGACCTGGAACTTGACCTTGTAGAAATTTCTCCCAACGCCACGCCCCCTGTGGCCAAGGTTATTGATTACAAGAAATTTCTGTACGAGAAAAAGAAGAAGGAAAAGGAAATGAAGGCAAATGCCAAGCAAAGTGAGGTGAAAGAAATTCGCTTTACGCCTGGCACCGACGATCATGATTTTGACTTCAAGAGTAAGCATGCGCAAAAGTTTTTAGAGGAGGGAAATAAGGTAAAATGCTACGTTCAGTTCAAAGGGCGTGCCATTGTGTTTAAAGACAGGGGAGAAGTGCTCCTGCTAAAATTTGCCGAAAGACTTGCAGATTATGGGTCGCTGGAAAGCATGCCCAAGATGGAGGGCCGAAGGATGATAGCCATCTTTACCCCGAAAACAGGAAAGAAGCCAGGTGCAAAAAAGCCTGAGAAAGTATAAATCGAAACCGGTGCATTGCACCGTTTTTTTTTGTCTGCTAACCAACCGCTTTCAGCAAATCTGCCAGATCCAGCGGTTTAGTGTACATCGTCAATTGTCCATCTTCCGTTTGTGGCCAATCCTGCCTGGGCTTGTCCCAGTACAATTCCACACCGTTGCCATCAGGATCATCGAGATAAAAAGCCAGCGACACACCGTGGTCCGAAGCACCTGTAAATGGATAGCCTGCCGATGTAACGCGTTTGTAAATAGTAGCCAAATCGGCTTTGGCCGGATAACGGATAGCTGTATGAAAGAGCCCCGCTGACCTGATGGGGGCGGGTGGCGCATCTTTACTATACCAGGTATTTAGCCCGATATGGTGATGATAGCCGCCAGCTGAAACAAAGGCTGCCTGATCACCGTACAGCGTCGTAATTTCAAAGCCAAGCAGATCGCAATAAAATGCCAGCGAACGATTGAGGTCAGCCACTTTGAGGTGCACGTGGCCGATACCGGCGCCGGCAGGGATTGTATATTCCTTTGTTTCGGCCATAATCAACTGAATTTACGTGGCAATTTGAATGATTGTTGGCAAGATATCAAAAAGCAAACTGGTAAAAGGCTTCTTTCTCCCGGTGCTAAAATTGCTGAAATCCGCTTTAATCATCGCCTGACGAAGCGGCAAGGTCCCCATATTTTATGTCCCTAAATATCAATGCTTTGCGCATCATATCATTATTTGCCCTAATTTACACAAGGATTTGATGAAGCCTGTTGGTCTTTTGTCAGCCGAATAACTAACCCAGCCAGGATATACCCTTTCTTGAAACCAGCAGGCGATAAATTTTTTCACGCCCATTCAAACACCATTTTTCCCTTCAGGTGCCTTTTGACCTGTCCCAAAAGGTTATACTGTGTCAAGCCTCTATCATACAAGGCTAACCCACTTACTACTCTCCACCCACGCAGCATTTTGTTTTCGTTCATGTACGGGCTTCCGTAGTAGGTTGGTTAAATGGGCCATCACGATGTTTGTGATGGCAATAGTTGGCTTGTTGCCTGCCACAAAGGCACATGCCAGAGAGTCCCATGCCATTTCTTCTTCTGATTTATTTCCCGGTAGCACAGCAAAAGACACTGAAAAGCCGAATGGAAATCTCTTCTTCAATGCCGGAAGCAATAGCCCGGTATGCGTCGGCGGCACGCTAAATCTAACCGGCTCGGGTGGTGTGAGCTATGCCTGGACGGGACCGAACGGTTTTACTTCTTCTCAACAGAATCCTTCCCTATCAAATGTTACTGCTGCAAATGCAGGAACATACACCTTAGCGGTAACCGATGCAGGGGGTATTACCACCGTATTTACCACCAATGTAGTGGTAGGAGCAAAGCCGGCTATCACCCTTGGGCCGCAGGAGATAAGAACCTGTAAGGATGTAGTCAAAACATTTTTTTCGCAGGGGTCAGGTAACCCCTCTCCATCGGTACAATGGCAGCTAAGCACCACAGCTGGATCGTCCTGGTCGAACATTTCCGGTGCTACTAATCCCAATTACACCTTTACTGCAAATTCTAATCAGGATGGAGAATACTACAGGGTAATTTACAGCAATGCATGCGGAGCAGATACTTCTGCCGGAGTAAAGCTATTGGTCTCTTCACCGTTGCAAGTGAGCAACCCTTGCCAGCCCACTGATCAAACGGCTTGCGCCGGTTCTCCCGTCACATTTGCCACCTGTGGCAATGGTGGCCAGGACACGCTGATTGCTTTTTGGAATTATAGCACAGATGGGGGAACCACCTGGATTGAAATTCCCTCTACCCGCGACACGGTTTTTAATGGCGTTATATATCCCAGCTACACTTTTATTCCAACGCCTGGTCAGGCCAACTGGATATTTCGTGCCCAGTTTTTAAATGGCCCTTGTGCCGAAAGCTATACTAATACAGTCGGACTAACTATCAATCCTCGTCCGGTAATGACTCTGCCCGCCAATCAGGTGTTGTGTAACGGGCAACAAACCAATACCGTAACTTTTAATAGCAGCGTGACTGGTTCAACCTTCTCATGGACTAACAGCAATACGAGTATTGGCCTTGCCGCCAACGGATCAGGTGCAGGTATTCCGGCATTTACAGCTATAAATAATGGCAATTCGCCTCAAACGGCAACCATTACCGTAACACCCACCTTTACCCAAAACGGGGTAAGCTGTCCGGGTTCGCCCGTTTCATTTACTATTACTGTAAACCCGACACCCTCTGCGCCGACAACACAACCGGTTACTTATTGCCTGGGTGCTACGGCCATGGCACTTATGGCCACACCACTGCCGGGGCATACGCTCTTATGGTATAATACGCCAACCGGCGGAACCGGCAGCACAGTGGCGCCTACACCGCCTACAAATGTGGCGGGAACGTTCACTTATTACGTGAGTCAGGTAAATGGAGCTAATGGCTGCGAAGGTCCGCGGGCTCCACTTGTGGTAACCATTAATCCCATTCCCACAGTTACAGCGCCGCCCAATCTTTTGCTATGCAATGGAGCCAATACCGGCAACATTAATTTTACTGGCACGCCCTCCGGCAATGTCAGTTTCACCTGGGCCAATAATAATCCTGCCATAGGATTGCCTGCTTCCGGCAGTGGCAACATAGCCGGCTTTAATGTGGTGAATGCGGGTAGCAGCCCTGTAACAGCAACCATTACGGTGACACCCACTTATACGCTCAATAGTGTACCATGTCCGGGTTCGCCCCAGTCTTTCACCATTACGGTTAATCCCTCTACAGCAATTGTTACGCCTCC
>JAHEMO010000078.1 GCA_024643625.1 Chitinophagaceae bacterium
GTGATGAAAAGCATATACACAATGGTGATAATTACACTACTCTTGGTATTGGCCACCAGTTGTACCAAGCTGGATGAAACCCTGAATGCACACCTTACGTCGGATCAGGTGGGAAGAAGCCCGGCAGCCCCCGCGGTATTATTGCAAGGCATATACGCGTCGCTCGAATGGACATTTACCAGTTACCAGGAAATGTTTGCCCTTACTGATGTGTCGACCGATGAAGCCATAGTACCAACACGCGGTAATAATTGGGATGATAATGGACAATGGCGGGTACTGCACCAACACAAATGGGATGGTGAAAATGTAATGATCAAAAGAACCTTTAATAGTCTGGGAGGCGTGGTTTTTGCGGCCACAGATTTGCTACGCTATAATGCTACGCCAAGGCAAAAAGCCGAAGCCCGAATGCTAAGGGCATGGGCCATGTACTGTTTGCTCGATTTGTTTGATCAGGTGCCGCATCGGCTTCCGGGCGAAACGGTGATTCAACCCGCAGGCGTATGGAAAGGCATGGAAGCACTTGATTCTATAATTGTTGAGTTAAACACCATTTCATCCGATCTTCCCGACGGCCCCTCAAGCGTAGCTAACAAGTATGCCGCTAAAACATTATTGATGAAATGCTACCTCAATAAAGCTGTGTACAAAAACAGGGCAAACCCGGCATTTGATGCAGCAGATATGAATAAGGTAATTGCACTTTCAGATGACATCATCAACAGTAATCAATTCTCATTGAGTACGAATTATTTCGATAATTTTTGTCCTTCTAATGCCTTGCTGAGCAAGGAGAATATTTATACGCAGCCCAGTAATAATGATGGCAATTATGTAGTCTCCTTTTCGTGGCTGGCCCCACTACATTATGTTCAGGGTGGCTTCAATGGCTTTACGACGCTGTCAGATTTTTACAAGAAATTTGAATCATCTGACAAGCGCAGAGGGCAGGCATACGCATACCCCAATGGCCCTCCCAATCCCGGCAACACGAACAATGTTGGATTCTTGATAGGGCAGCAATATGATATTTTCAGCGGCGATGCACTACCCTTAATTTACTCCCCGGAGGTAAAAAATATAGAGCCCGGGCCTGACCTCGAGTCTACTGGTATTCGCCCTATAAAATATGCTCCTGATTTTGCGTTCTATTATTTTTGGTTTGGTGCCGCTGCCAACGAATTCGTTTATTTCCGATTTGCCGATGTGTTGCTGATGAAGGCTGAGGCCATTGCAAGAGGAGGCAATGGAACAACTGCAGGCCCCTATGGCAATACCACCTTATCGATAGTAAATGCCGTACGAACACATCCATCAAGAGCCGCTTCGGCATTAAGTATTGTAAGCCTTGATGCGTTACTTGACGAACGCGGCCGCGAAATGTGGTGGGAAGGTTGGCGCAGACAAGACATGATTCGTTTTAAAAAATATCTGCTGCCCTTTCAGGAAAAGAATTATAACAGTGAAGAAAAGAATTTGATTTTTCCCATTCCGTTTGAGCAATTGGCGGTGAATCCTAACCTATTACAAAATCCCGGCTACTAATCCACCAAATTGCTTATATGTACCGCTGGAAAGTTTATCGTTTCATATTTGTGGTTGCGCTGTTTGTGTTGCCGATATTGACCATTGCGCAAACACCCGTAGTACTTCCGGAATTCAATTTGGTAAAAGGTACAGCAACCGCCCCGATAGGGAAAATAAATGGTATAGCACAGGATAAGTTTGGATACATGTGGTTTTTAGACCAAATCAATAGCTGTTTGATTAGATACGACGGCTACCACACATCCGTATTTCGCCATAACGACCTCGACACGGGTAGCTTAAGCAAGCAACATGGCCTGGAATGCCTGGCAGCCGATAAGGAAGGGAATATTTGGATAGATGGCGTTGAGGGAGTCGACCGCTTCGATTTTTCTACCAATAGTTTTATCCACTACCGCTTTCTCAAAGGATTGGGTAGTTTTTTCATCAGTTGTATTTTAATTGATCATACAGGTATTGTTTGGATAGGCACCGACCGCGGCCTTTGGAGCCTAAATCCCGGTACCGGAAAATTTCATTTATACGAGCATTCCGCCACAGATCGTTCAACATTGAGCAACGTAGTGGTACGCAGCTTGTTTGAGGACAAATCAGGCGTGCTATGGGTTGGAACAGGTACGGAATTTGACGTGACAACCAATAGTGGAGGGTTAAACCGCTTCAATAGACAATCGGGCAGTTTCACCCGATATATGCACCAACCCAACAACCCTTATAGCTTGGTGGGTAATAAGATTAGAGCCATTTTTGAGGACAGCAAAGGGAATTTTTGGGTGGGTACCGATAATAATGGGCTACACTTAATGAACAGGCAAAATGGTAGTTTCAAAAGATTTACTTACGATCCTTTGCACCCCGGGCAGTTAAGTACCCCTTCAGTAAAAATTAATGACGGACGACACCATATCACTTTTATTAATGAAGACATAACGGGCAAAATTTGGATAGGTACTTATTCCGATGGTATTACTTGCTTTAATCCAACCACCAATACAGTAACGCGTTTCGATAAATCGGATAACACAAGACTAAACGGCTATACCGACAACAGCACTTGGACAAGCTATGCTGCAAATGATGGCAGCTTCTGGATAAGCAATGAGGTATCACAACTTTTTCGGATTGATCCGTTTCAATCCGGATTTCAGGAAGTAAGTATGCCAGCATCTGCAGGAAATTTCTTGGAGGATAAGGCAGAAAACTTATGGATGGCAACCGAAGGCCTCGGCCTGATTATTGAGAATAAAAAAACAAAAAAACAGCAGCGCTATACGCATAACCCTTCCGACTCATTTTCGATCAGCTACCCTGTAGGAACCGGATTGAAACCAGCAACAAATGGCAAGGTTTGGGTGTCAACGTGGAACGGTGCTAACCTTTTTGATCCTGTAACCGAAAAATTTGAACGATATTTTTATCAGCCCGGATTGCCGGATGGAGATAGAGCCGGGGGTGTATTGGATATTCTCCCTGTTGGCGGCTATACTTATTTCTGCCTGTTCAGTAAGATTGTCGTAAGAAATAATAACACCGGGGAAACTGAGTACTTTCAGCATATTCCGGGCGACAGCAATAGCCTTACACTGGGCGTTCCGGTACATTTGCTGGATAGAAAGGACGGTAATATCTGGATAGATGTTTGGCATTCCGACTCTGGAGGTGTTAACGTCTTGAATATTGCCTCTAAAAAGTTCCGGCATTACCTGAGAGGGAAAATTACCTATGATAATTTTCAAAGCAGCGATGGCAAGGTTTGGGTGGGAACGAATCAGGGTCTTTATTGTTTCAATGATTCATTGGATGCCTTTTTGCTGGTAGACGATGGCGGATCCGGTATTAGCGGCGCCAGAGTGAAATCGATGACAGAAGATGGCGACCACAATATTTGGGGTGTTTCTACCATTGGTATTTTCAGGTATGATCGTGTCACCGGAAGATTTGCAGTGTATGGCCTCAAGTATGGCACGTTAGATGTCGGGGCTTTTGAGTACCAGTCTTCGTTCACAAGTCAAAGCGGAGATTTATATTTCAGTAATCCCCACGGCTATTACATCTGTAATCCTAAAGCAGTGTATAATCCCATTCCACCACAAATCGTCATCTCTGGTATTGAAGTAAGTAGAAGCACTGTTACCAAAGAAGCAAAGGGGGTTGTATCCTTACCGGTTGAAGCACTTGAATCGATCAAACTTGGCTACGATGAATCTTCTTTTACAATTCAGTTTGCTGCAATCCATTTTGCCGATCCTGCAATCAACAAACATCAATACATTCTGGAAGGCTATGATGCAGATTGGCATGATGCAGATGAAAATAAATCCGCATACTATTATAACGTACCGGAAGGAAAATATGTTTTTAGAATAAAAGCTACCAGTAGTTATGGTGTGCCGGCAGAAACCAAGCTGCAAATCGTTGTAATGCCACCATGGTGGCGCACATGGTGGGCCTATTTGCTTTACATGATATTGCTGGGCATACTTATTGGCGGCTTAGTGAAATGGCGCACCAAAACACTGCAAAAGGAAAAAGATCAGCTTGAAAACAAAGTGGCATTACGGACAGGCGAACTACTTAAAGAAAAAGAACGCGTTGAGTCTGCCTTGTCCGAATTGAAACTAACCCAAAATCAACTCATCCAATCTGAGAAAATGGCCAGCCTTGGTGAACTCACCGCCGGCATTGCGCATGAAATACAAAACCCATTGAATTTTGTAAACAACTTCTCGGAACTGAATGAGGAGCTGATGAGTGAATTGGTGGATGAGGTGGATAAGGGCAATACAACAGAAGTAAAATCGATAGCGGCAGACATCAAACAAAATCTGGAAAAAATAAACCACCACGGCAAGCGCGCCGATGCCATTGTAAAAGGTATGCTGGCCCATAGCCGCAAAAGCGAGGGCGAAAAATCTCCAACGGATTTGAATGCATTGGCAGATGAATATCTGCGACTGGCTTACCACGGCTTGCGTGCTAAAGACAAAAACTTTGATGTAAAGCTGGTAACGGATTTTGATCCCAAACTCCCCATGGTAAATGTTGTAGCTGCAGATATTGGTCGTGTATTATTGAACCTTATCAATAATGCGTTTTATGCGGCCCCCCTGCCCCCCGAAGGCGGGTTCAAAGACCCTAATTATCAGCATGAACCTACTGTTTGGGTCACCACTTCGCAAATCCCCCCTTCGGGGGGTGGGGGGGCCTTGATTTCGGTAAAAGACAATGGCCCGGGCATACCCCAACATATACAGGACAAAATATTCCAACCCTTTTTTACTACCAAACCCACCGGCCAGGGCACGGGGCTGGGCCTGAGCCTGAGTTATGATATTGTAAAGGCGCATGGGGGAGAAATAACACTGGATTCGGAACCAGGCAAAGGGACCGTATTTACTATTTCACTTCCCGTGATTTAGCTGGTGTAATAAGTTGCTGTGCCATCTTATGAGAAGCAAATAATTGCCTCAAACGAATGTAGGATGGCTGAACATAACCTATTATCTTATGCCCATGATGACCTGCAAGACCTTGTGCCGGCTGCTGCCCTTCACGTTGCTGATGGCTTGTGCAGCCAATAAGCAGTACCTGAAACCTGCCCCGATGCCGGAGCAGCTTAAAAGGCTGGTACTACACGACAAAACCAGCGGCGACTCCATGGTTGTCATGCTCGATGAAAATCATTTGCCCGTTCCGGCCATGCAACCGATGGGAAGGTCGGCCGTGCCTTTTACCATTGAAGGAGCAATCATCACCACCGGAAAGGAGCACAAACTGCAGGCATGGACCCTGAACCCAACAAGTGCTTACAACGGTTGTACGGTACTGCTGTTTCATGGCAACGGGGGCAACATACTCTCCAACCTGGCCGGTGGCGGCGCCCTTGCCAGGAATGGCTTTCGGGTAGTGCTGTTGGACTATAGCGGATACGGATATTCCACGGGAAAGGCCACCCGGGACAATCTGCTGCTTGATGGCGAAGCAGCCTTGCAGCAGGTAAGCAGCAAGCTAAACAGGCAACAGGAGAAGTTAATACTGTACGGTCAATCTTTGGGCGGTAACCTTGCGGCTGTAGTGGCTTCACGTCATCCGGATTGGGTAGATGCCCTCGTAACGGAAGGCGCCTTTACATCGCACAAGGCGATGGCCAAATTGCAGGCGGGTGGATTGGCAAGCTCGTTGGTGGCAGAAAAATACAGCGCTGTGGAAAGCCTGCCTTCATTCCATAAATCATTGCTCCTGATCCACAGTAAAGACGACGAAGTGATTCCCTATAGCATGGGGCAGGAACTTTTTGCAGCTGCCAATGAACCAAAAACTATGCTCACTATTGAAAAAGAACATCTGGCCGGCCTTACGGAATACACAGATAAAATAACTGAGGCCATACTGCAAATCACTAATCAGAAATAGTAATCCCAATTCAATTGCCTTTGTATAGGCGGCTCGGCGCGGTACGTATGGCAAAGCCAAAAATCAATCTGAGGCTAACGGCCCTATTGTATTGTACAACCAAAAGGGTGTACCCGCTATGCGGTTCCTGCATCAATAGCCGCCCATATTGGCTTATGACCACCCAATTGCATGGCAGCACGCAAGGCTTGCGCCGCTTGCTGACCCGATTGAATGGTGCCGTCAATGTAGCCTACGTTGCCGCCAAAGTTGATCCAATCGCCGCAGAGATACATATTGCCAAAGCCGCTCTCATCGGCCTTTAGCCGGTACAAAGCGCTGTTGGGTACCGATAAGGTATAGTGATCGGTTGGCCGCACATTTGCCCTGAAAAATTGATTGGAAAACCGCTTGTAGCCGTCGGCGTTGTTCTGCACATCGGCCAGCAATTGAAAGTTGAGGCCCTGCGGGTACAAATAAGTAGCACCCTTTGGCCAAAACCATGCCGCATTATCGTAAAGCCATTGCTCAAATGCATTTTTCATTCGCTCATTTTCCGCTGCCTGATAACCATAATGGGTAAACGGCGGCAATGGATTGCGCAATACATAGGGGCCGGTAAAATACGCGAGGAAGCGGGGCTGCTGTGCTGCCGGCCAGTTTTCATTAGGTAGCACCAGCGAGCTGTCCAGCCAGCTATACATAGGGTTTTGATACACTACTACATTAGGTGCACCATGCTGCTCTGGCAAACCCCAGGCTGCCCTGTCAAAACCCAGTTCTTCAACCGATGGCAAAAACCACAGTTGAGCCGATTGTGTAGGCGTAGTTTTTACATGCGCTGCCATCTTAGACCATCGCTCATCCTGTGCAATAATTTCGCTGCAAATGGTTTTTAAAGTACCGATGGGTATACCCAATATCACCTCATCAAAATCAACCCCTTTTTGCCATTGGCCTTTTTGGTAATCCGTCCAATTGGCCCAGGGATCTTCCAAATTAATATTGCCGGCTATAAGCTTTTCGGCGTCATCTTTAGCTAATTGATCGTATAGCGGTTCTGCAGGCCAGGCGCTGAGTGTGTCATTCATTATTTTCTTTACAGGATTGTAATGGGGTACGGCAAGTTGTACCTGCTGCGCATACGATATTTTTTCTATCTGGC
Source organism: Chitinophagaceae bacterium (assembly GCA_024643625.1). Taxonomy (GTDB): domain Bacteria; phylum Bacteroidota; class Bacteroidia; order Chitinophagales; family Chitinophagaceae; genus Phnomibacter. The sequence continues at coordinate 7,109 of JAHEMO010000078.1, forward strand.
CACCCGGGTCATAATGCACCTGCTCTATCTTATGGAAGAACTTAAACTGAACGCCCCTGTGTTTGAGCACTTCATACATGGGCATTACCATTACTTCGCCCGTGCCATATACCATCTGGTATACAAATGACCCTTTGTATCCCACCGACCGGGCAAAAAATTGCAAAGCTGTACCAGCAGCCACTGCACCGCCATTTTCGTTTACCAGATTGGCAAAAGTGCCCGTATAAAAAAAGCGTACAATTACTGAATCGATCAACCACTGGGGTGCACCCTGCAATCCCAGCCATTCGCGGTAGTCGTATTGGTTTATTTTATCAAAATCAAATTGTTTGGTATGGGGATCATATACATCCTGAATTACGCCCTTCAGGTTGTAGTAAGCAAAGCAAATGCCCAAAGAGATATGCCGTGCAGCTGTTTCACCATCTTTACAGGGCAAGCCCTGTTCCTCAATATGTTTTACGCGGTTTTCAATAAGGCTGAGTAATAGGCTATGTTTCTTATGCGCTGTAGCAGGATTATCCTCTTCGCGCAACGCCTCCACTATGTGGTCAAATTCCTTTGACAGCCCCTTTTTTATGGCTCCGGCAAAGGGCTTGAGCAGCACACCTAAGCAACCTGCATTACCAACCTGCGCCGGATGAGATTTTGTGGTGTAATCAGGAAAATAATGATCCAGAATCCATCTGAACAAGGCGCTTTCATTTTTTGCATAAGGACTACCCAACAGCATTTCCAGTGTGATGGCTATCCCTTTTTTTACCAATGCCCACATGGGCAATGGCCCACCAAGGCCGGGCTGCTCGGCGGTTTCAGGAAATATAAGCGGCCAGTTGGACCATTTACCCAGTTCAGGTATAAACTCTGTAAGCAAAGTTGTGTTGTTGGCTACCAATCCATCAGCAAACAAATCCTGCAAAGGGCTGCCGGATGCAAGTCCTTCTTTTCTTCTCTCGTCGTACACGCTTCGCAGCAAACGAAAAGTAGTATCGTACCAGCCTTGTAATATATGAATGCCATGTTCTTCTACCCGATCGCAGGCACCTCTGCCTGTTGCGGTTTTACCTCCCAGGCGCCAACCTGTTTGGTATATCGTTATCTCATAATTATTTTGCCAGCCTTCATAGTCGGTTAGTTCGTATGCTGCAGAAAGCGATGCCATACCACCACCCAATATGGCAATTTTCTTTGGAGCGTTTTTCATGTCCAACTCATTTTGATTGTGAAGCATAATTATCTATTTGCCGAAAAAAATATTGCGCAGCCATTCCAGTACCCTGATAATAAAACTTTTGTGGGGCACTGGCAAATCCTCACCAAAAGGATAAGATGGCCGGTGATTTGAAATAAAAGTATTTAATGCAGGTTGATTATTCCAAACCGAAGCTTTGCGATACAATGCGGTAAGTTCAGGCTCCACCAATACATCATCTAAAAATTGCACGCTCAATGCATCAAGACTGTGTGTTCGGCCAAGCACATCATTAATCTCTGCCTGGGTCATAGGGTAGTGCTCCGGATAATAAGCATCAAGCCCCGTAATAAGTTTAACCGAATTGCCTTTCGGATCTCCAAGAATTTTTCCCAGTTGGGGAAACAAGAATTGCCCTTCCACCAAGGATTGTGCATACAGCAAACGATAGAGTACCATATTGATAAATACCTTTTCGGGCGGCGTTTCTTTCTCTGCCAGATCCGGAAAACGCAAGTACCCATCAATGATGCTGGCATTATGTGCTTTATACCACCGGGATGCAGATGGTGCTGCAATAAAACTGATCCAGGCTTGGGCAGGTAGCGGTAATTGATTTTTGGGAAATCCGGTTTCAAATGCTTTGCTCCCCAACTCTGAAAGATAGATGAACCATAAGTTTACATTGCTCCACCATGCACTGCCAGGGGGCATAGCATGCGGCGGGCGCAATACAGCCCTTTCTTCCCATCCAAAAAAAGCTATTTCTGCATCACCGTACCCAAAGGAATCGAACTCATTTTCTCTCCCGTATTTTTTATAAAAAGCTTTTCGTGATGCAAGTCGCGCAGCAGGACTATCCCTAAGCGTTTCCGTGTATTGCCATACTTCCTTTTCCAATGTGCTTAGGTCCTTTGCCAACATCCGCTTTAATTGTGTGTTACGCTAATGGTATGAAAAGAAATATTACTATGTTTAGATGGTCAAACATCAAGAACCCAGGTTTTACAATAACAGGAAATCATACCCCATGAACAGGGCTTCCGGTATTCTCTTTTTTATCTTGTTTCATATATCCTGTGTATATGCACAATCGGTTGTACGGCTTAGCGATACTACCCAATGGAACGCTATTGGTAAACATACTTCATTTTTCCTTGAATCGGGCGACCTTGACGTTCAACAGGTATTGCAACCTGCTATGCAAATGCAGTTTAAACCTTATCAGCAAGAGATACCCAACTTTGGCAGTACTAAAGATGCCGTATGGCTAAGGTTTACAGCAAGAAGCGAGTCAGCAAAAGACTTTTATCTCCAAATAGGTTCAGCATTTATTGATAGTATATCCTTATACGCGGTAAGCAATGGACAACCGCACGAACTGCAGCAGTCCGGAGACAATTATGTCTTTTCAAAACGACCTGTAAAAGTCACCACTTTTATTTTCCCACTGCCACTTGCGCAAGGCAGCGAACAGACCTATTTATTACGGCTAAAAACCATGCAGCCTTTTTTCTTTACGCTAAGAGTAGGTACGCTATTGGCTTTTATGGAAGACACGCACAAGCTGGACCTGATACAGGGTATATACCTGGGTTGTATGCTGCTTATCCTATGCTACAATCTTTTCCTATTCTTTTCTACACGCGAAAAACTCTACCTATACTATGTAGCCTATGTGGCAAGCATAACATGGTTCATGTCTACCATATTTCAGTATGTGTTTGAATTTTTATGGCCTTACAATCCTGGTATAAACCAAATTGCCGTGGCTTCATCTGCTGCTACTATGGTTACCGCTACCATTTTTACCAGAGCGTTTTTGCAAACCAAAATAAAAGCGCCGTACCTGCATAAACTCTTGTGGATTTTTATAGCTATAGGCGCTTTGTCATTTGTACTGGTGTTTACGCCTTTCAAATTGCAGGCGCTCATGCTTGCGCAAGGCGGCATTATGCTTATGGCTATTTTCTTTTTGGTAACGGGCTTTGTCGTGTATCGGAAAAATTATCCGCCGGCGAAGTTTTACCTGACAGCATGGGGGTTTTTGATTGCGGGTTTTATAGCGGCCATACTGGAAACGGTAAATCTGTTACCGGTGATGTATTATATTAATGCCATGCAAATTGGTTCGGCAATTGAAGTAACCCTGCTATCGCTGGCACTGGCCGACAGGATAAATGTATATAAACAGGAAAGGGAAGAAGCACAAGCAAAAGCGCTATTAGTGGCCAGGGAAAAAGCAGAACTGGTACAGCAGCAAAATATTTTGCTGGAAAAAAATGTAGCACAGCGCACGCATGAGCTCACTGAATCGCTGCAAAATCTTCAGGCCGCACAATCGCAATTAATCCACAACGAAAAAATGGCAAGCCTCGGCGAACTCACTGCGGGCATTGCCCACGAAATTCAGAACCCGCTCAATTTTGTCAATAATTTTTCGGAAATCAACGAGGAGTTGGTAAGCGAATTGGTAGATGAACTGAACCAGGGTAATACTAAGCAGGCCAAAGCACTGGCAGAAGATATAAAGGGCAATGCGCAAAAAACAAATTTCCATGGCAAGCGTGCCGAAACAATTGTAAAAGCTATGCTGCAACATAGCCGCAGCAGTACCGGAAACAAAGAGCCGGTAAATATTAATGATCTCTGCGAAGAATACCTCCGATTAGCCTACCATGGCCTTAAAGCAAAGGACATATCCTTTTTGGCAAATTATACCACTGCATTTGATGTTCAAATTCCTGACATAAATGTGGTTCCGCAGGATATCGGCAGGGTACTGCTCAACCTCATAAGCAATGCATTTTATGCCGTAAATGAAAAAGCAAAACAAAACATTCCCGGCTACGAACCTAAGGTTCACCTTAATACATCTCTTCTCCCTTCTTCGAATGGCGGGAAGGCGGGAGTCTTAATAGTTGTTGAAGACAACGGCGATGGAATTGCTGATGCCAATAAAGAAAAGATCTTCCAACCATTTTTTACCACAAAACCCCCGGGACAGGGTACGGGCCTGGGGTTAAGTTTAAGCTACGATATAGTAAAAGCACATGGAGGGGATTTGAAAGTGGAGACAAAACCTGGCGAGGGCAGTACGTTTATTATTTCCCTACCGGGTTGATAGGTATCTCGCCGATGGCATTAATAAAAACGATTCATCAGCTTTGCATAATTTGACATCAGGCAAAGATGATAACAGCCAGGAGCGAAGCCACGGTATGATGTGTTTTAGACCCCGACTTCCGTGGTCGCAGCAGGTACGCGAAGGGTACAAAAAAGCAAAAGAAAAACCGCGATTTATAAACGCGGTTTGCTGTAGGTTTCCATGAAACCCTTGTTAATGCTTAATGCTCAATTTATTTGGCCACACCCACTATAACCATCTCAATAAGCCAATACACGGCCGTCATGGCAAGCGCCGCAACCACAGCGCCCAAAAAGCCCTTGGTTACCATTCCCTTCAGCATATTGCCTACCAGCATAAGCACAAGGGCGGAAACAACTAACCGCACCAAATGTACCAGCCAACCACCGCCTGCGGTAGCATCGAGCACCTTAAAATGGCTTAGCAATACCCAAACAACAGCAATAAGAAAGGCAGCCAGAAAAGCTGTACCGAAATTGTTGATTTCAATACCAAGTTTCAGTTTACCTACAATCCAAATAACAATAGCGTTAAGTACGGTGGCAATGAGAATGCCAACAACAACGCCCATGAGTGTTCCTGGTTCCATAGTAAAAAATTTGGCGTTAATATCGGAAATAATGCAGTTACATAATTATTCAATATCCGCAAAATGGACGAAGTGGTGCAGTGGCTTAACGAATGCAGTATTATTCCCTCAAACTAGTGATCCACCATTCCCAAAACCTTATTGCCCTTAGCCTGCAAAAATGGCTGCTGATACTGCCGCTTGCCGCTTTGCTTATACAAGGCATTGGCTACCGCCGCAAACACCGGTGGAAAGAGCGGCTCACCAAGTCCCGTAGGGTCTTTTTCGTTTTGGGCAAAATACACTTCAATGCTTTCCGGCGCCTCACTGTGGCGTATCATGCGGTAAGTATTAAAATTCTGCTTTTGGGCTACGCCGTTGGCAAAAGTCATTTCGCCATAGAGCGCATTGCCAATGCCATCAATTATGCCACCCTCGGCCATATTGGCCGCCGCATCGGGGTTTACCACAATACCGCAATCAACAGCCGCTATCACTTTGCTTACATAGGGTTGGTTGTTTTTGGTGGTCATATCCACCACTTCGGCCACATAGGTATTGTGGCAAAAATAGGCAGCCACACCGCGATGTACGCCATCTGCAGGTTTGTCCCAATTGGCTTTGTCCCGCACTAACTCAAGAACACCCGCATAGCGCTCCGCATCATAATCATTTTTCTCGCCAACGGGATTTTTCTTCGCTCTCTCCAGCAGTTCCAGCCGGAAGGCAATAGGGTCTTTACCGGCCAGTTCGGCCAGTTCGTCCAAAAAGGATTGCTCAGCACCGGCTATAAAGTTGGAACCTGGCGCCCGAAATGCACCGATGGTAATGTTAGAGTCTAATTGCCATCCTTCGGCCAGGTAATTGTCTACCGCTCCGGCAGGAAAACGATCGGCATGCACGGCATGCTCGGGTATGCCACCGCCTTTTACGGCAAAGGCTATCAGGTTATTCCCGGCATCGAGGCCGGCACGGTAGGTGGCGGTATAAGCCGGGCGGTAAATGCCATAGGCCATATCATCTTCGCGGGTGTATTGCAACCGCACGGGGGCCTTCACTTTTTGCGATATAAGCGCCGCTTCCAGCGCATGATGCCCGTACGCACGCTGACCAAAGCCGCCACCCATACGGGCCAGCTTTATCTGTATCGACTCTTTTGGAATCTCCAGTCTTGCTGCCAGATTATTGCGCACAAATTCGGGTGCCTGTATAGGGCCCAGTATTTCCACTTTATCTGCCGTTACATGCGCAAAGCAATTCACAGGCTCCATGGCATTATGCGCCAGAAAAGGGGCGTAATAGGTGCGCTCCAGGGTTTTGA
>JAHEMO010000079.1:0-11364 GCA_024643625.1 Chitinophagaceae bacterium
ATACCTGCCGGTAAGCCTTTGGTGGATAGGCTAAAAGGCACGCCATCAAATTGCTGCAACAGTCTGCCTGATATATCAAGCAGTTGCAAACGCGAACTGTAAGGTACTCCCTGCTGCAAGCGCAACTGCAGGCTACCATTGGCAGGCGCGGGATTGGGAAACGCTAATAGTATTTTTTGCCCGCTTGTAATTACCGCGATGGTATTGGTGTAAACACTTTTGCCATTTTGCAGGCGGATACGCGAACGAAAATATACCGTTCCGGTGGTGGTGCTGTTCGTAGTAGTTTCATAATTCGAATTTGGTGCCGCTACTTTTTGCGTATTCAAAATCTTCAGTAATTCACCTGCCTGATTCACCTGCTCAAAGCTTACAGAGTCCACGCCAAAATTTGTACTAAGGCTGGTAATTAATCTGATCACATTGTTATCCAGCAGGTTGTAATTTATCGCTGTATAAAAACAGTTGACGCCGGAAAAGTCTGCGTTTTTGGCAAGGCTTCGGCTAGCCGGTAATTGATTATTGAGTAATGGCTGCACCGCAAATACAGGACTGTACAAATTTCCTTTTTGCACCACGGCTACGGTGTCGGTAGTAGTAAGCAATAGTTTTAAGTAAGGGCTGTCGGTAAGCGTATAAATCTGGTAGGCAGTTGCAAACGGGTGACTGTTCCACACTATGCCCAACGAGTCGGTACAATTGAAGGAAAATTGAAAGTTGGTTAGATTGCTGAGCACTACTTCTTTGGAATAAAAATTACCAAAGCCGGTTTGCATGCGAAAACTTATTACGGCTGCCGTGTCTTTAATTGGCCATTCAAATTTTGCTGCACTAAGCAAAACAGCATCTGCCACCAATTGCCAGCTTGCACCGCGGTTGTAGCTAACCGATAGTTGGCCTTTCGCTTGCGCATCGGCCGGAGTGGATTGCCATCGCAGTGAGGCAGTTGCTTTCTCCAGCCGATTCATATCAGAAGGGTGTTGCGGACTGGTAAATTGAAAGCTATTGGTGGTATCAATCTGCCATGCCACATGAAATGGTACCGAAGCTGAAACTATTTTTGATGCTTTAACCCTCAGTTGGTATTCGCCGACCGGAGGATTTTGAATAGTAATTTGCTCAGCTGTATTCAGTGAGTCGCGTCCGCGCTTTGCGGATTGCTTTAGCGAGTCGGCGTTTGGAAATGGATTGAGTATCCATGGCTGATATACTGTACCGCTAGCGGAATGAAAAATCTCAAAATCAAGATCGTTGATTAATGCCTGATTGGTATTGACTGTAGCATTGCTATCTGTCCATGAAATAGTGGCTTTTAGCCTAATCGCATTTTGGGGTACCTGTATGGGAAAAACGCGGGTAACGCCGGGTACCATTAAGTCTTGCCAATATCGTTTTTGCTGTAAACTTACGATGGCCGCATAACTATCGGCAAGGCCATAGCCGGTTTTATAATCAATGCCGGGTTGGTGCACATCGGTTGCCGTATTATACAACAAAGCTTTTACCAAAGATGCCGGCGGCAAGGCTCCCCCGTTACTGTCAGCAAATACCTGCTGCATCACAGCAACTGTTCCACTCACAATGGCTGCGGCATCTGATGTGCCCGAAGGGCCAAGCGCAATTAGTTGCGGTGCTATTCGTCCGTCAAATAGGGGACCCGCAGAACTTTCGTCGGCAATAATGTCCTTGTTGCTGATGGCCCCTACTGTTATGATGTTTTTTGCAGCTTTAAAATTGCCGGTAATGTTGGCAAAGCCCTGCAGGTTGGCATAAGGACCAAGGGGTGCTGTACCCTGCCCCATATTGCCAGCGGAAAATACATGCACAATATTTTTATTGCGCCAGGTTTGTGCATCGTAGCTCAATGCTTCTGCGCCGTAAAAGGGTTGTATAACCGTGCCATACGAATGATTTTGAACGGAAACAGCATTGGCATTCAGGACCCCAAAATCATCGGCAAAAAGATTGCCAAATGACGAAGGGAAAAATTTGCATTGATACGCTATGCCGCGACCGTCGTAAAACGAATTGCCGGCACCACCAACAATAGAGGCAACAACAGTGGCATGATTGGTAACATTATTTGCCGCAAGGCCCGACGGGAGGATGCGTTTGTACAAATCAAGATCGGCTTGTTCAACCATTTGTTCTTTGATGCCTACTACGATATTTTTTCCGGTGGCACCGGGTATAGCATAATCCACTGCATTGATACCATGGAAAGTTCTGTCGTAGCCTATGATGCCAATTTCTGTGTGTGGTGTCGCAGCAAAATCAATAAAGCTAATGCCCTTATGATGCATAAGCGTGGCAAACGCATTAGGCTTGATGCAACGTACATGTGCAGATGCAGACATGCTGTCTAGTTGTAAAATATCGATGGCATTTCCGGCTTCAGTTAAAGCCTGCAGCAACCATGGCAGGGTAGGTGCGGACACCACCAATGACGATCCAATCATATTGCGGCTGGCAACAAGCGGCAATGCATTTGGGCTGCACTTCCATAGGTTATTAGCTTTGACCATAGTGAGGCCCGGCAAATTAGTTTCATATGGCACTTTTGGATCTATCCAAACAATGGCAGCATGGTGCGCAAGAGAGCGAATAATGGGTAAAGAATGAGGTACTTCGTTTTCCCAGCTACACAAATAATATCCACTATGTTTTCCGGTATCCTGCTGATTAGCAACAAATACATGAAAGGAGGCAAAGTCAGCTTTTGACTGACCATAAGCGGTTGGCAATAATGTAGTACAAAACATCACAATTAATATTACTGTGAGTGCTTTTGGATATGATTGGCAATTATTGCTATTCACACTAGTCATCATTTTTGCTCTGGGCAAATCTAATTTGTGTCGTGCTCAATTTCGGAAAAAGAAAATCCCCTCCAATGTTGGAAGGGATTTTAAAAATATCGATCAATGATTAGTATACCTCGCGGAGTGCAATAACATCATCATCGTTAAAAAGTGGAGAGCCGTTTGTGCAGGCCATCATCCATGAATTATAGCTGCCGCTTACGTTAGTAGGCGTACCCGGAATATGGATTGCGCCAATACTTCCTGCTGATTCACCGGCACCGGGTCCGCAACTGTTTCTTCTTTTATAGTCAGTATGGCGGAAGCCAATGCAATGACCTATTTCATGCGCAACCACTTCATCTACCTTATCCACCGTGTTAAGATAGGTAGTGGCGCAGCTGCTGTTGCTGAGCGTAAAGCCAGATGAAGGATCACCTGAACTGGTAGGGAAACCACTGGCACGTCCTAAAATACAGCCGCCACCCGAAGTTCCCAGGTCTGCCGCGGTAACTACAATGTCGCCTCCGGTACTTACCCTTAGAAAATTAATTTTCAGATCGGTATACGTGTTGTAACGGGCCAGCGCATTATCCAATCCGGTGGAGTAGTAGGCGGGAAACCCATCAGTCAGGCGAACCGTAATGGTTCTGACCCCCGTGGCCGGAGTGCTTACGATATAATTGGTGCGGTAATGTTCTTCGTCGCCCACTATAAAGTTGTGGGTTAGGGGAGTTGATGCAAGGTCTTGCAATTGAGTTTTTGTAAGGTATATATCTCCCTCAATCAAATAACCACCCTGATGCTTTTCAGCCCAGAGGCTGTTAAAACCTGCGGCTTTTACCAGACTAAGCTCATCTGCCGTCATAACGGTAGAATCCTGCTCGCTTAGCGCATTTTTATCACAACTGGCAAGCGAAACCAGTAAGCCTGCTCCTAATAGGACAGAGGCAAGTTGAAGTCTTCTCATGATGTAAATTTTAAGTTGGTGACTACGAATATACATTCTGTTAAAATTCAAAAAGTGATTGCCGGGATTTATTTTACTACTTTCCTAAAAAAGCAAATCGGCTTTCCTTCATCCTAAAGAGAGGGGCAGATGATGGGTGTCAACCCTAGGGTTCAATCTGGATTACCAATTTTATTTACCCTAATTTTTGTACACCTTTTTTAGTCTAATATGAAAATAGCCGTCATAAGCCGCGGTAATCTTGCTTATGCCATTGGAGATGGTTTGGAAGCAGGACATTTTGCAAACCGGCCGATATTACTCATACCCGTCCCTATACCAGGCAACCTGCCGCATTGTCGGCAGTTGATTGCATCGTAACAAGTGATAATAAACTGACAGTAAAAGCAAACGATATCATCATACTTGCCATAAAGCCCTGCAACAATGCTGAAGTACTGGCAGAATTTAATTCCGTGTTGAAGGCCAAAAAGCTCGTGCTCGTTTCCGTAGTAACCGGGCTTGCACGGAGCAACTGCAAAAAGCTATTAGTAAACCCGTTCCTGTTATTCTCGCCATGCCCATTTCTATTGCAAATGTTGTGCGGGCTATTGCACCAACAACTTTTTCCTGTCAATAATCATTTCACCATTATGGATAATCAGGAAATAGATACCGCTTGCCAGTCCTTTTATACTGAGAGTTTGCACCAGGTCGGTTAAAACGATCCTTTTAATTTTTCTGCCGGAGGCATCATAGAGTTCCGCATAGGATGCGCTATCAAAACGGTTGAGCAGGTACACCGGTTGATTTGCTTGTACTGGATTAGGAAACAAAATATAGTCGCCTTCGCCGGTATAGTAAGCAACCTCCAATTCGCTATAAATAATGGCACCATTTGTTAACCTGATCACAGCCCGGTAGTAGTTGCCTCCGGTAATAAGATTAGCATCCTTGATATTGTAAGCAGTGGTGAGATTTTCTGTATAAGTCGCCAGAACGGTATAGTCATTGTTTCTGCGTTTTTCAAGGCTAATTGTTTTTACGCCATATAAAGTGCCCAATGACAAATTGATATCCGCTACTTTGAGATCGCTAATATAATCGGCATAAAAAGTTCTTATATAGCAATCAATTCCCTGGTTGTTGATATTGATAGTAGCGCTTTGCGTCCCTTCAAGTCCCTGCACCATTGGTCGCACCATCAACCATAATGATGGAATAGATTTTTTTTGTGCTATCCAGAATGTATCACTGGTTTGTTTTTGCAAGACCATAGCACCATTTTGCAGGGCATAAATGCGATAGTTGTTTACCCCTGCAATAGGCGACCAATAAACCATTAAAGAGTCAGTACAATTAAAGCCAACAAAAAGCTTGGGCCGGGCGCTTACTACAAAACTGTCGGATAAAATTTCTTCGTTGCCTAAGCTAAACCCTGCTTTGGCAATAAATGCATTGCCTGTGCCAGCGGGTTGCCATAGTCTTGCTGATTCCTGCAGTAACTGTTGCGGATTAATAACGGTCTTATTACCGGTTGCAAGGTTTTGTATCCAAAGACTGGCAAATACACTTGCGTCATAGCTACTCTGCCATCGCAGCATAATGCCGGATGCTATATCAATGGCAGTTTTACCGGCGGGGTTTAGAAACACTAATGCATTTGCTAAAGGTGCCTGCCAGGCAATAGCAAAGGGTTGTTCCCGGGTAACCAATTTATTCGCCAAAACAATAAGCGTGTAGTTACCAGCTTTTGGATTTTGGATGCTGATTTGTTCCACAACATTTACCGAATCACGGCCTCTTGCCGCCTGCTCGCTCAAAGCCATAATGCTGGCATCTCTATTTAAAATCCAGGGAAGAATAGTATCCCCATCAGGCGTCACCAGCAGCATATCAAGATCATTGACAATGGCGCGGAAACTTCCGGGGTTGGCGGCAGTATCTGTCCAGCAAATCGTGACAGCTATCCTACTCGTATTTGATGCAACGGTAATAGTCTGCTGCCATTTTTTTACTGACTGCGTAAATGTTGGTGTAGCATACTGGCCATCGTTAAGCATAGCCATACTATTGGCGGCCTGCAATACACCATAGCCCAACTTATAATCCGGCCCGGGTTGTTTAATATCTTTTGAGCCATTTATCAGCAGCGCTTTTAGCAATGCTGCAGAAGCTAATTGGCCGCTTTTTTGCAGCGCTAATTGTTGTAACAATGCAGCAGTTCCTGACACTATTGCTGCGGCACCGGAACTGCCGTCTTCGCCAAAGGCTGCCAGCTCAGGTTTTATTCGTCCGTCATATGCAGGTCCGCTGGAACTGGCCGCTTCTGCAATAGCCATTGAATCCACTGCGGCAACAACAATTGAATTTTTACTCATCTTAAAACTGCCCGTGATGTTGGCAAATCCTGCAAGGTTTTGATAGGGCCCTTCAGTCGATACCTGGTTGCCCGCATTACCCGCGCTAAATACATGCAGCAGGGTGGGGCGCTCCCAAACGGATGCGTCATAAGCAGCAGCATCAGGGGCATAACTGCTTTCTACGCCTACCCCATAGGAATGGTTCTGGATATTGACACCCTGGCTATTGTACCAGTCCATTGGTTCGGGTAAAAGGTTATCGAAACTGGCACTGCTTAATGAGGTGCCCGGTGCATAACCTTTGCTGAAGGCTGAACTGTTGCCTGCACCTCCTGCCATTGAAGCCATAATACTGGCATGGCCGCTTGGCTGCCTGCTGGATAATGCATTCCACTTATAACGGCTGGCAAAATCAATGTCAAGGGTGTCGAATAATTGCTCCTTGATATTGAGTAAAGTGCCCTGGCCATCAATATTGGGCCATCTTGCTGCTACCGCCACACCGCCATTAAGGCTGCGGTCAAAACTTTCCACCGATAATTCGGGCATCGCTTTCCTGTCGTTATCCTGCACCTGCCATATTGCAGGGTTGACTAAAAGCAGGCTGAATTCGGATGCCGTAATACCATCAAAAGCAATCCAATGCTTTTGAAAACGCGTTGATGCTTTTAACGCCAGGGTTGGGGTCACCTGCTGATCAAACGCCTCAGGATTTTGCACAAATACAATTACGCGCAAGGGAACTTGACCCCGCTTTAATCGCTGCAACAAATTTGTACTGACTTTCCATCCTGCTGCTACCGGTTGCAGTGTTGCACCCCATTCAAGTAGCAGGTTCCTGGCCGATGGTAAAACTATTGCTTGCGCAGAAGACAGGTAATGCGATACCAGGTTTCCAGGCAGGTCATGGACATTAAGGTTGGATGGTAAGGTCGCTAAAAAGAAATTTTCTTCCCCGTTTTGAATGGTAACGGGTTCAATGACTCGCGGAATATCAAAGTCAGTAGCCGCGTATATATTACCTGCTTTTTGCGCCTTTACTGCTGGCAGTAAAATGATAAACAGGCCAACAGCAACTATGAAAAACTTTTGTAAATCACTGAATTTCCATCCACTCCAAGCCATTGCGCCAAGATAAGGATAGGGCGCCAGCAGGCCGGAAAAATTGCTTCCCCAATTTTGTTTTCTTTAGCAGAGGGGTCAATTTGATTGTGGAATTAAAATTAAACCTATTTTACCCGCTTTAAACACCTAAATTATGAGAAAAATTACTCCTGTTCTGCTGGCCATATCAGCCAGTTTTTTATTGTTCAGCTGTCAAAAGGACGAGTCGCTGAGTTCGCTTGAAGAGCCAATTTCTGAAGCTACCCTGTCGCAAATAAAAGCCCATGGTTTTGGCACCAGTGCTGTAAAAAAGCACGAAGACGGCTTCCTGGTAGAAGGAGATATTGTACTTACGCAGGAATTCCTGAATAGTAAGCCGGAAGGCAAGTTGTTGCGTGTAGCGCAAGCAGAGCAGTACCGCACAACTAACCTGGTTACCGGAACGCCAAGAGCCATAACGGTTTCGGTTAGCGGTCGCAATGTTACCCAGCGGCTTATTGATGCTACAAAGGCTGCAATAGATCGCTACAATGCCGAAAACCTAAGCCTGACATTTGTGTATGGCGGTAAGAAAAAGGTTCGTGGAGGTATCAATATCAGTGTAGTTACTAAAAGCGCGGAACTTATTGCTGAAGCAGGATTTCCCACCAGCGACGGTAGTCCTTATTCCAGCATAAAATTCAACAGTCAATACAATGGTGCTCCACTTGACTTTGTTACTACTGTAATTGCCCATGAATTGGGACATTGCATTGGTTTCCGACATACAGATTATATGGATCGATCATATAGCTGCGGTGGTTCACCTTCAAACGAAGGTGCACTTGACATTGGCGCGATTGAGATACCCGGAACGCCTACAGGTCCTGATCCTAATTCATGGATGCTTGCCTGCTTATCGGGAACAACCGACCGTCCTTTTAATGCCAACGATAAAGCAGCCCTGAATCATCTGTATTAACCCTTTTGCACATATAGATTTGGTTTTCCCGGGGCATTGCTCCGGGATTTTTTTTGATTTTCCCGCACTTGGATACATGGACATAGGTTACTGATTTTCAATGGATAGGGTGCTTGATTAATTATTATTTAGCAAAATAGAATCATTGAAATTTGAAAAAAGTTAAAAAGCTATAATTTTTTTACGCTACTTTAACTTTCAATTAAAACCAAGCATATGAACAGATTTTCATGGACAGCCATGGTATTCGGAGCCATGGCCTTGTTGGCTTCCTGCCAAAAAGATGAAGCATTGTCGGCCGGCGAACAGGAAATTACCCAGGAAACTCTTGCCAGAATTGCCGACCTCGGTTTTGGAACCGACAAGGTAGAACGGCACGACGACGGCTACCTGGTGGAGGGCGATATTGTACTTACGGAGCAAATGCTTAACAGCAGTCCCGATCGCAAGACCCTTCGCATTGCAGAAGTGGAGCAGTACCACACTTTCAATTTGGTAAATGGGTTGCCGCGCACTATTACGCTCAGCGCAAGTGGCCGAAAAGTTCCCGAGTCGCTTACAAACGCTATACAGGATGCAGCGGCAAGATATAACGATGAAAATCTGGGAATTACTTTTCAGTATATTGGCAACAAAGGGGGCGGCGATATTAATGTTAAACTCACCAAAACGCGGCAATACATTGCCTCCGCAGGTTTCCCCAGCGGCGGCGATCCTTACCCAACAGTCAATTACTCAAGTGGTTATACCAGCTACAGTGCCGGCTTTATGGCCACAGTACTGGCGCATGAAATTGGACATTGTATAGGCTTCAGGCATACCGACTATATGAACCGTGCCTACAGCTGCGGCAGTGGTGGCAACGAAGGACAGGCAACCTCAGGCGTTGGCGCCGTGCTCATTCCCGGTACACCCTCCGGCCCCGATGCAGGCTCCTGGATGCTGGCTTGCCTGAGCGCTAGCACCAACCGGCCATTTAATACCAACGATAAAAAAGCACTGGACTACTTGTACTAATACCAAGTAACCTCACTATAAATACCCGGTCTGCGCAGGCCGGGTATTTTGTTTATAAATTGCCGCCCTGGTATTTTAAACCACACATTCATGAAAATAGCCATTATAGGCGGTGGAAATCTTGGCGCTGCCATTGCAGAGGGTTTGGTAAAAAGTGCTTTTTGCCCCCCCGCCGATATCACCATCACCCGCCGAAACCTAAGCAAACTTGCACACCTGGCGCAAGCCGGTTGCGTTGTAACATCCGATAATAAGCTGGCTGCTAAAAGCAGCGATATAATTATTTTGGCGGTGAAGCCTTATAACTATTCTGATGTTTTGGCAGAATTTGTATCGGTACTGCAGGCAAAAAAGCATGTATTGGTTTCTGTAGTAACCGGCATATGGACCGCTCAATTACAAAAAGCCATCAGTAAGCCGGTTCCGGTAATCCGTGCCATGCCCAATACGGCTATTGCCATACAGCAAAGCATGACCTGCCTCAGCAATGCCGGTGCCACCGATGCCCAACTGCAGTTTGTAAAAGACCTGTTTGATAAACTTGGGCGCACAGCCATTATAGATGAGAAACTTATGGATGCGGCTACGGTGTTGGGCGCCTGTGGAACGGCTTATGCCATGCGTTATATCAGGGCCAATATTCAGGGTGGCATTGAAATTGGATTTGATGCCCAAACGGCTTCGCTTATTGCTGCGCAAACCGTTTTGGGTGCTGCCGATTTGCTGCTGTCCACCGGTAGCCACCCCGAAGCAGAAATTGATAAGGTAACCACGCCACGCGGCTGCACCATTGCCGGGCTGAACGAAATGGAACACCAGGGTTTCAGTTCTTCATTGATAAAAGGAATTTCTACCAGTTACAATAAAATTCAGAAGCCTTAGCCGTTGTCATTGTTGATGGGTTGGTTGTACAATTTTTGAAACCATAATAAAGGATGCCGTTATTTTTAAAGCGTTTAGTTGTAAGGTCATAAAAGAAAATTATCATGAATAAAAATCGCAGGTCATTTCTTCGTAACGTTTCTATGGGTGCAGGGGCACTTACAGTGGGCCTGCAGGCAGCGGCATCAGATAACGACAGCCAATGGCTATCAGCTTTTGACAGGCTGCCGGCAGCCGGCAATATGAGTGGCTATGCTGCGCCAAAAATTGATAAAGTTCGTATTGGCTTTGTGGGGCTGGGCATGCGTGGCCCCGGTGCTGTACAGCGCATGAGTTTCATAGATGGCGTGGAGATTATAGCACTATGCGATAAATATCCTGATCGCGCAACCAAAGCACAAAGCATACTCGAAAAGGCTGGCCGAAAAAAAGCCGTTGAGTATAGTGGTGAGGAAGGATGGAAGGCCATGTGTGAGCGACCTGATATTGACCTCATATACATATGTACGCCCTGGCATCTGCATACGCCTATAGCGGTGTATGCCATGCAGCAGGGCAAGCATGCGGCTACAGAAGTTCCGGCGGCGCTTACCCTCGATCAGTGCTGGCAACTGGTAGATACTTCGGAGAAAACAAAGAAGCATTGCATGATGCTTGAAAACTGCTGCTACGATTTTTTTGAATTGCTTACGCTTAATATGGCGCGGCAGGGATTGTTTGGCGAAATAGTTCATGCAGAAGGTGCTTACATACATGACCTTGTTGATCTGAATTTTGACAAAAATGGCTACGCCGATATGTGGCGCCTGAAAGAAAATTTGAAGAACGGCAACCTGTATCCTACACATGGTTTAGGTCCAATTGCACAATGCCTCAATATCAACAGGGGCGATAGATTTGATTACCTCAGCAGCATGAGTTCAAACGACTTTACCATGGCTACTCATGCTAACGAACTTGCTTCGAAGGATGATTTCTTCAAACCCTTCGCAGGTAAATCCTTTCGGGGCAATATGAGTACAACCACCATAAGAACGGTAAAGGGAAAAACAATGATGGTGCAGCACGATGTAAGTTCGCACAGACCTTATAGTCGCATTCATCTGGTGAGTGGCACAAAAGGCGTGGCAAGCAAATGGCCGGCACCGGAAAGAATAGCCTTTGGCCATAGCTGGCTAAAGCCTGAAGAGTTAAAAGAATATCAGGATAAATACACGCCTGAAATTGTAAAGAAGATAGGCGAGCTGGCTAAAAAAATTGGTGGCCACGGCGGCATGGATTTTATGA
>JAHEMO010000079.1:11464-13289 GCA_024643625.1 Chitinophagaceae bacterium
CATAGCTGGCTAAAGCCTGAAGAGTTAAAAGAATATCAGGATAAATACACGCCTGAAATTGTAAAGAAGATAGGCGAGCTGGCTAAAAAAATTGGTGGCCACGGCGGCATGGATTTTATGATGGACTGGCGATTGATTGATTGTCTCCGTAATGGCTTGCCGCTCGATCAGGATGTGTATGATGCAGCAGCATGGAGTAGCATCACGCCGCTATCGCAGCAGAGTATAGCGAAGCGGAGCGCTGGTGTAGATGTACCTGATTTTACCCGAGGCAATTGGAAAACCAATGCACCTGTTGAGTTAACACTTAAGGGAGGTGGTAATACCGGTGTCATCATGAAAGATGAATCCGGAGCAGCTGGATAAATGAAGATTTCAGCAAGAGAGTCAAGTAAAAAGAAAAAGCGTTCGGCAAGTGTTGCGAACGCTTTTTTCATAGCACGACGGTAGTGGGTAAACTGAATTACATTCTTGCTTTCAAGAAGGCAATTGATTTTTCAAAAGCATCGTCGCCAAATTCCTTATTGTACCGGGGATTGCTGGGGTTAGCAAAAGCATGTACCGCATCGTAGCGCACCAATGTAAACTTCTTGCCCGCTTGTTGCATATTGTCGGCAAAGGCATCTACAGTTTCATTTGGTATACTTCTATCCTGCGTACCAAATATGCCCAACACATCGCATTGTATTTTATTGATTTTTTCTGCGTCTTTTTCAGGCGTACCGTAGTACATAATACTACCCTTCATTTTAGAGCCTCCCATAATAGCGGTTTGTAAACTCATCATGCCGCCAAAGCACCAACCAACGGAGTACACATTGGCGTTGGCGCCGGTATAATCTAATGCTCCCCGCAAAATGGTTTCCTTACGGCTGCTACCCAATGCTGCGCGAATATATTGTTGCGCACTATCTACCGTTTCGGCCACTTTGCCATCGTATAAATCTACTGCCAGCACGTTTACATTGCCACCCAACGCATCATAGTATTTCTCGGCTTCTTTTTTTATATGATCATTTAGTCCCCACCATTCCTGAATTACGATCAGGTAATTATTGCTTTTATGATGGGCCATTATGGCGTAGGCCTTTCCGGGAGTGCCATCGCTACAATTAAACATCACCATATTACCCTTCGGGTTCGGCAGTGCATAGGGCAGGGGCGGCAGGTGCATGCTGCCAAAATCTTTGGTTGAGGCTACGGCCATAAAATTGGCATCGGTGCCGGCCGGCTGCCAGCTGTCCGTATCGCAGCAGGTTCCCGCAAGCGGATTAGCCTTTTTTTCCTGAACGAGTTGTTGGGCCTGCAAAAGATGGATAAAAGTCATGCATCCGAGAATCGTAATGATTAAATGTTTCATAGTGCTGTATTTGGCGTTTACAATTTTAATTCGGGGTGATAAGATAGCGTCGTTATAATGGAACAGCAACTGTTTTGTTCGGTTGCTATAATCAATTTGGTTTAGTAACAGCTGTTTGCCGCAAGGCTGAAATCTTTACCCTACCGGCATTTTGCATCTACAAATGCATTGTTTTTTTTGCGTAACGCACATTTTTCCCCCTTTCATGCACATTGTGTTTTTTACCCGATTTTGCCTTTTGCCGTAGGGCGCCATTCCCATAGCTTTGCACGACCACTAATTAATTTTCCGTAGGTCAAGATTGTTCATTAAGGCTACCCAATTCGTCCCGAATGGGTGTCTACTTTTTTATTATATGGCAAAATACGTGTTTGTTACCGGTGGTGTTACATCAAGCTTAGGAAAGGGCATTATTGCCGCCAGTCTTGCTAAGTTGTTGCAGGCCAGGGGCTTCCGGGTCACTAT
>JAHEMO010000080.1 GCA_024643625.1 Chitinophagaceae bacterium
CGAGAAGCAACTGTTGCCGATATCCCGCAAATACAAAGGGTGCGCAATGCGGTTACAGAAAATACACTTTCCAATCCGGCTCTAGTTACCGATGAGGATTGCCGTCTTTACATAACCCAAAGAGGAAAAGGCTGGGTGTATGAAATGGATG
Organism: Chitinophagaceae bacterium; assembly: GCA_024643625.1. Classification (GTDB taxonomy): domain Bacteria; phylum Bacteroidota; class Bacteroidia; order Chitinophagales; family Chitinophagaceae; genus Phnomibacter. The sequence goes on from JAHEMO010000080.1 coordinate 152, forward strand.
GAAGCATTGCAGGCTTTGCCATTGTTGATGTAGAGGATCATAATATCTGGGCCTTATTTATGGATCCTGCATTCGCAAAGCAGGGCATTGGCAAACAGCTGCACGATACCATGCTTCATTGGTATTTTACACAAACCAAAGAAACCCTTTGGCTGGGCACAGAGCCGGGTACCCGAGCAGAATACTTTTACCGCAAAGCCGGCTGGATAGCCACAGGCATGCATGGTAGCAACGAAATAAAATTTGAAATGACTGCTGATCAATGGCAGGCGCAGCAGTAAATATTTCGGCTGGATAGTTTCAAGCTATTCTCGGCGTTAGTAGCAAGGGTTACAAACCATCAAAGTATTTCATAGTACATTACGCATTTACAAAAAGTTATCATGGCTCTACACTTACGCATACACCCCGATAATCCCCAACCACGCCTCATTAAGCAGGTGACAGATGCGTTGCAGGACGGTGCCATCATTGTATACCCTACCGATACTGTGTATGGCCTTGGCTGCAGTATTTTGCAACACAAAGCCATTGAGCGCATAGCCCGTATCAAACAAATTGATCCGGCCAAAGCACAGCTTAGTTTTATTTGCCATAACCTGAGTGACCTCAGTAAATATGCCCGCCAATTAGATACACCACAATACCGGCTGCTCAAAAAATATCTGCCGGGTCCTTATACTTTTATCCTCAACGCCAGCCGCGAAGTACCCAAACTATTGCAAAACAAAAAATCGACCATTGGCCTGCGTGTGCCCGATCATAAAATTGCACAAATGTTGATTGCCGAGCTTGGCAATCCCATTCTCAGCGCATCCCTGCCTCCTAAAGATGGCTACGACCTTGCTGATCCCGAAGTGATAGCAGAAGTGTATGACAAGCTGGTAGATGTAGTGGTGGACAGCGGATGGATAGCCAGCGAGCACAGCACTATTGTAGATCTTACCGATAATGAACCCGTTGTAATTCGCGAAGGCAAGGGAGAATGGTTTGAATAACGCTGAACAGTAGGCTCTCGTTTAAAAAAGTTTACCCTGCACATTTAGTTTGAAGCTTTTACGATGATGTACGCAATAACCGTGCAAATGAATAGCGGCTATATGTTTGGCCGTACCATACCCTTTATTATGCTGCCAATCGTACTGCGGATATGCTTCATGCAATTGTTGCATATAATCATCGCGATACGTTTTGGCCAGAATGCTGGCTGCAGCAATGGAGGCAAACCGGCCATCACCTTTTACAAAGCATTGGTGGGGTATACCGGCGTATGGCTTAAACCTGTTGCCGTCAATTAACAAATATGCGGGCTGCGGACTAAGTGCTTGCACTGCCGCATGCATCGCTTTGTAAGTGGCCTGCAAAATATTGATTCGATCAATTTCTGTTTGGTCAATCTGCGCCACCTGAAAGGCAATGGCTTCTGTTTCAATAATGCTGCGCAAAGCATAACGCTGTGCTGCGCTCAGCTTCTTGCTATCGTTGAGTTGTGGATTAGCAAAATGCGCCGGCAAAATAACCGCAGCAGCAAATACCGGTCCGGCAAGGCAACCACGGCCTGCTTCGTCTATACCGGCTTCTACAATATGCTTCTGATAATATGCCTGCAGCATGGACAAATAAAATGCTTTTGCAGTAAAGACAATTTTAGAAAAAACTTGACACCTTACTGCCCCATAAGGGTAAAACAAAAGCATTTGCGGTGATGGCATAGGCTACTTTTGCATCCGCGGCTAATACCAGAAAATGACAACAGACTACGCTAGGGCAAACAGGCAGGTAGGTAATTGGTTATTACTAGGCGTGTTTATGACCATTGTGCAAATAGCACTTGGCGGCATCACCCGCTTAAGCGGCAGTGGCCTTAGCATTACCGAGTGGGAAGTGATTACCGGCAGCCTTCCTCCGCTTAATCAGGCGGCATGGTTGCTGGAGTTTGACAAATACAAAGCCACACCGCAGTATCAGCTGCTCAACAGCGATTTTAACCTGTCCGATTTTAAGTTCATTTATTTCTGGGAATGGTTTCACCGGCTATGGGCAAGACTTTTGGGGCTGGTTTTTGCTGCAGGCTTTATTTACTTTCTGGTTTCCAAAAAATTCACCCGTAGCATGGTAGCGCCTTTGCTCATGTTGTTTGTGCTGGGCGCTTTGCAGGGGGCTGTGGGTTGGATAATGGTGCAGAGCGGCCTGGAGGGAGATGCCGTATATGTGCGGCCTACAAGACTGGCACTGCACTTCTTATTTGCCATGCTGTTGATTTGCTTTACCTGGTGGTTTGCGCTATTGCTAAAAGTTCAACCGGCACAAAGAGCCACCTGGCAAGGCGGAAAAAATATGGCAATTGTTCTTTTATGTTTAATGGGTATTCAATTGGGATACGGGGCATTAATGGCCGGGCACAAAGCAGCTACCGCCGCTGCCACATGGCCTACCATTAATGGTTATTGGATTAGTCCCCCCGGCCTATACAAACCCAACCACGGCATCATGAATTTGATTGACAATACCATCACCATCCACTTTATACACCGCGGTCTGGCATACTTACTTGTCATCTTTATCAGCTATTATGCATGGCAAATGCGCAGGCAGTTTGCCTCAGGCAAGTTTGGCCGGAAGGTGGCCACTGCATTATTAGTGTTGGTGCTGCTGCAGGTATTGCTGGGCATTGCAGCCATATTAAGCAGCACAGGCATTATACCCAATGTGTGGGGCCGTTACGAATGGCTGGCGCTGGCGCATCAGTTGTGCGGTATGTCGCTATTGCTGGCGCTTGTTGCTGCGCTGTTTTCTGTAACGGCAAGGCGTACCCCGTTAGCCAATTCCTAATGTTTGGTTTTTTTTTATCAGCCAAAAAAGTAAAAGGGCAAGCAATAACAACCTAACTTTCATGGCAGCGTAACTGTCTGCCCATGTATTATCCCTTCAAAGCCATTCTTAAGGGAATCTGGTACTCACTACCGGTACAATTGCTGCTGCTGCACATTCGGCGCTATCCTGTATTGCTGCTATTTTGGATACTCATGTTTGCTACTATCAATGGCAGCTTCATGAACACATTTGGTGCCCGTATATTGTTTTTGTATCCAGAGTATTTAGATAAGGTTGATTTTATAAGCGCTTTGATGGTAGGGGTTGGTATTGCTATCTTCATCATGAGCTGGAATATCACCACTTTTATTCTGCATAGTGGACAGTTTCGCTTTTTAGCCACGGCTGCGCAGCCTTTTTTAAAATACTGTGTAAATAATGCCCTGCTGCCTATTGCTTTTCTGGTGTACTACCTCATTAAAATGGTTCTGTATAACCGCATACAGGAATTTCTGGCATACACAGATATCCTGATATTAATTGCAGGTTTTATCACCGGCTTTCTCCTTTCGCTGTTAGTGGCTTTTGGTTACTTTTTTGCTGCGGACAGAACCATTTACCGCTATATGCCCGACAAAATGAAAGAGGCATTATCAAAAGGAAAAAAGCATTATGCCATTTATCGGGAAAAGCATCATCCCAAAGGCACTATCAGGGTAGATTGGTTTATTACTGCCCGGCTTGCCGCAAGACGCCCACGCTATATAGGACACTATCCTAATGATTTTATTGAAAGAATATTCAAGCAACACCATCTGGTTGCCGTGTTTTCCATCATGTTTGCTTTTGCCTCGCTTATTATCATTGGCTACAACCTGGATAATCCCTATTTCCAGATACCGGCAGCTTCCAGCATCAGTGTATTTTACGCAGTACTCATTGCCGTCGCCGGAGCCTTATCCTACTTCTTAGGATCATGGAGCATTTTCGCCTTCATTGCTATGTTTATGGTCATGGATCAATTGTACAAAAACAATATTCTTGATCCCCGCAACAAGGCCTATGGGCTTCGGTATGATAATAAAAACGAATTCCCCGCTTACAATCTGCAAAACCTGCAAAAAATAGCAAATGAAGACAGCATCAGACTGGATAGCATTGCATTCATAGGCACCCTTGAAGCATGGAAAGCAAAACAAGCTGCAAAAAAACCCATCATGGTGGTGGTGGCTACAAGCGGTGGTGGCATTCGTGCGTCGAGTTTTACATTCGATGTGTTGCAACATCTGGATAGCATTACGGGAAAAAATCTGATGCAACAAACTGCGCTGCTTACCGGTGCTTCCGGTGGTATGATAGGTGCCATATGGTATCGTGAACTATATCGCATGCAACAACGTAACGCTATTGCCGACCGTTATCATCCACGCTACGGCGATGCCATCGGAAAGGATGTGCTGAATGCAGTGTTTTCAAGCTATGTGGCGCGGGATGTACTGGCACCCACAAGCCGCTTTACATATAATAATCATCGCTACAACAAAGACCGTGGCTATGCTTTTGAACAGGAGTTGAATGCCAACACTTTTGGATGGCTCGACCAACCGATTGTTTCCTACAAAACAGATGAAATGAGCGGTGCTATACCCACTGCCATGATGGGTTGCGTGATTACCCGCGATGGAAGAAAAATCCTGATTGGCTCCAGACCATTGCGCTTTATGATGCATCATCAGAAGCCATATGGTTATTACAAACAGATAGATCCCGATGTAGTGGATTTTCAAAGCTTTTTTAAACAGCAGGATGCCGAAGGATTACGTATGCTTACAGCCTTACGCATGAATGCGACTTTCCCTTATATACTACCTAACGTAATGCTGCCTACCAATCCTATAATTGATGTGATGGATGCTGGCTTCCGGGATAATACCGGCGTGGAATCAACGCTTCGTTTTCTGGCCTATTTTAAAGACTGGATACGCAAAAATTGTCGTGCCGTAGTAGTGCTGCAAATTCGCGATAAACCCGAAGGTGGGTGGCGCGACCCCTATGAGTCTGCAGATTTGTTTGAGTTAATCACAAAGCCGGCCTTGCTCACCCAGACAAACGTTATTCGATTTCAGGAATACCAGCAATGGAGTCTTTGGGATTGGGTGGCAAAAGAATATGGCCCTCAAATGCAACGTCTGCTTTTTGAATATATTCCTTCCAGCCGCTCTTCACCGGCATCCTTAAGTTTTCATCTCACTTTGCGCGAAAGAAAAGACATCGAAAACTCGCTGAGGAATCCATTCAATGTAGCATCCTTTACCCGTGCAAAGGATATTCTTGACATGAAGCCTATTGATATTCCCCCTGTGCCGGATACAATCAATGTTTCGTCATACTAACTATGATCTTCTATCGCTTGCAATATCAGCTTACAGGCCGTTTCAATTACATCGTCGGGCATAATAAGCGGGGGGGCAATGCGCAGGCAATGTGGCGCAAATAAAAACCAATCGGTAATTACGCCGGCGGCAACGCAGGCTTTGCAAACCGCAACACAGGTTTCGGCATCGGCCAGTGCTACTGCCATTAGCAAACCTGCATGATGCACAGACTGTATAGCCGGATGCTGCAGATGGTGTCTGAACAAAGTTGCTTTACGGTTTACCTGATCCATCAGCCTGTTGGCCTGCATAAGGTGCACGAGGTATTGGAAAGATGCCATACCGGCCGCACAGCATACCGGATGTCCTGCAAAAGTGGAGATATGGCCCAGGACGGGATTATGCGTTAGCAGCTGCATATGCGCATGCGATGCCACAAAAGCACCTAAGGGCATGCCGCCGCCTAAGGCTTTGCCTAACAATAAAATATCGGGAACTACACCATATGCTTCAAATGCAAATAATGTACCCGTTCGGCCGAACCCTGTTTGTATTTCATCGAAGACCAACATAGCGCCAACGGCATCGCATTGACGCCGCAGGGCCAACAGCCAATCGTGTTGCGCAGCCATGGCCCCGGCTTCGGCCTGCACCACTTCTATTACGACACAAGCCGTTTGCTCATCAACCGCGTGCAAAAACGCTTCGCTGTTAAAATCATAATGATGCACATCGGGCAGCAATGGCCTGTAGGCATTGCGCCAATATTCACTACCCATAATGCTTAATGCACCTTGTGTGCTGCCATGGTAGGCCTTGTTGGCAGCCATTATTTTACTGCGATGGGTAATGCGCTTGGCAAGTTTCATAGCGCCTTCGGTAGCTTCTGTACCACTATTGGTAAAGTAAACACAGTCGAGAGCAGGCGGTAGCCACTGCGTAAGCAGGCGTGCATATTGTACCTGTGGACTTTCAATTAACTCACCGTACACCATCAGGTGCATGTAATCATTCACCTGACGATTGATGGCTTCTTTTACCTGCGGCAATCCGTGGCCTACATTCATAACACTAAAGCCACTTATCATATCAATATAAGCTTTGCCATCCGCATCAAACATGTAAACCCCTTCGGCTCTGGAAATTTCGAGTCCGATGGGTGACGGCGAGGTTTGCGCCACATGCTGTAAAAATAATTGTCGGTTAGAACTCATAATTATATCTGCTGCAATGTAATCCCTACTCCGGCAAATCAACTATTTTACTCCGCGAAAACAAAAACAAATGGCTGTAATACTTCCGGTAAAAGGCATCTCTCCACAGTTTGGCAACAACTGCTTTATAGCCCCAAATGCTACCATCGTGGGCGAATTTATTTGCGGAGACGACTGTAGTTTTTGGTTTAATACTGTGGTGCGTGCAGATGTAAACAGCATTACCATCGGAAATAAAGTAAATATTCAGGATGGCGTATGCATACACTGCACCTATCAAAAACATCCTACGGTTATTGGCAACGAAGTAAGCATAGGCCATAATGCCATTGTACATGGCTGCACGCTGCACGATCATGTACTTGTAGGCATGGGTGCTATTATAATGGATGGCGCCGTTGTGGAAAGCAATAGCATAATAGCAGCAGGTGCTGTAGTATTGGAAGGCACCCGGGTACCGGCGGGAAGTATTTATGCAGGCATTCCGGCTAAAAAAGTAAAAGATATAGGCCAGGAAAAAATTGCCGGCGAAATTCATCGCATTGCCAATAACTACATCCTGTATGCATCATGGTTTGCAGATGCCAACGAAGCGCCCCGGTAGGCAGTTATGATGATGAAGCCGCAGTTGCTGATAGTTTTAATACTATCAACTCTATATCGCGGCATATAAACTGCAGATTATTCATCGTCGTTTCCAATTGTTTTATCACTTTCAGCCGATCTCTGTATTGCATTTGCCCTGCGCCGGCCCGTAGTTCCTGCATGCGTTTCTCAAATAATTGGTCAGCAGCGTGCTGCAGCTGAGCAGTGGCCAATACTTCATCATTACCTGTTGCTATGGGCTGCTTCATTGCCACGCCATCCAGGCTATCCACTGCGCGCTGCAGCTGATGTTTCATAATTTCCTCATATGCCACAATACCTTCAATAACGGATGCCACATAGTCGTTGCGGTGCAAATTACTGAGGCTGGCAATATTGGCGATCAGCGCGTTACAATTTACGACCAATTGATACCAAAGCTGTCCGTTCCCCTGCAACCATTGCGGCTCCTGATTCATGCGCTGAAAGGCGTCGCTGAAATTGGCAAATTGTACAAAAGCCTGCTTGCGCAGATACTTGTACTGCTGCTGTAAAATACTTTCAGTATATACATATTGTACCGCAAGTTGTAAATAAGCTTTACAGGCATGCAAACATTTTGCGGCCTCAGCCCCTATACGTTGCCGCTCCCAAAGTGGCGGTATAAACCACATGAATAAAAATGAGACAACCGATCCAATAAAAGTATCAAGCAAACGGTCTGTAATAAGCACAGTTAAATCGCCGGCACGTAACAATCTAAAAGCAATAAGCACAAAAACCGTAACCAACACCACGCTAATAAAATAGCGGTTGCGCATAAAACTAAATGCGCCTGTCATGGCTATTAGCATCAACACCATTAGCAACGCAGGTGACGCTATCCACCATAAAATGAGGAACCCAATACCCACGCCAAGGGCTGTACCCAATAGCCTGTCGCGATTGCGGCGCGCCGTAATGCTATAGGCGGGTTTTAATATCACGAGAATGGTAAGCAGCAACCAATAATCGTGGCCCAACGGCAGTAGCAAAGACGCAATATAACCGGCCATTAATGCCAGCGATACACGTACGGCATAACGCATAATATTACTCTGCCAGGATAGATTGAGCCTTGCTGTTTCTAAAGAAATAGTAGCAGGCAAAACAAACTGCTTTACATCGACCGATCGATTTGTATCAATTTTTTTATCGTAGCTGGTATAAAACGCGAGTAGTTGTATGCGTCTGTCAATAGCGTAAAACGCATCGAGCAAGGCACGTACTTCAAGAAAAAAAGATATGTCTTCTCTATTGCTGTCAATCTGCGCTTTATAAAGCGCAAAAGCATCTTCGATGGCACCAAGTATGGCTGTAGTATCAGGCAATGCCTCTGCAGACTTACCGGTCTGAAAAGCAAGGCCAATTTGCCCCAAAGCATCGCCATAAGTTAGCAGCAACTGCTCCATTTGCGTGGGAATGTTGGTTTCCTTCAGGCGCTTGTGCAGTTGCAGATAGTTCGGCTGTCCGGCTATTATGGTTTCCAGTAAATCAACTGTATCTAAAAAAGCCAACAGCAGCACACGCCCTGTATGGGTGCTTTCCTGCACTATGCTGCGGGTTTTAAACAATACTTCGCGCACTCGCTCCTGCGATTCGCTTATTTGCTGTTGTGCTACACTCAGTTGTAACGGTAGCGCATTGACGTCTGCCCCAGCTTTGTAAAAGCCAGCCTTCAGCGTAAAGTAATCGCCCGTTTGTTGCAGACATTCGCCCAGCACCTGCTGCGCCAGTTTGAAAGGTCTTGCCCTGTGCAGCAACAGACTAATACCCATGTACAATAATGCACCGGTTGCAATCATACCTGCGGCCACCCAAAGGTTATCAATCTTTCGGGCCTGATCGGTCATGAGTACGATAACCAACAGCACAGCGCTGCCTATTTGACCCGCCCTGTTGCCATACATAACAATGTAGGAAAAGAAAAAGGAAGCAAGCAACAGCCATATACCCAACGCAACCACTTGCTGCCGCAGCAAAAGGGTTATGATAACAGAACCAAATAAAAACCCTGATGTGGCTAATATTCCGTTTACGCGATGGTGGGGTGGCCCGGTAACATCTGTAATGCCCGCTGCAAGCGCACCAATGGCTGCTAATACCCCCCAAGACAACTGTCGGAAATATAAACTGATAATTATAGGCAGCATGATACCCACCGTAATGCGGAGACCTTCGTAAAAAGAATAACTGCTGAAAAAATTTTGCTGCCGTTGCAGGGATACCACCTTTCAAAAATAGTTAACAAGGGCTTTGCAATAACCACATAGGCGGGCAAATCCGTTCACTCAACCATCAGCCGCTATTTTTGTTGCAATCCTGAATATGCAAACACCACTGGTAAGCGTAAAGCATTTATATAAGAAGTATCAGGCTTTTGAAGCGGTAACAGATCTCTCTTTCGACGTATTCCCGGGCGATGTATATGGCTTTTTAGGGCAAAATGGCGCAGGTAAAAGCACTACCATTCGCATGATGCTTACCCTTATTGCTCCAACATCGGGCAGCATTAGCATGTTTGGCTATCAGTTGCCCCATCACCGGGCCGATATCTTGCGGCAGGTAGGGGCTGTGGTAGAGCGGCCGGATGTATACAAATACCTGAGTGCCTATGACAATCTCCAAATTTTTGCCCGGCTCAGTGGCATAAAACCCACACGTAAATTACTGATGGAGCAGCTGGACAAAGTGCAATTGGCCGACCGTGCGCAGGATAAGGTAAAAGCCTATAGTCAGGGCATGAAACAAAGGCTTGGCATTGCCATTGCGCTTATCCACGATCCGCAACTGATTATGCTGGATGAACCTACTAATGGCCTCGACCCGCAAGGCATTGCAGACATGCGGCAAATGATTATAAGCCTGCGCGAAACGCATCAGAAAACCGTAATTGTAAGTAGCCATTTACTCAACGAAGTAGAGCAGATTGCCACGCGCATGATCATTATCCATAAAGGCAAGAAAATAATTGAGGGCAGCACGAGCGAGCTGTTTGATCCTGCCAATACGGTGGTGCTGCTGGATACCCCGGAGCAGGATATGGCGCGCAAAATGAAGGGCTCAGTTTATGCAGAAGCCATGCAGCAAAAAGCAGACGGATGGCATTTCACCCTGCACGCCAATGCAGTACCGTTATTGGCCAAAGATTTGATAGCCAGAGATATCAGCATCCACAACCTGAGTAAAACGCATAGCCTCGAAAATCTTTTTTTAAGCCTTACGGCTGCTCCCCAAACCCAACCCGCTTAATTACGCATTATGCTATTGTCATTACTACGTATTGAACTGTACAAGATATTTCGGAAGCCACGTACCTACATTGGGTTTATAGCCATTGGCGTAATAGTAGGCCTTATACAACTGGCCATGAAAGTAGATGGCCCTACCTGGCTTAAACTCATGTTTAGCGGCATGGACGATATGTTCGAAATAAAAGAAGGCAAAGTATTGAACGGCTATTTCGTTTGCTTTTTAGTATTAAACACCTTGCTCATTCAAGTGCCCTTATTGGTAGCGCTTGTAGCCGGCGATATGGTGGCCGGCGAAGCCAATATGGGTACCTTAAGATTACTGATTACCAAGCCTGTAAGCCGCACGCAGCTTATGTTCAGCAAGTTTTTAGCATCGCTGGTATATACGTTTTTACTATTGGTTTGGATGGCCGTATTAGCATTGTTTGGCAGCATGTTGTTTTTTGGTACCGGCGATTTGCTGGTAAATAAGAGCTATACCATCATTCAGTTTTATGTTGATAATAATGGCGACGATGTATTCTGGCGATATATCGCTGCATTTGGCCTTGCGTTTTTAGCATTGGCAGCGGTGTCAGCCTTATCTTTTATGCTCAGCGTATTTGCCGATAACAGTATTGGCCCCATTGTTACTACTATGAGTATCATTATTGTTTTTACCATTATCAGTACCATGGATTTACCCTTGTTTGCCAAAGTGAATCCGTTTTTGTTTACCAGTTATATGACATCGTGGAAGGGTTTCTTCAACATGGCGGTGGATGAAACAGGTTCGGCCATCAGAGGATCAGTATATAGTATGCCGGTTATTATGCGTGCTGCAGCCATATTGGTAGCCCATATTGCAGGCTTTTTTACTATTGCTACCATTGCTTTTGGTAAAAAAGATATTCTTAGTTAAGCGGAAAATCTTTGCTGCATCAATATGGCATAAAAAAAGAGTAGCGCCAGGCTACTCTTTTTATTACTGCTCGTTTTGAATATTGTTACTGTGGAGTGGTGCGAGTAACAGGTGCGCTGCCACCCAAACCAATGGTTAGGCCACCGCCCAAACCAAACTGTGTAACCGAAGAATAAGTGCTAACGCCAGCGCCAACACCACCGGTACCAAAATAGAATCCGCCGCCAATACCGCCCACTATGGTGTTAACCTGAGCGTAAAGTTTAAGACCAATGTTATCAGTAAACATAAAGCGTCCACCAGCCTTAAAGTTGGCGGCAAACTTGGTTTCCGACTGATTGTTGTCTTTGTTGTTTAACCAACCCGCGCCAATGTGCAAACCACCAAAGCCCATAGCCTTGCGGCTTTTGCCCACATAGTTATTCATACCAATAGTCATATAACTTACTGTTACGTCGCTTATTGAAGGCTTATAACCTGCAGGAGGTATAGCTGAGTAAGCCCATCCGTTGAGCATGGTTGACTGCCCCTGATAGGTAAGCTCAACTGTTCTTTCATGATAGGTGGTTGAAATTCCACGTACGACAAATTCAAGCGAACCACCATAGTGTGCAGCTTCCTCCAGTTTGCCCGAAAAGCCCCCAACGGAGAAGCTTTCATCAAAAGTGTAACCACCGAATCCGTTCAGATAAAACTTGGGTTGTGCGTGTGCTGTTATCCCAATAGCAAGGATAATGGTAAGAGATAATAAGACTCTTTTCATAATAGTTTTTTTGGTGAGAAAAGTAAAGGTCAAAATTACCATGGTAATACCTACAGAAAATCATCAACATATGTTATCAAACACGCAAAAGTCAGTTTTAGCGTAAACGATACAAAGCAACCCTGCCTATCGGATCTAACAAAATCCAGCCCTCCCTGGCAATTTCGGCAAGGGATTAAAGGAGTGGAATCGACAATTGCTTTTACTATTCCACAACGGCATGGCTGATGGGAAACACCGCTTTCAAAGGAATTTTCGCCTTCCTTCGTCTAACTCTATCTCAAAACATATACTGTATGCGCAATGCCCGTTTGTTTTCCCGGTTTCTGCTTTTTGTTTTGCTGCCGCTGTTGTCGGCACAAGCCCAAAACGTTGATCTCGCCAGGCAATTTCCTAACCTTAAAGCCCGCAGCATTGGCCCCGCCGGCATGAGCGGCAGGGTAACGGCGATTGATGCGGTGCACAGCAACCCCGATATCATTTACATCGGCGCTGCCAGTGGAGGTGTATGGAAAACTACCAGCGGTGGGGCCCAATGGACGCCCGTGTTTGACAGTATGTCCACCCAAAATATTGGTGCCCTTGCCATACAGCAAAACAATCCCAATACCGTATGGGCCGGTACCGGCGAAGGAAATCCCCGCAATAGCGTCAGCCTCGGCGAAGGCATTTTCAAAACGCTCGATGGTGGCCGTACCTGGCAGCTGATGGGGCTGGAGAAGACCCGCAATATCCACCGCATACTTATTGATCCGCAAAACACCAATACGGTGTACGCCGGTGCGATTGGCAATCCCTTTGCTGCGCACCCTGAGCGGGGCCTGTACAAAACCACCGATGGTGGTGAAAGCTGGAAACTCATTTTACATACCAATGATACCAGCGGCGTGGCCGATATGGTGATGGACCCTACCAATCCCAATAAGCTGTTTGTATGCATGTGGCAGCACCAGCGTACGCCATGGAGTTTTACCAGCGGTGGCCCCGGCAGCGGCTTTTACCTAACCCTTAATGGGGGTAAAAGCTGGACCAAACTGGGCAAAGCCAATGGCCTGCCCGATACCACCGGCCGCATAGGCATTGCCATTGCGCCGGGCGACCCCGATGTGGTGTACGCCATGGTGGAAGCTACCAAAAACGGCCTCTACCGCAG